>JBPPMH010000104.1:0-14112 GCA_051305945.1 Gemmatimonadaceae bacterium
GGGGATGGACGCCGTGATCGCGGTGGACGTCGGCAGCACCGAGATAGTCCGCCGCGAGGACATCCTCTCGCACGGCTTCGGCTCGATCTACATGCGCGCGGCTTCGTCCATGATGCACGCCCTGCAACTCGTGCCGCTCACGCACTGGTCCGGCCCGCCGATGATCCTCATCCGGCCAAGGGTCTCCCACATCGGCTGGTTCAGCTTCTCGCACACTTCCGAGCTGATCGCCGCGGGCTACGACGCGGCGAGCGAGGCGCTCGATTTCTACGACAGCGCTTTCGAGCAGGAGAGCGGCGTATACCCCCGCCGCGACATGCGGGTGGAGGTGGACAAGGACAAGTGCATCGGCTGCGGGCTGTGCGCCGCGCTCGCTCCGGACCTCATGGGCATGGGCGCCGACGGCAAGGCATTCTCCCGCGAGCGCGCGGTGAGCTGGTCGCCCGCGGACGGCGATTTCGTGCACCACTGTCCGACGCTCGCGATCAATGCGGAGCGAGTGGGCGCTGAGCCGGCGACGGCGTTGGAAGGGACGCAAGCCAATGAAACAGTGGCGAGTGGCGAGTGACTAGTGACTAGTGACTTGTAACCGCAGTTGGTTTGCGAAAAAGTCCTGGCCGCGCAGACCCACCCATCCGCTAACTAGATTGTTGCGAATGAGTCATCCCAACTCATTTGGAGCGCGGGCCAAGCTCGCCGCCGCCGGCAACGAATACACGATCTTCCGGCTCGACAGCCTGGCGCGGATCGGTGGCTCGACCGCCGACAAGCTGCCCGTCAGCCTCAAGATTCTGCTCGAGAACCTCCTGCGGAACGAAGACGGGGCCTTCGTCCGGCCGGCCGACGTGGAGTCGCTCGCCCGGTGGGCGCTCGCGCCCTACGCGCAAAAGGAGATCGCGTTCCGGACGGCCAGAGTGCTGCTGCAGGATTTCACCGGAGTCCCGGCCGTCGTGGACCTCGCGGCCATGCGCGACGCGCTCGCGCGCCTCGGCGGCGATCCCAAGCGCATCAACCCGCTGCAGCCGGTGGATCTCGTGATCGACCACTCGGTGCAGGTGGACGAGTACGGCTCGGACGCGGCCTTCCTGATCAACGCCAACCGCGAGTTCGAGCGAAACCAGGTGCGCTACGCGTTCCTGCGCTGGGGCCAGGGCGCGCTGCGCAACTTTCGCGTCGTGCCGCCCGACACCGGCATCGTCCACCAGGTGAACCTCGAGTATCTGGCGAGCGTCGTGTTTTCGCATCAGCTCGACGGCGAGATGCACGCGTACCCGGACTCACTGGTGGGAACCGACTCGCACACCACGATGATCAACGGACTCGGCGTGCTCGGCTGGGGCGTCGGTGGAATCGAGGCCGAAGCCGCGATGCTAGGACAGCCCGTGTCGATGCTGATACCCGAAGTCGTCGGCTTCAAGCTGCACGGTGAGCTGCCACCCGGAGCTACAGCGACCGACCTCGTCCTCACCGTGACGCAGATGCTGCGGCAAAAGAAGGTCGTCGGAAAGTTCGTCGAGTTCTACGGGCCGGGGCTGAGCAATCTCTCGCTCGCGGACCGCGCCACGATCGGGAACATGGCGCCGGAATACGGCGCGACGATGGGCTTCTTCCCCGTGGACGACGAGACGCTCCGCTACCTCCGGCTTACCGGCCGCGACCCCGCGCATGTGGAGCTGGTCGAGCGGTATTGCAAGGAGCAGGGGATCTTCCGCACCGACGCCAGCCCCGATCCTGTCTTCAACGACACGGCCGAGCTGGATCTGAGCACCGTCGAGCCGAGCCTGGCGGGCCCGAAGCGACCGCAGGACCGCGTGCCGCTCAAGATGGCCAAGCAGCTCTTCCGGGAGTCGCTGGAGAACGAGCTCGCAAAGGCCGGCACTCTGCAGGCGCTGGCCACCATGCGGCAGGCCACCAAGGTTTCCGCTTCGCCGGGGTTGTCGCCGAACGTCGTTGCCGTCACGGCCGAAGAGCAGAACCACATTCACACCGCGATTCCGGTCGAGATGGACGGCGCGAAGTTCCCACTGCGGCACGGCTCGGTCGTGATCGCCGCGATCACCAGCTGCACGAACACCTCCAATCCGAGCGTGATGCTCGCGGCGGGGCTGCTCGCGCGGAACGCGGTGGCGAAGGGGCTGTCTACGAAGCCGTGGGTAAAGACCAGTCTCGCGCCCGGCTCCAAGGTCGTGACGGATTACTTCGCGAAAGCGGGTGTGACCGAAGCGCTGGACGCGCTCCGTTTCCACACTGTGGGTTACGGCTGCACCACCTGCATCGGCAACTCGGGCCCGCTGCCCGAGCCGATCTCCGCCGCCGTCGAGGAGCACAAGCTCGTGGTCGCGGCCGTGCTGTCGGGCAACCGCAATTTCGAGGGGCGGATCAACCCGCACACGCGGTTCAACTATCTCGCGTCGCCGCCGCTGGTGGTGGCGTATGCGCTCGCCGGCCGCATGGACATCGACTTCGACACCGAGCCCATCGGTCCGGGCAAGGACGGGCCGGTGTACCTCCGCGACATCTGGCCCGCGCCGAAGGAAGTCGAGGACGAGATTCTTCGCTCGGTGAAGCAGGAGATGTTCACGACGCAGTACGCCAACGTCTTCGACGGCGACGACAACTGGCGCTCGCTCCCCACGCCGACCGGCGATCTATACGAGTGGGACGCCCAGTCCACGTACGTGAAAAACCCGCCGTTCTTCGACGGCATGACGCTCGAGCCGCCGGGCGTGCGCCCTATCCGCGGCGCGCGCGTGCTCGGAAAGTTCGGCGATTCGATCACCACCGACCACATCTCGCCGGCGGGCTCGATCCCGGCCGCGAGCCCGGCTGGCAAATGGCTGATCGACCAGGGCGTAAAGACGCGCGAGTTCAACTCGTACGGATCGCGCCGCGGCAACCACGAAGTGATGATGCGCGGCACTTTCGCCAACATCCGCCTGCGTAACGAGCTCTCGCCCGGGAAGGAAGGGTGGTGGACGGCGGTCGCTCCCGGCGGTGAGCCCGTGCCGCTGTACGACGCGGCGATGAGCTATCAGGCCGCGCGCACTCCCCTGCTGGTGATCGCCGGCAAGGAATACGGCACCGGATCGTCCCGCGACTGGGCCGCCAAGGGAACCGCGCTGCTCGGCGTCCGCGCCGTAATTGCGGAGTCGTTCGAGCGGATCCACCGCTCGAACCTCGTAGGCATGGGCGTCCTGCCGCTGGAGTTCGTGAACGACGAGACGCGCGAGACGCTGTGCCTCTCGGGCTTCGAGACGTACGACATCGAGGGGCTCGACGAGACGCTGCAGCCGCGCTCCGTACTCACCGTGCGCGTGGTGGCGTCAGACGGCGAGGTGAAGACGTTCAGCGCGCGCGCCCGCATCGACACGCCCGAGGAGCTCAGCTACTACCGGCACGGCGGGATCCTTCCGTACGTGCTGCGCCAGCTCTTGCATTGAGCGCGAGCGCGCGATGACGGGCAAGCCGTTTACCGTCGGCATCATCCAGGAGAAGGTCACCGACGACGTCGTGACCAACGTGGATCGCGCCATCGAGCGCGTGCGCGAGGCCGCGGGCCGCGGCGCGCAAATCGTCTGCCTCCAGGAGCTGTTCAACGCGCCGTACTTCTGCAAGTCGCAGCAGGTCGAGCGGTTCGATCTCGCCGAGCCTGTCCCCGGCCCCACGACCGAGCGCCTCGCCGCCGTCGCGAAGGAGCTCGAAGTCGTGATCGTCGTACCGCTGTTCGAGCGGCAGGCCGCGGGCGTGTACCGCAACTCCGCGGCGGTGATAGACGCGGACGGCGAGCTGCTGGGCGTGTACCGGAAGATGCACATCCCCGACGACCCGCTGTACAACGAGAAGTTCTACTTCACTCCCGGCGACGCGCAGACCGCGTCCAACCCGACCGGCGGGTTCGCGGTCTGGAAGACGCGCTACGCCACGATCGGCGTGCTCATCTGCTGGGACCAGTGGTACCCGGAAGCGGCGCGCATCACGGCGCTGCTCGGCGCCGAAGTCATTTTTTATCCGACCGCGATCGGCTGGCACCCGTCGGAGAAGGACGAGTTCGGCGAGGCGCAGGTGCAGGCGTGGCAGACCGCGCAGCGCGCCCACGCGATCGCGAACGGCGTGTACGTGGCGTCGCCCAACCGGTGCGGGCACGAGGACGAGCCCGGCACCAACGGGCTGGAGTTCTTCGGCCACTCGTTTATCGCCGATCCCTTCGGCCGCATGCTGGTCGAGGGTGGAACCGAGCCCGAAGTGCTCGTGGCGCAGTGCGATCCCGCCGTGATCGAATCCACCCGCCGCAGCTGGCCCTTCCTCCGCGACCGCCGCATCGACGCCTACGGCCAGATCCTGAACCGCTACATCGGCCGCTAGTTTTTCTGACTTCTGGCGTGCTGGCACTCTGGCTTCTCACCTCTTGGATTCCGCTGGGATGACACCAGGAGTCGCCTCCCCGCCCCGCATGCCGGCAGAGTGGGAACCCCATTCGGCGACGTGGATCGCCTGGCCGCACCACGAGCCCGACTGGCCCGGCAAGCTCGATGCGGTTACCTGGGTGTACGCCGAGATCGCGCGCGCGCTCACGCGCTCCGAGCCGGTCGAGATCCTCTGCCATGACGAGAGCTCGCGCGAGCTCGCGGCCGGGATGCTCGCGGCCCATCACGTGGACCCCGAGCGCTTCCGGCTGCATATCGTGCCGACGGACCGCGTCTGGTTGCGCGACTCCGCGCCCACCGCGGTGGTGCGCGACGGATCGCTGCAGTGGGTCGGGTGGGAGTTCAACGCCTGGGCCAAGTACGACAACTATTCTCTCGACGCTCAGGTGCCGGACGCGGTCGGAAGGATCAGCGGCCTCCCGCTGAAGCGCGCGGAGCGCCCCGACCGGGCCGGCCCGCTCGTGCTCGAGGGCGGCGGCATCGAAACCAACGGCGCCGGAACGCTGCTGGTCACGGAAGAGTGGCTGCTGTCCAACGTGCAGGTGCGCAATCCGGGAATGACGCGCAAGCAATACGAGGAGGCGTTCGCGCGATACCTGGGGATCACCACCACCGTCTGGCTCGGCGAGGGCTGCGTGGGCGACGACACGCACGGCCACATCGACGACGTCGCGCGCTTTACCTCGGTGGACACCGTCGCGCTCGCGTACGAGGAAGATCCGGCGGACGAGAACCACAAGCGCTCGCACGACAACCTGCGGCGGTTGCAGCACGCTTCACGCACACGGCCGCTCCACGTCGTCAAGCTTCCCTTCCCCGAGCCGGTGATGATGCGCGGCGAGCGGCTCCCGGCGAGCTACGCCAACTTCTACGTCTGCAACGGCTCGGTGCTCGTCCCGACGTTCAACGACCCCGCCGACCGCATCGCGATGCACGCGCTGGCGGATCTCTTCCCGGGCCGGCGCGTCGTCGGGATTCACGCCACGGATCTGGTGTGGGGCCTCGGCACGATCCACTGTCTCACGCAGCAGCAGCCGATGGCGCACCGCGAGCCGCGCCGGCCCTAGCGTGCGCTCAGCGGGGCCGTCGCCCGCGTACACGGTGGTGTACGACGGCCACTGCGGGGTGTGCAACCGGCTCGTCGCGGGCCTCAGGGAATGGGACCGGCGCGGGGGGCTCGACATCCTCCCGTCACAGACTCCAGGGCTCGGCGCGCGATTTCCGTGGATTCCCACGCGCGCTTTCGCCGATTCGATGCAGGTCGTGCGCATGAGCGACGGCACGACGTGGGCGGGGGCGGCCGCAATCGAACAGCTGTTGGACGTCCTGCCGCGAGGCGGATGGCTCGCGTGGATCTTTCGCCTCCCCTTTGTCCGCGGACTCGCGGACAGATTCTACCGCTGGTTCGCGCGCAACCGTTACCATCTGGGATGCGGCGAGCACTGCCGGACACATCCACCGCAGGGAAGCGAATAGCTTTCGAGCAGCATGGATGACTCGAAGAAAGCAGTCGTACTGCTGAGCGGAGGGCTCGACTCGACTACGACGGCCGCGATCGCCCGGCGTGACGGCTTTCACGTGCACGCCCTCAGCCTGGACTACGGCCAGCGGCACGTGGCCGAGCTCGATGCCGCGCGGCGGGTCGCCGCCGACCTCGCGATCGCGCAGCACGTCGTGGTGCGGGTGGATCTCCGCGCGATCGGCGGCTCCGCGCTTACCTCCGACATCGCCGTGCCCCGGAACGAGGATCCCACGGCGGACCGCATCCCCGTCACGTACGTGCCCGCGCGCAACACGCTGCTGCTTTCGCTCGCCCTCGGATGGGCCGAAGTGATTGGCGCATTCGACATCTTCATCGGCGTGAACGCGCTCGACTACAGCGGCTATCCCGACTGCCGGCCGGAGTTCATTCGCGCGTTCGAGAAGCTGGCGAACGTCGCGACGAAGGCCGGGACGACCGGCGGCAGCTTCACGATCCACGCCCCGCTCATTGACATGTCCAAGGCCGAGATCATCCGGCTGGGAACGGATCTGGGTGTGAATTACGCGGATACTGCGAGCTGCTACGATCCGAATCCCGCGGGACGCGCTTGCGGCGAGTGCGACGCCTGTCAGCTCCGGCTGCGCGGATTCGCGGAGGCGGGGCTGACGGATCCCATCGCGTACGCGAGCTGACCGGGCGTGTACACGGTCAAGGAGATCTTCTACACGCTCCAGGGCGAAGGCGCTCAAGCCGGACGCGCGGCCATCTTCTGCCGGTTCGCCGGGTGCAACCTGTGGACGGGGCGCGAGCAGGACCGCGAGTCCGCCGTGTGCACGTTCTGCGACACCGACTTCGTCGGC
Organism: Gemmatimonadaceae bacterium; assembly: GCA_051305945.1. Classification (GTDB taxonomy): domain Bacteria; phylum Gemmatimonadota; class Gemmatimonadetes; order Gemmatimonadales; family Gemmatimonadaceae; genus JACDCY01. Next base: position 6,768 of record JBPPMH010000104.1, read on the forward strand.
GTCGGCCCCGACGGCGGAAGGTTCGCCACCGCGGACGAGCTTGCCGACGCCGTCGCTGCGCGGTGGCCCTCGAGAGATGCCCGGCCATTCGTGGTCTGCACCGGCGGTGAGCCGCTGCTCCAGCTCGACGCCGCGGCAATTGAGGCGTTCCACTCCCGCGGCATCGAAGTCGCGGTTGAGAGCAACGGCACGCAGCCGGCGCCCCCGGGGATCGACTGGCTCTGCGTCAGCCCGAAAGCCGGAGCCGAGCTGGTGCTCGACTCCGGGAACGAGCTGAAGCTGGTCTTTCCGCAGGAGCTCGCGCCCCCGGAGAAGTTCGAGTCGCTCCGCTTCGGGCACTTCTTTCTCCAGCCCATGGACGGGCCGGACGTGGAGCGCAACACCCGGCTGGCGCTCGAGTATTGTCTGGCCCACCCTCGCTGGAGACTGAGCCTGCAAACGCACAAGCTGCTGGGAATCAGATGAGGTACTCCTGGCTCACTCACCTCGAGTGCGGCGCGTGTGGCGCCGAACACGACGCCGCCAAGCTGCAGAACGTCTGCGCGCATTGCGGCAAGCCGCTGCTCGCGCGCTACGATCTCAAGGGCGCGGGCGCGACGCTTACCATCGAGTCGCTGCGCGCGCGCCGGAGCGATCTCTGGCGCTACGCCGAAGTTCTGCCCGTGGCGGACGTCGCGAACATCATCTCGCTGGGCGAAGGCTCCACGCCGCTCGTGCCCGCCCCGCGATTGGGCGCCGAGCTGGGATGCGTCGCGCTCCACATAAAGGATGAATCGGGCAATCCGACGCAGAGCTTCAAGGCGCGTGGAATGGCCGTCGCGGTCTCACGCGCGAAGGAGCTCGGCGTCGCCAAGGTCGCCGCGCCGTCGGCGGGCAACGCTGCCGGCGCGCTCGCGGCGTACGCGGCCCGCGCGGGCGTCGAAGCGTATCTGTTCATGCCGCGCGACACGCCGCGCGCCAACGTGATCGAAACCACGTTCACCGGCGCGCACGTGCGGCTGATCGAGGGCCTCATCACCGACTGCGGCGCCGAAGTCGCGCACGGCACGAGCACCGAGGGATGGTTCGACGTCTCCACGCTCAAAGAGCCGTACCGCGTCGAGGGCAAGAAGACGCTCGGCTACGAGATCGCGGAGCAGCTCGGCTGGATTCTCCCCGACGTGATCGTGTATCCCACCGGCGGCGGCACGGGGTTGATCGGCATGTGGAAGGCTTTCTCGGAGATGGAAGAGCTGGGATGGATCGGGCCTGAGCGACCGCGCATGATCTCGGTGCAGGCCGAGGGGTGCGCTCCCATTGTGCGGGCGTTCGAGAACGGCACGCGCTTCGCCGACGAATTCCCCAACGCCGCGACCATCGCCTCGGGACTGCGGGTCCCGAAGGCGATCGGTGATTTCCTCATTCTCGACGCGCTCCGCGAATCAGGCGGCGGCGCGGTTGCGGTGAGCGACACCGAGCTGGTGCAGGGCGCGCGCGATATCGCGCGCCTCGAGGGGATCTTCGCCTGCCCCGAGGGAGGAGCCTGCGTTCCCGCTGTGCGGCGCCTGGTGGCGAGCGGAGCGATCAGACAGGATGATCGCGTGGTAATCTTCAATACGGCAGCAGGCGTCAAATACCTCGACACCTACACGCAATGACCGACACGGCCCTCCCCGACCGCGACAGCGCGCTGGCGCTGATGCACGAGTACACCGCGAGCGAATCGCTGCGCAAGCACATGCTGTCCGTGGAGGCGGGGATGCGCGCCTACGCCGAGCGGCTCGGCCAGAACCCCGAGCGCTGGGGGCTCGCGGGGCTGCTGCACGACTTCGATTACGAGCGATTTCCGAACGACGCGCACTCGGCCACGGAGGAGCACCCCGCGCACGGCGTGGGCATGCTGCGCGAGCGGGGATATCCGGAGGACATTCTGCAGGCGATCATGGGCCACGCCAATTATACCGGCGTCCCGCGTGAATCGGCCATGGCCAAGACTTTGTTCGCGGTGGACGAGCTCACCGGCCTGATCACTGCTACGGCGCTGGTGAAGCCTACGCGGAGCGTGCACGACGTGGACGCCCGCTCCGTGCGGAAGAAGATGAAAGACAAGGCCTTCGCGCGTGGCGTGAGCCGCGAAGACGTCATCCACGGCGCGGAGGAGCTGGGCGTGGACCTGGATGAGCACATTGCCTTCGTCATTGGGGCGATGCAGGCGCGCGCAGCGGAGCTGGGGCTGCAAGGGACTGTGACTAGTGACGAGTGACTAGTGACTAGGAACTACCTTACCTACTCGACAGCCGAGTTCCATGTATTTCCGCCGTTACCAGTCACTAGTCACTAGTCACCATTCTGATGAGCAAACCGAAATCCGCACCCGCGGCCGGGCCTGTAAGTCAGTTCATCCGCCACCACTTCCGTCATTTCAACGCGGCGGCGCTGATCGACGCGACAGACGATTACATCGCGCACCTGGACGGGCGGCAAGATGCTGGTCACCCTCGCCGGCGCCATGAGCACCGCGGAGCTGGGGCTGTCCCTGGCGGAGATGATCCGGCAGGACAAGGTGCACGCCATAACCTGCACGGGCGCGAACCTGGAGGAGGACGTCTTCAACCTCGTCGCGCACGACCACTATGTGCGCGTGCCGCACTACCGCTCGCTCACTGCCGAGCAGGAAGAAGAGCTGCTGAGCCGCCATATGAACCGGGTTACCGACACCTGCATCCCCGAGATGGAGGCGATGCGCCGGATCGAAAACGAGGTTCTGGCCGAATGGGTCGCCGCGGACAAGAAGGGCGAGCGGTATTTCCCGCACGAGTTCATGTACCGGATCATCCTCAGCGGCCAGCTCGAGTCCAGCTATCAGATAGATCCGAACGATTCATGGCTGGTCGCAGCCGCGCGGAAGAACCTGCCGATGTTCGTCCCCGGCTGGGAGGATTCGACGCTCGGAAACATGTACGCCGCGCACGTGATCTCGGGCGACGTCAAGAACGTCCACACCGTGCGCACGGGGATCGAGTACATGATGCAGCTGGCCGCGTGGTATACCGAGACCGCGCCGCGGAGCTCGGTCGGCTTCTTTCAGATCGGCGGTGGAATCGCGGGCGACTTTCCGATCTGCGTGGTGCCGATGCTGCACCAGGATCTGAAGCGGGACAGCGTACCGTTGTGGGGCTACTTCTGCCAGATCAGCGATTCGACGACGAGCTACGGCTCGTACTCGGGCGCGGTCCCGAACGAAAAGATTACCTGGGGGAAGCTCGGCAAGGACACGCCGAAGCACGTGATAGAGTCAGACGCGTCGATTGTAGCACCACTGATTTTCGCGCTGGTGCTAGGCTGGTAGATCAGCAGCCCCCGAGAGTGGTGCTACTTGCCTCCAGCCTCTCCCCTGCGGACCAGCGCCACGGGAGCTGCCATCTCCGGCCGGATCATGGGCGACCACGACGGTAGTCTTGCTCCCGGCGCGTTGGTGAGCTGTCGCATCCGCCCGCTTTCCACATCCATTACCCAGATCTCCTTGGTGCCGCCCCGGGTGGACGCGATGGCGATGTGCCGGTTGTCGGGCGCCCAGCTCGGATCCTCGTTCTGGGCGAACGTCGTTAGACGCTTCATCGTCTGCGTGCGGACGTCGATCATCCACACCTGGAAATCGCCATTCTGCTGCATGTAGGCGACGCGCAGGCCGTCGGGCGACCAGTCCGGGCTCGCCCGGTAGCTGCGCACTCCCATCACGCTCGGCGTGAGCTGCTTCTCTTCACTGCCGTCGAGGTTCATGGTGAAGAGCTGCGGCGTCATCCAAGTTCCCTCCCACGACCGCGGCGAGATGAAGGCGAGCCGGCGGCCGTCGGGACTAAACGAAGGTGAGGACCTGTCGTATAGCTCCAGGCTGGAAATGCGGCGCGCCGGAGCCACTTCCTCCAGGCTCGCGATCACCAGATCCGCGCCCGCATCCCGGGCGTGCGCGTACACCACCGCGCGGCCGTCCGGAGTGTACACGGGCGTGAAGTTGAGGCCGCGCGGCGTAGCCGAGAGCTCGCGCAAGTCGCCCGTGATCAGGTTTGCCTCGACGATCTGCGTGCCGGCGTCGTTCAGGTCCGTGAACACCACGCGCGTTCCGCTCGGGTGCCACGCGGGTGAGAGCGCTGTTCCGTCCTGGGTTGCCGGCCGGTTGTTGGCCCCATCGCTGTCCACCACGTAGAGCCGGCCGTTCTGGATGTACGCCACGCGGCTCTGCGCCATGCCGCGGCTCCCGGTGAGCCACTGCTGCACCTCGTCGGCGATGCCGTGTATCGCGAAGCGTTGCGCGGATGCCACGGAATCGCGCCGGGAGAAATCCTGTGCCACGAGTGTCACCAGCGCTTCGTCGCGCTGCACGATGTCCCTGTCGAATCGCTCCCGCAGCGCCGAGTCCTCCAACGCCACCGCGCGCATGAGTGAGTCGCGCGCCGCGGCCTCCGCCTCCCGCTTCTTCCGGTTGCGCGGGGGCCTCCTCGCGGCCGCCGCCACGAGCGAGTCGCGCAGGAAGGTGGTGCGCACCAGCGCCGCACGGGTCTCCAGGTCGCGCTGCTCCCACGCTCTGATGACGGAATCGCGAATCTCCGTCTGGCGCAGCGCGGGAACCTCCGGCACCGGAAAGTCGGCCTCGCGCATCAGCGTCCGGGTGGCCACGTCGTACACAGCCACCCTCAGTCCGGTGGGGCTGCGGCGCGGAGCCACGATCGCCGCCACCTTGAATCCCGCGAAAAAAGAATAGTTCACGCTCCCGTCCGTCGGAGCGTTAGGCGTCAGGAGAGCAGCATCCAGTGCAAGCGGTGTGAGCCTGTCCCCGTAATCGAGGTCGCGCTGGATGATCGTTCGAACAGAGTCGCCCGGCGTGTCGTCCACAGGAAGCACGACCACTACCGGCTTCTCGACCGGCGCTGACGGCCTGGCAGCCGGAGCGCGCGTGGATGCCCGCTGCGCGTCCGCCACCGAAGTCAGCGCGATACCCGCGGCAGTCGCCGCGACGAAAGTCCTGCGAAGCGTTGTCATGAGACCTGCTGAATAAAATTTCCGGCGTGGCGGGTGGCCCGCACCTCAAGACTTCCAATACCCGGCACAGCGCTCAAAGTCCTTCGTACCACGGCGTTAGCCGCTCCCGTCAATTCTCAATAACAATTATCACCCGCTCGCCCGGTATCGCAATAGGCGATAATCTTCGCGCAATGCTTTCTACCGAGCCGGTCCCGACCGCGATACTGCTGACCGTATTCGGCGTCCTGCTGGCGGTGAGCGTCGCCTTCAGTCGCGCCTCCGAGCGCGTCGGCGTCCCAGTCGTGCTGATCTTTCTCATCATCGGCATGCTCGCGGGCAGCGAAGGGATCGGCGGAATCGCCTTCACCGACTACGCGTCCGCGTTCCGGCTCGGAACGGTGGCCCTCGTTCTAATACTATATGACGGCGGGTTGAACACTCCGGTCGCGTCAGCGAAGGCGTACGCCGCGCCCGCTGTCACGCTCGCCACCGTGGGAGTGGTGGCCACAGCCCTCCTCATCGGAGCCGCGGGTTTTGCCATGGGGCTGAGCTGGCCCGTCGCGCTGTTACTCGGCGCGACCGTGTCGTCCACCGACGCCGCGGCGGTTTTTTCGGTGCTCCGCGGGAGCGGCATCGCACTCAAGCGGCGCGTCGGCATGACGCTCGAGCTCGAATCGGGACTGAACGACCCCATGGCCCTGATGCTCACGATCGCGCTCGCGACGAGCATCGTCACCGGAGACCGGATCGGGTGGATGTTTGCGTGGGACATGGCGCGGCAGTTCGCGATCGGCGGGGCGTTCGGCCTCGCGATCGGGCGGGCGGGGCGATTCGCCTTCGAGCGAATCAGGCTGCCGGCGAGCGGGCTCTTCCCCGCGCTCTCGCTCGCGTTCGCGTTCCTCGCGTTCGGACTGCCGACGCTGTTCGGTGGCAGCGGCTTTCTGTCGGTCTACATAGCCGCCGTGATGATCGGCGGCGGCCGACTGCCGTATCGCGTCGGCATCGTCCGCGTGCACGACGCGGCCGCGTGGCTCAGCCAGATCGCGATGTTCCTCGTGCTCGGCCTGCTCGTTTTCCCGAGCCGACTCGTGGACGTCGCATGGATCGGCCTCGTGCTCGCGTTGTTCATGGCGTTCGTCGCGCGCCCGCTGGTGACCGCGATCTGCCTCTTCCCGTTCCGGTATCCGAAGACGGACGTGCTGTACGTCGGGTGGGTCGGGCTGCGCGGCGCCGTTCCGATCATTCTGGCCACCTACCCGGTGCTCGTGGGCGTGCCGGGAGCGGAGACGGTCTTCAACATCGTCTTCTTCATCGTCGTGGTGCAGGCGGCGATTCCGGGTGGAACCGTCGGCTGGGTCACGCGCCGCCTGGGGCTGGAATCAAGCGAGCCTCCGCGCCCGTCGGCGGTGCTCGAGATGGAATCGCTGCGCCCGCTCAAGGGGGACCTGCAATCTTTTTACGTGGACGAGCTGCTGGCAGTGAACGGCAGCCGCATATCCGATCTGCCGTTCCCAGACGGCGCCGCGGTCACGCTGATCGTGCGCGGTCAGGAGCTGGTCGCGCCGAGCCAGGACAGCACGCTCGAGACCGGCGACCACGTGTACGTCGTGTCGCGGGATGAGGACAAGGGGTTGATTCAGCTGATGTTCGGGAGGCCTGAGGAGTAACTAGCCGCGAGCAGGCCGCCTGCCCAGCGCCTGGCACAGGACCGGGTAGAGACGCGCGCCTTCCGACCCCACGCGCGGCGGATCCCAAGCCATGTTGCTGAGAACGCGGCGGCTCACCGGGGGAACCTCTTCCACCACTCGGCCCTCCGCGGAGTACAGCGTCGCGCCGATCCGCTTGATGCGGATGGGCGAGCACTTGATCTGGACCTGCTGCACCATGCGCGTGTAGTTGCGGCGGCTCTCCGCACGACGCGCGGTCGCGTAATCCCAGCGCACGAACACGATGTGCGATCCCTCGTCGGACGTGCGAATCCTGCTGGTATCGAGCGCCACGGTCATCCGCGAGTCGCTGTGGATCGTCCGCCACGCGCTCTGCGCCGCGGCATCGCTCGGGACGAGCATCGCGCCGATCGCTCCGGCAAGGGCAAAACCGAGAAAAGTCTTGGTCATAATTGGCTGTTGGCTATTGGCTGTTGGCTATTAGCTGGTGACTTACGGGCTTCGGAAGCTATTCCGGCCCGGTAAACACTTCAAACGCAGTAAACGGACCAGTTTGATTCGTACCCTTGCCGCCGGCCAATGTGCCCGAAAAGTCCATGTCGTCCGCGGCTCGTAGCTGGCAGCTCCCCGCTGGCCGCTCACAGCTTATCAGTTCTACGTGGTAGTTCTGTCTCTTATAC
>JBPPMH010000105.1:0-17965 GCA_051305945.1 Gemmatimonadaceae bacterium
CGCTGATCCGCGCGATGTCCACCAACAACGACGATCCCGAGCACGCCTCGCGGCCGTTCGACCGGCACCGCGACGGCTTCGTGATGGGCGAAGGCGCGGCGACACTGATCCTCGAGGAGTACGGCCGCGCGGTCGCGCGCGGCGCGCGCATCTACGGCGAAATCGCCGGGTTCGGCGTCACCAACGACGCGCATCACATGACCGCGCCCCTGCCCGACGGCTCGCAGGCCGCGCGCGCGATGCGAATCGCGCTGGCGGACGCGGACGTTTCCCCCACCGACATCGAGTACGTCAACGCCCACGGCAGCTCCACGCCGCTCAACGACTCGACCGAGACCGTGGCCATCAAGGCCGTGTTCGGCGAGCATTCGCGCCGGCTTCTCGTCAGCGGCACGAAGGGTTACTACGGCCACGCGCTCGGCGCGTCCGGCGCGATCGAGGCCGGCATCTGCGCCCTCGCGCTCGAGGAAGACTGGCTTCCTCCCACGATCAACCTTACCGTCGCCGACGACGCGTGCGATCTTGACTACCTCCCCGGCGCCGGCCGGGAGCGGAGAGTCGGGCACATGCTGACCAACTCGTTCGGGTTCGGCGGGATCAACGCGGCGCTGGTGCTTCGCCGGGCCAGTTAAGACAGAAAAACCAGCCGGCCCAGCCGGCACTCACAGCGGAGGAAGGAGAATGCGGGACTCGCTGAGGCACTTTACGGCGGAGCTCGTCGGTACGTTGGCGCTGGTCTTCGTCGGCGGCGCCGCGATCATGGGCACGGCCATATCCGGTTCGCAGGCGAGTCTGGTGGAGATCGCTTTCGCGCACGGCCTGATCCTCGCCGTGATGGTCACGGCGCTGATGCGGATCTCGGGGCACTTCAATCCCGCGGTCACGCTCGGCTTCCTCGCCGTGCGGCGCATCGAGCCGATGATGGCCGGAGTGTATCTGGTGGCGCAGCTCCTCGGCGCGATGATCGGCGCCTATCTGCTGAAGTCTGTTTTCCCCGATCCCATTTTCGCCGCTGCCCGCGGCGGCGGCCAGTTCGTCTCGCTCGACATCACGGGGACGCAGGCGTTCATCGCCGAGATGATCGCGACGTTCTTCCTGGTGCTCGTGGTGTTCGGCACGGCAGTCGATCCAAAAGCGCCGCGCGTGGGCGGGCTGGCGATCGGCTTCACTTACGCCGCAGGCATGCTTGCCATCGGCCCGATCACGGGCGGATCACTCAACCCGGCGCGCTCGTTCGGGCCGGCGGTAGCGAGCGGCGTATACGAAGGGCAGCTCATCTACTGGACCGCGCCGATCCTGGGCGGCATCCTCGCCGCGGTACTCTATGAGTATCTCTTCATGCGCGGCACGCCGGAGCCCGTGGATCACGGCACGGTGATGCCGGCCTAGACTCCCAGCCGCGCGCGGGCCTCGCCGGCGTCAATCCCGGCGACTTCCACGATCTTGTCGCGCGAGCGCTCGCCGCGCGTGATCGTCACGTCCCGCACGGGAAGGCCGAGCAGCGCGGCGAGAAGCTCGCGCACTTCCTGATTCGCCCGGCCGTCGAGCGGCGGCGCGGCGCAGCGGACCTTGATCGCGTCGCCGTGAACGCCGGCCAGCTCGGTCTTCTTCGCGTTTGTGACGACGTGAACCTTGAGCCGCGCGCCGCTCACGGAAATCCTACGGCCCCTGCTGCAGGTACTTCTCCTCGTACCGCCGGATCGAATCGAGGATGACCCCCGCGGCGAGCTCGCTCTTCTCCCAGCGCTGAATCTCGGCGCGCCTGCCCTCGAGATCCTTGTAGATCGAGAAGAAGTGCTCGACTTCCTTGAGGAAGTGCCCCGGCAGGTCGGCGATGTCGAAGTACTCGCCGTAGTACGGGTCGTTGATCGGTACGGCGAGAATCTTGTCGTCCGGCTCGCCCCGGTCGAGCATGCGGAGCACGCCGAGCGGGCGACAGTCGATGTGGCAGCCGGGGAACGTCGGCTCGTTGATCATGACGAGGACGTCCAGAGGATCTCCGTCTTCGTGTAGCGTGCGCGGAATGAAGCCGTAGTCGCCGGGATAATGGACCGCTGAATAGAGCACGCGGTCGAGCCGGATCAGCCCGGAGACCTTGTCGAGCTCGTATTTGTTGCGGCTGCCACGCGGAATCTCGACGACCGCCGTGAGGTGATCCGGCGGGTGCGGTCCGGGCGGAAGGTCGTGCCACGCATTGATCACGCGAATCGCTCAGCGCTTCTCGAGATCGCGCTCTCCCGGCGTCGTGCGCGCCGCCCGGCCCTCGCCCGGCTGGGCCTGCGCTTCGTGAAATCGCTCGCCCTTCAAGCGGACCGATTCCACGAACCCCTCGTACTCCCGGTCGCTGAGCTCCTCGGCGATCCCTGGCACCAGACCCTTCACCAGCGTGACTCGCTCGGCGAGCGTCAGAGCGTTGACCTCCTGCACGAGCTTCCGGAGAACCGGATGGTTCATCCAGTCTGTTTCCTTGCTGGTCGTCATTCGGCGCCTTTCCCGAGCTTGCGCTCGCTCCGCAGTATCCTGGACAAGAGGTTGTTCTGCCGCTGCATGAGGATTCTCGTCGCGCGGGTCTCGTGATGCGAGCGCGTCAGCATCAACGCCAGATCCGCGCCGCCCCAGAGAAACGCCGCGAACGCCAGAAGCCTGACCGCTTCGCCCATGATGGTGCCGGGAGTCACGGGCATCCCCGATGGATCGGTGACGGTGAAATAGATCTGGGCGAGCATGACGACTAGCAGGATCACGGCGATGCTCTTGAGGAGGATCGCCACGACGCGGATCCCGCGCATGTGATCCCAGTCTTCGTCCCGCATCGGGAGCTTTGCGGCCGCTTCCTTGCTGCGCCGCCTTCGTTCCGCCTCGCTGAGAGTGCCGGCATCGTCGTCTTTCGCCATATTCGCTCCACGTAACGTTTGTGTCCTGGAAGTGAGCCCACGAGGGCCGGGTAAAGCTATGCAAGCAGTCGGCCGCCATTTCCCCGTTCGCGCGTCTTTCCTGCTCGCCGCCGTGGCCTGCGGGGTGGCCGCCTGCCGGTCCGCTTCATCCGTCGCGACGACGCGGGCCCTGCACGATTCCGCCGAGGCCGTCTCGCTGCTCGGCGAGCCTCTGTACAGTCCAAAGCTTCCGGCCGCGGCGCGAACGGCGCACGAGCAGCGGCTCGCCGAAGCGAGGAGAGCGCATGTCCGCGCGCCCGCGGACGCGGATTCGATCATCTGGCTCGGTCGTCGCACCGCGTATCTGGGGAGATACCGGGATGCCATCGCGATCTTCAGCGACGGCATCGCCAAGCATCCGAACGAAGCGCGCATGTACCGCCACCGTGGCCACCGGTATATCACGGTTCGCGAGCTCGACAAAGCGATCGCAGACCTCACTCGTGCCGCCGCGCTGACCACGGGACGGCCCGATGAGATCGAGCCTGATGGAATTCCGAACGCGCTGAACATCCCGACGAGTACGCTGCAATCCAACATCTGGTACCATCTCGGGCTCGCCCACTACCTCAAGGGCGATTTCAATCGCGCGCTCGGGGCGTACCGGGAAGCGATGCGCGTCTCCGCCAACCCCGACATGCTCGTGGCGACGTCGCACTGGCTGTACATGACGCTGCGGCGGCTGGGCCGCACGGCCGAAGCCGAAGCGGTGCTCGCGCCGATCTCGCGTGACATGGACATCATCGAGAACGACGCGTATTACCAGCTACTGCTGCTGTACAAGGGAGAGCTGTCACCGGACTCGCTGGTTTTTTCCGGCGCCGACGCGCTCAATGACGCGAGCGTCGGCTACGGACTCGGCAACTGGCACCTGTACAACGGGCGCCGCGACGAGGCGATGCGAGTTTTCAGGCGGGTGCTCGCGGGTGGAAGCTGGCCGGCGTTCGGCTACATCGCTGCCGAGGCCGAGCTCGCCCGCTAGCTAGACCTTGCAGCTCACCATGCCGCGCTTTTCGAGATAGCGCTGGTGGTAGTCCTCGGCCTCGTAAAACGCTCCGGCGGGCTGAACGAGCGTGACGATCGGGCCGCGGTACAGCTTCGACGTGTCCTGCGCGGCTTTTGACGCCTCGGCCAGCCGCTGCTGCTCCTCGTCGTGATAGAGGATCGCCGAGCGGTACTGCGAGCCCACGTCGGGCCCCTGCCGGTCGCGAGTGGTCGGGTCGTGCATCTTCCAGAACGCGTCGAGCAGCTGCTGGTACGAGACCCGCGCCGGATCGTAAGTGACTTCGACCACTTCCGCGTGCCCGGTCGTTCCCGTGCAGACGTCCTTGTAGGTGGGGCTCATGGTCGTCCCGCCGGAATATCCCGATATCGCGTCAGTGACTCCCTCGATCTGCCTGAACGCGGCCTCGACACCCCAGAAGCACCCCGCGCCAAAAGTCGCCTTTGCCATTCTCTCTCCAGTTCGATTCGTCGCAGCCGGTCACCCGCGCAGCCGTGCGGCCGCGTCCACCGCAAAATACGTGACGATCATGTCCGCTCCGGCTTAGGGGCATGACTTGGCCGCGCGGAGCTCGGCCAGGATGCTCGATCCTCCGCGCGCGCGCAGCTCGGCGGCGAGCTCCCGTCCGGTCAGCTCCGGGTCCGCGCGATCCAGCGGGCGCGAGCCACGCACCACGTTCCTGCCGTCGACGTCGGAGATGAGTCCATGCAGGACGTACTCGCCGGCCCCGTCCGCCGACGGCATCGCTAGCGCGCCGATCGGAACCTGGTATCCGCCTTCCAGAGCGGCCAGAAACGCGCGCTCGGCGCTCACCGCCAGGCGCGTGGGCGCGTGGTCGAGCGGCTCGACGAGCCGTCGCATGCGGTCGTCGGAGGCGCGGATCTGCACCGCTGTCGCGCCCTGTCCCGCGGAGGGGAGCCACTCCGGCGGCTCGAGGAAGGCCCCGATGCGCTGCCGCGCGTCGAGTCGAATGAGACTCGCGGCGGCGAACACCGCTGCATGAAAGCTCCCCTCATCCATCTTCTTCAGCCTCGTCGTGACGTTGCCGCGCATGTCCACTACGTCGAGGTCCGCTCGCGCGGCCAGCAGCTGCGCGCGGCGGCGCAGGCTCGATGTCCCTACGCGCGACCCGGCCGGAAGGTCGGCGAGACCGCTGGCGTCGGTGACCGGGTTGATCACGAGCACGTCACGCGGGTCCGCCCGCTCGAGGATCGCGGCGAGCTCGAGCCCGTCCGGCTGCTCGGTGGGAAGATCCTTCAGCGAGTGCACGCAGCAGTCCACTTTCTTCCGGAGAAGCGCGGACTCCAGCTCCTTTGTGAACAGTCCCCTCGCTCCGATCTCGCTGAGCGGCTCCTGCGTCTTCTTGTCACCCCTCGTGCGGATGCGGACGATCTCGACGCTGAGCCCCTGCGCGACCAGCGCCGCCTCGACGAGCGCCGTCTGACGTAGCGCCAACTCAGAAGCGCGCGTGCCGATCCTGACGACTTCGGTCGCGGCCTCCTCAGCCACGCGCGTACTTCGCCACGATGGCGTCCACGAGCCCGTCGATGGTGGACTCTTCCGCTTCGATCGCGACGTCCAGACCCGCGGTGCGCGCCGCATCGGACGTGATCAGGCCGATCGACGCCGCCGGCGCGCCGCGCGCGGCGTCGGTGCCCACGGCGTCCACGAAGCCGGTTACCGCCGAAGCGGACGTGAGCGTGACCAGATCCACTTCGCCCTGCTCCAGCGCCGCGCGCAGATTTTCGCCGCCCTCCGGCTGCGGCACCGACCGGTACGCGGCCAGCATCGTGACGGTGGCACCCAGCTCCTCCAGCCCCGCGCGCAGCACGTCGCGCGCGCCCTCGGCGCCGACGTGAAGCACGCTCGCGCCGCGTACATCGTCGCGCTCGCGCAGCGTCTCGAGCAACCCTTCCGCGACGAACCGCTCGGGGATCGCGTCCACCGCGATTCCGTGCTCGAGCAGCGATCCTGCGGTCGCCGCGCCCACCGCGGCGATCTTGAGTCCCGCGAGCGAGCGCGCGTCGCGGCCGCTCGACAGCAGCTGCTCCCAGAACAGCAACACACCGTTGCGGCTGGTGAAAACGATCCAGTCGTAGCCGCTCAGTTCCTCCAGCGCGGCGCGCAGCGGGGCGAGATCGAGCCGCGCGATTCGCACGGCCGGCACCTCGAGGACTTCGGCGCCCAGCTCCCTCAGGCGGCCGCTCAGCGCCGGCGCCTGGTCCGCCGCGCGCGTCACAACGATGCGCTTGCCGAACAGCGGGCGCTTCTCGAACCACGCGATCTCGTCGCGCAGCAACACCGACCACCCGATGACCGTGACCACGGGCGCCTTGAGCCGCTCGCGCTCGATCGCGTCGCACAGCGTGCCGAGCGTCGCCACGACGGTCCGCTGCCTCGAGCGGGTGCCCCACTGAATGGCGGCCGCCGGCGTCTCGGCCGGAAGCCCGCCCTCGATGAGAGCCGCCGCGGTTTGCGGCAGAGTCTTGAGCCCCTTGTACAGCACGATCGTGCTGCCGCTCTTGGCCAGCGCGCTCCAGTTCGTCGTGTTTGCCAGTCGGGACGGGTCGTCGGCGCCGGTGACCAGCGTGACGGACGACGACATGCCGCGGTGCGTGACCGGGATTCCGGCGTACGCCGGCGCCGCGATTCCAGCGGTGATCCCCGGCACGATCTCGCAGGGGACGCCTGCCTCGCCGCACGCGATCGCTTCCTCGCTGCCGCGGCCGAACACGAACGGATCTCCGCCCTTCAGCCGGACGACGCGTTTCCCTTCGCGCGCGAGCCGGATGATGAGCTGGTTGATGTCCTCCTGCGTCACCGATCGCTTGTCGCGCCCGCGCTTCCCCACGTAGAACAGCTCGGGAAATCCCGCGGACACGGCGTCGGGCGGAAGCAGCGCGGGATTGGCCAGCGCGTCGTACACGATCGCGTCGGCGCTGTCTATCAGTTCGCGCCCGCGCACCGTGATCAGCCCCGGATCACCGGGCCCGGCGCCCACGAGAAAAACCTTCCCCGCCGCCGTGGGGCGGTCAGGGACTGCGGCTGGAATGTCCGTGGCGAGCATCGCCTTTAACGATAGTCGCCGCGCTTTGCCTTCGGGCCGTCAGCGGACGGCGAATCCGCTGAGGCGGACCCGCCTTACTTGCGTACCAGCGGTGCGTGCGTGTGCCCGCCGGGCCAATGAAACCGGTGGAGCCAGTGGGAGGGGTGCGGCGGGTGATCGTGCACCTGCCGATACGTCGCCCATGCGACCATCGCAGCATCGAACGCGAGGGCTGCGAGCAACATCCCAATCGGGATCGCGAGTCCCACGAGCGGAATGACAATTAGCGCGGCTTCCATATGGCACCTCCGCCATATCCGGTCGAAGCGGCCTGCCTTGGATGGAATTGAAACCGCGTCGCGCGGCAAAATCCATCGGGAAAACCCGCAAGTTTCCCTGTCTCGACTACCTAGTCCCCGTCGGCCGGTAGCCCGGCATGCGCGGCCATGCAGCTCGGACAAACGCCATGGCTGAATCGCGTGTCCGTGTGTCGCGAGATGTAGCCTTCGACGGTGTGCCAGTAGTTCTCGTCGTCGCGGATCTTTCGGCAGTACGAGCAGATCGGCAGTATCTCGCGCAGGGTCCGCTCGCGATCGTGGAGGTGGACGAATTCCAGGAACGGCCGTGACATCAGCTCCTCGCGCGTAAAGCCGAGAGTCTTCTCCCAAGCGGGATTCAGCCGTCTGAAGTACCCGTCGAAGCCCAGCAGGCAGAGCATGTCGATCGCGACGTCGAAGAACGCGTCCTCCAGCCGGCGGTGCGTGCCCGCCGCCGCGGCTTCCGGGACGGGCGGCGAAGCGGTCACGTCGGAAAGGAGCGTCGCGTATCGGTCACGAGCCCCAAGGCGCGGGCGGGGCGGGAACGGCGCGCGTGAGATCGAACTCCACGCGGAACCGGCGCTCCGTTCCGACCCGGATCAACTCGTACACGAACGTCGCGGGCTCGATCTCCATGGTCCATACATTGGTTCCGTACACCGGATTGAGCGAAATGGTGTGCGCGTCCGCGGGAAAGCTCTGACTGGTGGCAGTACCGGGCTCGCGGGTGTCGCCGCCGTATTGGGTGATCGCGTCCGGCGTGCCGTCCTCGTGCCTGTGGTCGTGCTTGAGGCGGATGCCCGCGCCTGTCCGGGTCAGCACCCAGGTACGCGACCGATCGTCGCCGACATGGAATGGAATGCGAATCTCGTTCGCGCCGCACTCGCGCACGTGCATGACCAGGCGCTTCCCGGCCATGGCCGTGTCTCCCGCGGATCCGCTGGAGAGCGCCACGCGTCCCTCGTAGGCGCGGCCGCAGTGAGCGCGGATAGACGTCCAGAAGGAGCGCTGCTCGGGCGCCAATGAGCCGGACGACTGCGGAAACGTGGCGCAGGCCGCGGCGAGGGCGGCGAGGGCCGGGGCAACAAGTGCACGTATGATCGAATTCATGGCTCGCTCCGGTTGGTCATCACGGCCGCCCTACCAGTTGGGCGCGCGCGGCGGCACTATTGCGATGTTGCAGTCCTTGAAAGCTAGCAGCTAGCAGCGAGCAGCTGGCTTCCTGACCATCGCATCCAACTCCAGCACGACCATGGGCCACGACGATATTGACGTCCTGCTACAGGAGCACCGGAAGTTCCCGCCGCCGGCGGAGTTCCGGGAGAGCGCGCACGTGCGCACGCTCGACATCTACGACCGCGCCGCCGCGGACTACGAGGCCTACTGGGCCGAGCAGGCGGCGACGCTCGAGTGGTCGAAGCCGTGGAAAAAAATCCTCGAGTGGAAGCCGCCGCGCTCCAAGTGGTTCGTGGGCGGCAAGCTCAACGTCTCGGTCAACTGCGTGGACCGCCATCTGCGCGGGCCGAGGCGCAACAAGGCGGCGCTCATCTGGGAAGGCGAGCCCGGCGAGCATCGCACGCTCACGTACTGGGATCTGTACTGCGAAGTCACCAAGTTCGCCAACGTCCTCCGCAAGCTCGGCGTCGAGAAAGGCGATCGGGTCGCGATTTACCTGCCGATGGTTCCGGAGGCCATCGTCTCGATGCTCGCGTGCGCGCGGATCGGCGCGATCCACTCCGTCGTCTTCGGCGGCTTCTCGCCGGAGTCGCTGCGCGACCGGATCAACGACTCGAAGTGCAAGGTGCTGGTCACGGCCGACGGCGGGTACAGGCGCGGGCAGATCGTCCCGCTCAAGCGCAATGCCGACAAGGCGCTGGAAGAGGCGCCGTCGATCGAGAACGTGGTGGTCGTCCGCCGCACGTCGGCCGGACAAGCCGACGATACATTCGCGGAGATGCAGGACGGGCGCGACCATTGGTGGCATCAGCTGGTCGACGACGCTGCGATCGGCTGCGAGCCGGAAGAGATGGATGCCGAGGATGTGCTGTACATCCTGTATACGTCGGGCACGACCGGCAAGCCGAAGGGGATCGTGCATACCACCGGCGGATATCTCACCGGCGTCGCGTCCACCACGAAGATGGTGTTCGATCTCAAGGACGAGGACGTGTTCTGGTGCACCGCCGACGTGGGCTGGGTTACAGGCCACTCGTACGTCGCCTACGGGCCGCTGGCCAACGGCGTCACCTGCCTCATGTACGAGGGCGCCCCCGACTGGCCGGAGAAAGACAGGTTCTGGGCGCTGTGCGAGCGGCACGGAGTGACCGTGCTGTACACGGCGCCCACCGCTATCCGCGCGTTCATGAAGTGGGGTGCCGAGCACCCCGCGAAGCACGACCTCTCCCGGCTCAGGCTGCTCGGCTCCGTCGGCGAGCCGATCAATCCGGAAGCGTGGATGTGGTATCAGGAGCACATCGGCGGCAACCGCTGTCCCATCGTGGACACCTGGTGGCAGACCGAAACCGGCGCCATCGTCATCTCGCCGCTGCCGGGAGTCACCGAGACCAAGCCCGGGAGCGCGACCAAACCCCTGCCGGGCTACTTCGCGGAGCTGCTCGATTCCACCGCGCAGCGGATCCCCGTGGGCGGCGGTCTGCTCGCGCTCACCAAGCCGTGGCCGGCGATGCTGCGAACGATATGGGACGACGACGACCGCTACGTGCAGACGTATTTCACGAAATGGGAGGGACGGCCCGATCTGTACTTTCCTGGCGACGGCGCCAAGCGCGACGACGACGGCTATTACTGGATACTGGGGCGCGTGGACGACGTGCTGAACGTCGCCGGACACCGCATCGGCACGATGGAAGTCGAGTCAGCGCTCGTCGAGCATCCGTCGGTGGCGGAGGCAGCGGTCGTCGGCAAGACCCACGAGCTGAAGGGCCAGGCGATCGCCGCGTTCGTGACGCTGCGCGAGGGGTTCACGCAGAATCCGGCGCTCCGCGACGAGCTGCGCGATTTCGTGGCGCAGAAGATCGGCGCGATCGCGCGCCCCGACGACATCCTGTTCTCGGCGGATCTCCCCAAGACGCGCTCCGGCAAGATCATGCGCCGGCTCCTGCGCGACATCGCCGAGGGCCGGGCGCTGGGGGACACGACTACGCTGGCGGACCCGAACGTGGTGGCGGCGCTGAAGGTTCAGTACGAGGATAAAGAGTGATTGGTGATTAGTGATTAGTGATTGGTGATTGGTGATTGGTGATTGGTGACTGCGGAAAAACGGGTTAACGGCAGTTACTAGTCACTAATCACCAATCACGAATCACGAATCACTGCGGTTCTGGCACGACTGGTGCTTAAATTGACTCCACCTTCACAACGCTGACGCCATGCTAAGTCGTCTGTTTCCGGAATCCATATTCTCGCGCAAGCTGAATCCGAACGCCGAGCGGCGGCTCAAGCTGTCGCAGGCGCGCGCGGAAGAGACGATCATCCGCGGGCACGTCGACAACGCCCTCATGTTCGTGGACACGCTGGCCGAGGACCTCTCGTTCGACCGCGCGATCGACACGTACGTGCGGGTGATGGGGATCCCCGAGCCGCTCGCTAGCACCGTTGCGACGCGGGCATTGGTGCAGCTGGGACGCGACCTCGTTCCGTTCAGGCGTCGCGCGCGCGAAGAGGGGCAGGAGGATCAGGAGACCAAGCCGCGGCTGCGGCTGGACGACGCGGCAGCCCGGAAGAAGGCCGTCCATCGCGCGTAGGCGTGCTTCGCACGCGTGACTGGTGACTGGTGACTGGTGACTGGTGACTGGTGACTGGTGACTGGTGACTAGTCACTAGTAACCGCCCTGCTACGGCCTTTTTCTTTCCCTTCCGCTCTTACACCAGTCACTAGTCACGAATCACTAGTCACAGCCTGTCGGGCGCGCGATACGTAATCCCAGAGGCTGACCAGAAAGATCGCCAGCACGATCACAGCCGAGACTACGCACCACTGGCATATCGCGCGGATCACGAACAGCTCCAGGTACGTCAGCCAGGCGGAGAACACCACGCCCCAACCTGAGAGCAGCACGAGCGCCAGAGAGAGCTGGCGCGAGTCCGCGAAACGCTGGCTCAGTCCCGCCAGCGCGACGGCAAAAAACACGATGTAAAAGCCGACGCCCCACGCGGCCACCGGCGCGCCCAGGAACACCGCCCACGGGCTCGAGTTCACCGTCTCGCACGAGCCCACGCGACAGGACAGTTCGCCGATCATCCCCAGCTTGTACAGCGTCAGGTACAGCGCGACGAAGATCCCGGCGAGCGCCAGCGCCGCCACGATCTCGCGGCGACTCACCTGCTGGTGTCGCTCCCCGCCGCGCCCACGGCCGCGCGCGCGGAGTCCACAGCTGCCTTGACTTCATCGTACGTCATCGCGCCCGTGTACATCTTCCCGCCGATGAAGAACGTCGGTGTCGAGTTGACTCCCCTGCGGCCGGCTTCGGCGGCGTTGGCGTCGATCCGCGCCTGGTGCCGGCGCGAGTCGTAGCACTCTTCCCACGCCCTCAGGTCCAGTCCCGCGGCCTGCGCGGCCGTGCGCAGCACGCCCTTCGGATTCTTCGTGGCGTACGTGCTCCATTCGTGCTGCCGGGCGTATATCTGGTCGTGCATCGCCCAGAACTTGCCCTGGTCGTCAGCGCACGCGGCGGCGTTGGACGCCGGCTGGGTGTTGATGTGCTGTGGCAGCGGCAAATCGAAGTAGGTAAGATTCGCCAGCCCGGTCTCGATGATCCTCGTGCGCACGTCGGGCTCCGTGATCGTCGCGAACCGCGCGCAAGAGGGACATTCGAAATCGGCGAATTCGACGATCTGCACCGGAGCCGCGGAATCGCCGAGCAGGTAGCCGCGGGCGGTTCCGCTGCCGGGCGTGACCGGTACCGGCGCGTCGGCGACTGTCGTGGATGGGCCGGAGCGCAGGGCGGCGTAGGCGAGTCCACCGACTCCGGCCGCTATGATGGCGCCGAGGATCAGGTAGAAGCTCAGTGGCCGACTTGATGCGTTGCGAGCGTTGCGGGCGGAGCTCTTCCGCCCTGTTGGTGACTTTTGTTGGGCCATATTGCGGTCTCGAGACGGCTGGATGAACGGGAAAGGTAAGTCTATGAACGCGATTCACGGCTATGCAAGCTGACAGCATACGGGTTCCGGTCGGTCCCGGCGCGATGCACGTGGAGCGCTACGGCCACGGCGGGACGGGCATAATTCTCCTCCACGGCTTCGGCACGTCCGGCTTTCTCTGGCGCAACGTCGCGCCGGTCCTGGCCGAAGCCGGGCACACCGCGTACGCGGTGGACCTGTTCGGCTACGGCGAATCGGACCGTCCGTTCGACGCCGACTTCGGCATCGCGGCGCAGGCCGAGTATCTCGACGCGGCCATGACCGCGCTCCGCGTCGCCAAAGGCGTGATCGTGGGAGTGGACCTGGGAGGAGTCATCGCCCTGCGGCTCGCGGCCACCCGGCCCGAGCGCGTGCAGCAGCTGGTGCTGATCAACACGCCGGCTTTCGACGAGCTCCCGCCCAAGGACATCACGGCCATGCAGCGGAGCACCGCGAAATTCGCCGTGCGGGTGACTCGCGGAGTTCTCGGCGCAGCGCCCCTCCTCCGGAGCGTGCTCGAGGGTGGAGTGGCGGATCCGGCCAAGATGCCGATGAAGCTCATCGCCCGGTACCTCGCCCCGTTCGCCGGACAGAACGGCGTGCAGCACCTGCTCTCACTCGCGAGCGCAGTGCGTCGGGAGGATTTCGAGGATCTCGAGCTGGGCGCGATCCAGGCGCCGACGCTCGTCGTCTGGGGCGACCAGGACAAGTGGCTCGACCCCAAGCTGCCCGACCGCCTGGTGAACGCGATTCCCGACAGCCGGCTGAGCCGCGTGCATGGCGTCGCGCGGTTGGTCCCGGAAGAAAGCCCCGAGCAGCTGTGCGAGCTGCTGCTGAGCTTCATTCGCTCGCGGGAGCAGGCCTGATATCTGCATGAAGGCGAAGCGGACTTCGCGGTCGGAGCTGCGTTCGTCCAAACCCTCAGCGGTTTCGCGGTGTCGAACGTAGTGAACCATGGAGCCAGCGACGGGGTAATAAGCAGCAACCGGTGTTATCTTTACATCCGGTTCCCACACTCATGACAATCAGGAATGGCGAGAAAGACCTCCAACAGACCTAAAACGTTCTCGGCTGGGCCCAGCGTATTCGAGCGGGCGCGCGATGAGATGTTTCAGCAGATAATGCAGTGCGGTGTCGTGCAGGCAGATCCCCGGCACCAGGAAGAGTGGTTCGACGATACGATGGCGTACTTCGAGGACCGGTATCACGAGCTCGACGCCGTGCAGCTAACGGAGCTGCGGATTCTTGGCGAGCGGTTTGCCCGTCCCGCGAAGCGCAACGTTCCAGAGGAGTCGGCGAGCGCGGCCTGAAAGCGCACACTCGGCAGTCAGAAGCGCCCCGCCTTGCAGCGGGGCGTTTTTTCTATCGGAGACCGCGCATCATCGCCGCCGCGGAAAGGCGCGCCGCAGGATCAGGCCCGCCCTGAATCCGCTGCCGAATCCGAACTCCACCGCGGGCGCGAAGCCCCGTCCCGCGGGCCCTTCCACGCCCGCGAGCAGCAGCATATTGGCCCGAGTGGACGACCCGTAGCGGACCGACACACCGCCCGCCCCGTACGGCGCCCACCGCTTTTCCCGGAACGGATCCAACGTGAACCGCGCGATAAGATCGGTGCGCCCGCTCAATCCGTCGGAGTCGGCGCCCAGGCCCGCGATCAAACCGAACCGCACGTAGGTGCCGAGCGGCGCTGAGACCCCGGCGCCTGCGTGCGCCGCCCGGGGAGGGCCCTCAAACACGTCGAGCCGCACCTCCGGCTGGATGCGGGGCGTCTCCTGCGCGAACGCCACAGCCGGCGCCGCAGTTGCAGACACCAGCATCGCGCACCCCACTCCGGAAACGACCGCTCGGCAAATTCGCGGAAAGCGCGCCATTACGGCGCAGGCGGCCGCGGCTGGGCCGCTGCCTGCCGCTCGGCGCTCGCGGCCTTGGCCCGATGCCACAGGGTCAGCGTGTAATCCACGATCGATGCCGCAGACAGGGCGCCGATCGCCAGAACGAGCACGTCCACGGGCGCGCGCCAGAGCAGAACGACCACCAGCAGCGTGAGCTGCAGCACCGTCACCGTCTTCCCCAGCATTCGCGCCTGAAATACCGCGGGGCGCAGCCATGGCACCACGCGCGCCACCAGGAAACCGATCGCGGTAGCGAAATCGCGCGACAGCACGATGAAATATTCCGGGGTCGTGATCGTGCCGTCGTACAGGTACACGGACAGCGCGGTCAGAACGAATACCCGGTCGGCGATCGGATCGATGAGCGCGCCCATGGAGGACGCCGTGTGCTGCCGTCGTGCGAGCCACCCGTCGAGGAAATCGGTGAACCCCGCGACCGCGATCAGCGCTATCCTGACCGCGTTGCCATCGAGCGCGATGAAGGCCGCCGCGAGGACCAGGCGCGACAGGGAAACGACGTTCGGCGGATTCATCGGCACGGCGCCAGGCATCCTCGAAGCTACGCAGCACGCGAATTGCTTGCCAGCCGTGTTGATGCCGTCTAGCCTTCTCACGTGATTCCCCCCACATCGTTGATGGTCCCGCTCTACGTCATCCTGTCCGTGGTGATGTTCGCGTGGAACGTCCTCGTCGCCGGCCGCATAGCCCAACTAAGGCGGGCCCCCCGCAACTTCGCCACGCTCTCCGCGCTGTGCGGGTTGCTGCTCGCCCCTGCCCTGCTGATCGCGTTCGCAGCATCGTCGATTATGTACGGACGGGCGATGCAGCCCCTGTTGTGGGTATGGCCGCTGGTGGCGGTGATGTTTCTGTTGCAGGTCATCTACGCCCTCAGCAAGCGGCTGGTGACGCCCATGTTCGGCGTCCCGATCCTGCTGTACAACACCGTGATCGCCGCGGTGGCGGTGAGCAAGTTCGTGGTGTCGCGCGGCGGCGTTCCCCCGGAGTTCGTCCACGGGCTCGCGGCGGCGCAGACCAGCGCGGCGGGGATCGTGTTCGGCGCCGCGGCACTCTGGCGCACGGCGTACGTGCAGGTGCCCCTGCTCGCTCCCGCGCTCCCCCCGCACTGGCGCGCGACGGGCGTCGCGCGCGGCGTGCTGGCGGTGATCGCAATGATCATGACCGCCGTGGTTCTGGTGGAGATTCCCGACGGCCTGGCCGCGGTGCGCAGCTACCCGCGCTACGAGAGCCAGCGGCTGCAGGAGCGGCCCGCCGGCGACTTCGCGCTGGGACTCAAGATATTCCCGGACCTGGCCGGCCCGGTGTCGCGGCTGGCGCTGCGCAACGACACCGCGCTCGCGCACCAGCTCGAAGTCGACTTAGTCAGCATCGTGCTCACCCCGGAAGCGGTGGAGGGACCGACCCTCGATTCGCTCTCCAGGGCGCTGGCGGGACTGCGGGCCGACAGCGTCCTGCTCGTCGTCTCCCTGGGATACTCGCCGAAAGACCGCGGCACGCTCCGAGAATCCGTCGCCGGCTTCAACGAGACCCGCCTCCGTCATCTCGACCAGGTGATCCGGCGGCTGCGCCCCGACATTCTGCTCCCGGCCGTCGAGCCGTACGGCGAAGGCGCCCGAGCCGTCGGCATGCAACCCGTGCAATTCTGGGTGGATTATCTGACGCGTGCCGCCCAGCTCGGACAGCGGCTGCGGCCGGCGATGCGGGTAGGGGTGGCGACGTCGAGCTACGGCGACCGCGACAGCGTGCTGTATTCGTGGGCAGCGCGCCCCGGCTCGCCCATGGACGTAGTCGGCTTCTCGCTGCTGCCGGGCTTCGATGGCGCGACAACGCTCGACACGCGGACGCGCATCGCGCAGCGCTGGCTGCTGCAGAATGAGGGGCGGCAGAAGCCTCACTGGGTGTTCAACGCCGGCGGGTTCCCCGCCGTGCACGGCGAGGAGAGCCAGGAGCTGGCGATCTGGGGGGCGCTCGCCTGGGCGACTGCCCAGACCGCGATCCAGGGGCTGATCGTCGGCGAGGCGGGTGACTACAACTCGGAGCGCGGACTGCGCGCTCCGAACGGACGATTGCGCCCGGCCGTGGCGATGCTCACCCGGGCGCGGGCCGGCCTCCGAGAAGCAGCCGAGCCCTAGCGGCCCCGCACCACTCCCTCCGCCCGCCTTCCCGGGTCGAAGCACGCCGCGGCCAGCCGGCGCACCTGCTTGCGCGTGACCGAGCGGATTTTCCCCTCGAACTCCGCCGACTCCGCCAGCCGGCCGAACAGCCACGCCTCTATCATCTCCGACAGCAGCGCCGCGTTGCTCTCACGCCGGATCACGCGCGTGCCCACCGCGTACTCCTTCGCGCGCTCCAGCTCCTCCTCGCTGACCAGCTCCTCCCGCAGCCGTTGGAACTCGCGGAGCAGTCCCGCGCGCGCCCGCTCCTCTTTCTCCGGCGCCGTCGCGATGTAACCGATGAACGTCCCGGACAGAGCGCGCTCGATGGAGTGCACGCCCACCGTGTACGCCAGCGACTGGCGCTCGCGTAGCTCGTCGAAGAACCGTCCACCGAGGCCGCTCGCGATCAACGAGATCAGCCGCGCTGCAAAGCGGTCCTCGTCGCGCCGGGACGGTGCGGGAAACGCCATCGCCAGCGCCGTCTGCGCCTTGTCGCGCTCCTCCGCGCTGAGCCGCGCGGCGTCCGGCCACACGGGCCGCTCGAGCTGCGTCCGCTCGTCGTACTCCAGCTTCTCGAAGACTCCGGCCGCGAGCTCCGCCGCGCGCGCCGGGTCCACGTCGCCCACGATGCCGACTACGACGCGCCCGCGCGCCACGGACCGCGCGTGTCGCTCGCGCAAGTCGCGCGTGGAGATGGCGTGCAGCGATCGCTCCGTTCCCAGCGTGGAGCGCGCGTAAGGATGCGGTCCGTACGCGGCCGCCCCCGCGAGATGGATGGGATACGAGTACATGTCGTCCCGAAACGAGGCCAGATCGGAGAGAGTGATCGCCCGCTCGGTCTCCAATGCCTCCTCGCCAAGCGCGGGACTCACGACCACGTCGGCGAGCAGCTCCACCGCGGCTTCGAGACGACTAGCGGGCACCGAGATGCTCCACCCCAGCGTCTCCGCCGTCACGCTGGTCCCGATGCTGCCGCCGAGCAGCTCGGCCGCGGCGGCCAGCTCGTCGGCGGTTCGCGTGGTCGTGCCCTTGAGCGCGGTGCGCGCGAGCAGCAGCGCGAGGCCGGCGCGGTCCTCGGTGTCGTGCGCCGCGCCCGCCGAACTCACCACCGCGACGTGCGCCATCGGCACCGAGAATCTTTGCCGCACGAGAATCGGCAGCCCACGCCCCGTCCGGAACACGCCGACGCCGTGCTCCGCGCCGACCTGCTCGACCGCGCGCGAATGAACCGCCGGAGCGACGGGCGGAGGTTCGTGCTTGAGAAGAGCGTCGCCGCCCTGAATCAGCCCACGGAACTCCGCCGCACCAGCGGCGACTGCGGGCGACGACTCCGGACGGTAGATCATGACGCCGCACCGGTCATCTATCAGAAATCGGGTAGCAGCATCCGCGACGTCGCGCGCGTCGGCGCGCAAGAATCGCTCGAAGTACTCCCCGCCGAGCTGCCAGCCGCCCTGCGCC
>JBPPMH010000106.1:0-9953 GCA_051305945.1 Gemmatimonadaceae bacterium
TCGGCGTCGCGACGTTCGGCTTCCGCGGCGAAGCGCTCCCCGCGATCAGCTCGGTGTCGGAGCTGCTGCTCGAGAGCTGCACCGCGGGCGGGGAAGGGCTCGAGGTGCGGAGCGCCGCCGGCAAAGTGCTCGGCGTGTCCGACGCCGCGCGGCGGCCGGGTACGACCGTCACCGTCTCGCGCCTGTTTTACAACGTGCCCGCGCGGCAGAAGTTCCTCCGCGGCGCGCGCTCCGAGTGGCGCGCGATCGCCGAGACGATGAGCAACATTGCGCTCGCCCGCCGCGACGTGCGCTTCACGGTCACGCACGACGGCAAGACGGCGATGAGCGTGCCGCCCGCCGCGAATCTGCGCGAGCGGCTCGCCGCGCTGTACGGCGCGGATTACTCCGCGTCGCTCGTCCAGGTGGAAGACCTCGCGGGCGCGATGCATACGAGCGGCCTCGTGGAGAAGCCGGCCGACGTCGGCACCAGAACCCGGCGGATCTTCATCACCATCAACCGCCGCGTCATCCGCGACCACGGCCTCGTGCGCGCGGCGGAAGCAGCGTACCGCAACACCATCCCCTCCGGCGTCAGGCCCTCGCTGTTCCTCGACGTGGTGCTGCCGGCGGACCTCGTGGACGTCAACGTGCACCCGGCCAAGGCGGAGGTGCGCTTCCGCGACCGCTGGCCCGTGGAGCGCGCGGTCGAGTCCGCCGTGCGCCGCGCGCTCGGCAACTGGGACAGCTCGGCATCGCTCGGCCCGCGCGCGTACACGCCCGGGTGGAACTCGTTTCAGGGCGTGTCCCCGGCGGATACCGCGCTCAACGAAGCGGGCGGACTTTCCCTCGAGTTTACGGCTTCCACCGCGTCCGTCGGCTACGGCACTCCCGCGTTCGAGGCAGCGCGAGACAGCGGGGTGCCTGAGGAAGCGGAGCCGGACGACGACTACGTCCCGCCGCTCTTTCAGCTCCACCGCACGTACGTCACCTTCGAGCACGACGGCAGCGGGCTCGTGCTGATAGATCAGCATTCCGCGCACGAGCGCATTCTGTACGAGCGGTTCATGACCGCGCTCGAGAGCGGCGGCTCGCCGTCGCAGCGACTGCTCTTTCCGATCACGCTGCACGTCAGCGGCCCGGAGCTCGACGCGTTCGAGGAGCACCGCGAGTCTCTGGCGAAGATCGGCTTCGAGATCGAGCCGTTCGGCGGCAACACGCTGCTTGTGCACAGCGTCCCCACGCCGCATCCGCGGTTCGACGCCGAACGGTGCCTGCGCGATACTCTCTCGGCGCTCACTGGCGATCGATCGCCCGGCAACATCGCGCGGCACGAGCGGCTGCTCGCGACGGTCGCGTGCAAGGCGGCCGTGAAGGGCGGGGAGGTGCTGGTGCCCGACGAGATGCGCGCGCTGTTCCTCGCCCTGCGCGACACGAAGCTCCCGGCTCACGACGTACACGGGCGCGCGACCATCGTCCGAATCTCCTGGGATGAGCTGGAGCGCCGCTTTGGCAGACGGTAGCCTGCGGATCATCTGCGGCCCCACGGCCGCGGGCAAGTCTTCCATCGCGCTCGAGCTGGCTGAACGGTACGGCGCCGACATTCTCTCCGCCGACTCGCGCCAGATCTACCGGCGCTTCGACATCGGCACGGCCAAGCCCAGCGCGAGCGAGCGCGCGCGCGTGCAGCACTTCGGCGTGGACATCATCGATCCAGGCGAGCGCTACTCGGCCGCGCGCTGGGCGCGCGACGCGGACGAGTGGATCTCGGAGTGCGAGGCGACCGGCAGGATCCCACTCGTGGTCGGCGGCACGGGTTTTTACATCCGCGCGCTGGTGGAGCCGCTGGCCGACTCGCCGGTGTTCGACACCGCGCAGCGGCTCACGATCGGCGCCGAGCTCGACCAGCTGAGCACTGAGGACTTGCGCCGCTGGTGCGTACTGCTCGATCCGGCGCGCGCCGATCTAGGGCGCGCGCAACTGCTGCGCGCGATCGAGACGGCGCTGCTTTCGGGCAAGCGGCTGAGCGACTTCCACGCCGCCGCGCCCCGGCTTCAGCCCCGCCGCGCGAAGTTCCTCGTCGTGGACCGCGGCACGGAGCTGCAGGAGCGGATCGCGCGGCGGATCGACGAGATGTTCGAGGCCGGCTGGGTGGACGAAGTCAGGGAGCTGGAGCGCGATGTTCCGTCTTCCGCGCCCGCCTGGATGTCCTCGGGCTATTCCGCGGTGCGCGCGCTGGCGCGCGGCGAGATAGACTTCGACGCCGCGCGGCAGAAAGTCCTGATCGAGACCCGGCAGTACGCCAAGCGGCAGCGGACCTGGTTCAGGCATCAGATCGGCGGTACGACTGTTACGCGCGTGGACGCGACTTCACCGGACGCACCCGGGATCATCGAAGAATGGTGGACGAACGGCGCATGAAGATCGGCATCACCTGTTATCCCACGTACGGCGGCTCGGGCGCGGTCGCCACCGAGCTCGGCATCGCGCTCGCCGAGCGCGGGCACGAGGTGCATTTCATCACGTACCGCCAGCCGTTCCGCCTGCCGTCGTTTCTGCCGCGCGTGTTCTTCCATGAGGTGGACGTCGGGCGCTACCCATTGTTCGAGTTTCCGCCGTACGACCTGGCGCTCGCCGCGCGAATGCACGAGGTGGTGCGCGCGCACGACTTGCAGCTGCTGCACTGTCACTACGCGATTCCGCACGCCACCAGCGCGTGGATCGCGCGGGAGATGCTGCACGAGACCGGCCGCGACATCAAGCTGGTCACCACGCTGCACGGCACCGACATCACGGTGGTTGGGCAGGACCCGTCGTTTCAGTCGATCACCCGCTTCTCGATCGAAAAGTCGGACCGGATTACTGCGGTCTCCGAATACCTCAAGGGGGAGACCTTCCACGCGTTCGGGTGCACCGGCTGCGACGTGCGCGTGATCCACAACTTCGTGGACCCGTTTGTGTACGACCGGAAGCGATACACGCCGCTTCTGCGCGAGCAGTTCGGCGCCAAGCAGTGCGTGGTCATGCACGTGTCCAACTTCCGCCCGGTCAAGCGTGTGCGCGACGTGGTCCGCATCTTCGCGCGGATTCGAGAGTCGCTGCCGGCGGTGCTCGTGATGGTCGGCGACGGTCCCGACCGCACGCTGGCGGAGGAAGAAGCTCGCACCCTCGGTGTGCACGACTCCGTGCACTTCCTCGGCAAGCTGGACGTCGTCGCGCCGCTGCTCGCGGGCGCCGATCTGTTTTTACTCCCCAGCCAGAGCGAGTCGTTCGGGTTGAGCGCGCTCGAGGCGCTGGCGTCGGGAGTGCCCGTTGTCGCGACAAGGGCGGGCGGGCTCGTCGAAGTGGTCAAGGAGGGCGAGACAGGCTTCCTGTGCGAGGTCGGCGACGTGGACGGGATGGCCCGCGCGGCGGTATCGGTGCTGAGCGAACCGGACGAGTGGAGGCGGATGAGCGCGGCGGGCCAGCATGACGCGCGCTCGCGGTTCTCGCGTGCTGAAGTCGTCAGCGATTACGAGCGGTTGTATGAGGACGCGCTCGACCGATGACGATCCTTCAGGCGCTGATACTGGGGATTATCCAGGGGTTCACCGAGTTGCTGCCCATCAGCAGCTCAGCGCACCTCGCGCTCACTCCGTGGCTGCTCGGCTGGCCGGACAGCGGGCTGGCGTTCGACGTCGCCCTCCATCTCGGGACGCTGATCGCGATCGTGGCGTATTTCCACGAAGAGTGGGGACGGCTGATGCTAGCGACACTGTCGCTGGTGAAGAAGCGCCGCGCGGAGACTCCCGAGGAAAAGCGCGTCATTTTTCTGGTGCTCGCCACGATTCCCGCGGGTATCGCCGGGCTGTTGCTGGAGGACGCCGCGGAGACCGTCTTTCGGTCGCCGGTGATCATCGCGACGAATCTCATCGTGCTGGGAGTCATCCTGTGGGCGGTGGACAGGTTCAGATCGCGTGAGCGCGGGATGGAATCGCTGGGCTGGAAGGGTGCCTTGTTCGTCGGCCTGGCGCAGTGTCTCGCGCTCGTTCCCGGCGTGTCGCGCTCGGGCTCGACGATCACGGCCGGTCGCGCCCTCAAGATGACGCGCGAGTCCGCGGCGGTGTTCAGCTTCCTGCTCAGCATGCCGATCACGTTGGCCGCGGTGATGTTCAAGCTACCCGACGCGGTCCGTGAGGCAGACAGCCTCGTTCCGCTCGCCGTCGGTGTCGTGGCGGCGGCGGTGAGCGCGTGGGTGGCGATCGCGGTACTGCTGCGATACGTCGCGCGGCGCAGCTACGGAGTCTTCGCCGTGTATCGCGTGGCATTCGGCGCGCTGATCTTCTATCTGATTTATGCTCGCGGACTCTGAGAAGCAGCTAGCAGCTGGCAGCGAGCGGCTGGCGGCGGGCGGAGCTGCCGGGCGCTACTATGGCTTGTCGCAGGCTGAAATCATCGCCCTGACGGGCGCGCCGCGGGCGCTGCTGTTCGAGGAAGTGAGCTCGACGATGGACGTTGCGCATGTAGCCGCGGGGAAGGGCGCGCCATCGGGCACGCTGGTCCTGGCCGAGCGGCAGCGCAGTGGACGCGGTCGCGGCGGCAAGAAATGGATCTCCGCGCCGCGCGCCGGCATCTGGCTCACGCTCATCGAGCGGCCGTGGGAAGGCGTGCCGGTGGAGCTGATGTCGCTTCGCGCGGGACTCGCGCTTGCGCCCGCACTCGACCGGTTCGCGCGCGGGCCCGTCGCGTTGAAATGGCCCAACGACCTGTACGTTCATGGCCACAAGCTCGGAGGGATACTGCTCGAAGCGCGCTGGCGTGACGCCCGGCCGGAGTGGGTTGCTCTCGGTGTCGGCATCAACCTGACGCCGCCCGGCGAGATAGGTGAGGCTACCGGGTTGCGCGACGGCGTGACCGCGCCCGAGGTGCTCGCTACCATCGTACCCGCGCTCCAGCGAGGCGCCACCCGGCGGGGCCCGTTGTCCGCGGCGGAGCTGGAGGCATTCGCGCAACGCGATTTCGCGGCAGGGAAGAAATGCTCCGAGCCCGCGGCCGGAATCGTGCGGGGCATCAACGATCAGGGCGAGCTGCTGGTGGAAGCGGACGGGGAGATCTCCGCGCACCGCAGCGGCTCGCTCGCACTGGAGATCGGGCGATGATAGTCGCATTCGACGTCGGCAACACAGAAACCACGATCGGGGTCTTCGCCGGCGACATCATGCGCGCGAGCTTTCGCATCACGACCAACTCGCCGCGCACCGTTGACGAGACGAGCGTGCTGCTCGCCGCTCTGCTCGAGTCCGGCGGCATCAAGATCAAGAGCATTGACGGAGCCGCGATCTGCTCCGTGGTGCCGACGTTCACCGCGACGCTGGCCGAGTCGTGCAGGCGCGTGACCGGGAGCAATCCGGTCATCATAGACGCCGGCGCCGATCTGCCGATCACGCTGGACGTGGACGAGCCGCTCACCGTGGGAGCGGACCGGATCGCGAATACACTCGCCGCGCACAGGCTGCTCGAGCGCGACGCGATCGTGGTGGATCTCGGCACCGCTACGACCTACGACTGCATCACCGCCGAAGGCTCGTTTTTCGGTGGCATCATCCAGCCTGGCGTAACGAGCTCCGCGGAAACGCTATTCAGCAAAACATCCAAGCTGCCGGCGACGGCGATCGTCGCGCCCGCGAAGCTGATCGGCACGCGCACCGAGGAGTGCATCCAGTCCGGCGTCGTGTACGGCTCGGCGGAGTCCATCGACGGGCTGGTCCGGCGGATCAAGGCCGAGTGGCCGCGCGAGTCTGTGCCCGTGGTGATCGCGACCGGCGGCTTGTCAGAGGTTTTCGCGCGGCACTGCAAGGAGTTCGATCAGGTCGATCCTTTCTTTACCTTGAAAGGAGTGCGGATCGGATTCGAGATCCTGAGCGGCGGGGGATAACCAGCGCCGGATCGGAACGCACCCTTACAAGCTCGCTTCAGCGATTCGCCGCGTCGACTGCGTGCTTCATCCGATCCACCCAGCGGGGGACGACACGGAGATATCGCACCGGCTGCGCGGGCTCACCCTGTATGTACACGATTCCGCCATTTGAGAGCGCGGTCGAAAGGCCGGCGGTTCCGCGGAATTCGGGGAGGTCGAGCCACTGACGCCGCTCGCCGAACGGCGGATTTGAGGATGGGTTGACCACGAGTCGTTCGACTTTCGCGCCATCGTCGTAGGTGGTGAAGGCCAACTCGGATGACGAGAGCCAGTGGGCTTCGTCTATGCTGCCGGTCGCTACCTGATACCGCTGCCCATCCCGCGGAAACCGCTCCAACCATATCTCGTTGATCGCCGCATTGCTGTATGCGATCCATCGGCCGTCTGGCGACGGTCGAATGAAGGAGACGTCCGAGCGCAATGTATCCAGCCTGACGGGGCGCTCGCCGACGTGGAGTGCCACGGCGAGGAATGGGATCCACAAGACGCCGACTACCTTGTTTTCCGGCGTCCAGGCGAAGGCCTCGAACGCCTCCGTGCTGCGAAGGACGAATTCCGGCGGGCCCGCGAGGTCCGGCGAGCCCACGAAGACCGAGTCGTCGACGGTGAAAAGCAGGCGGTCGCCGCGCGGGCTCCAGACCGGCTGCCGCACTTCGGCGCGGCGGATCCACGGCACATATCTGCCTGTCCGAAGATCATAGACGCGTAGTTCCTCGCCTTCGAGGCTTTCGACGACCGCGGCGAGTCGCCGTCCGTCTGGACTGAACGAGAATCTCAGAAACGCCGCCCGACCGACCGGCAGCGTGTCGATCGCGCCGTCGCGAGCGCGCACCAGGTGGCCGACCGCGCGATTGATCCCATGGGAATACACCAGGGTGCCGGATGCGGAGATTGCGTACGTCCCCGTTCCGAAGTAGTCGTGGCGGCCGAGTCCGGTGGCCATCCGTACCGATCTGCCCACTCGTCCCGTTGTCAGATCCACCGGGGCCGCGACCAGGTCGCCGCCGATGGACAAGTACGTGAGATAGCGGCCGCCGACGATCTGAAAGTGCGAGCCGAAAACCGGTGTCGAATCGCCTGCATTCGTCCACAGCTCGGCATGGCTGGCCCCGTCACGGAGACTCAGTCGCGTGGCCCGCTTGTTCCCCCCACCGCCGCAGACCACCGCGGTCGCGTCCGGTAGAGGTGCGGGCATGATGCAGTACCGCAGTCCGAGCGAAGTGGTGGAGCCCCCGCCAGGATCGAACCAGCGGGCCCGCGTCCCATCACCGTCCACAAGCTGGATCCGTCCGTCCGCCAGCCAGCTCAGATACCCGTCGCCGCTTCCCTGACCGAGCGACGTCGCGCTCCCGCCCTCGATTCCAACGGTTTCTACCGTCCAATCCTCGCCGCGCCGACGCAGGAACGCGACGCGGCTTCCGTCCGGCGAAATTGCCGGCTGCCAGGCTCCAGCGGTGCCTTCCAATCGCCGAGTAGTGCCGTCCCGCAGTGATCGGTACCACAGCTCTCCCGCGCCGCCTTGCGCGACCTGATAGATGAGAAAATCACCGCCGGGAGCGACGGCGAATCCTATTCCCATCGTCCTCGTTATCGCCGCGCTGTCCGGCAGGCCCACGTCGTATTCGCTTGGACCCGGCGGGACGCTGGGTCGCACGGTCACAAGAGCGAGCGCCACCACGGCGAGACCGGCAGTCGCGATGGTGCCGATCGTCCGCGGATCACGGATCCAGTCACGTGCGCCCGATGCTGCCGCTGGCCCATGTATCGCGCGCGCCGAAGTGAACCCTGGACTCGCCAGCGCGCTAGCGAAATCCGCCGCGCTCGCAAACCGGTCGGCCGGCAGCTTCTCCAGCGCGACGGACACGGCCGCGGCGACATGCGGCGGGACCGCCTTGCGGACCTTCGTGACCGGCGCGGCATCCTCGGTCACAATCTTCATTATTATCTGCTGCGCCGATGCACCCGTGTGCGGCGGGCTTCCCGTCAGCATCTCATACAGCACGCTGCCGAGGGAATAGACATCCGAGCGAGCGGTGATCTCTTTCTCGGCCGTCGCCTGCTCGGGGCTCATGTAGTGCGGCGTACCGAGACTGAGTCCGGTTTCTGTCATCCTGCCACCCGCGGCGGCGCTCACCGCCAGCGCGATACCGAAGTCAGCCACTACCGGCCGGCCATTGTGCAGGAGGATGTTCTCGGGCTTGATGTCGCGATGAACCACACCCTGCTGGTGCGCGTAGTGCAGCGCGTCGGCGACGTCGGTCGTGATCTTCACCGCCTCGGCGATGCCGAGCTGCGTCTCGCGATCGAGCTTGGTGCGCAGCGTCTCGCCGGCGATGAACGGCATGACGTAGTACAGGAAACCGTCAGCGGTGCCGGAGTCGAACAGCGGCAGGATGTGCGGGTGCTGGAGCGCCGCGGTGGTGGTGATCTCCTGGACGAAACGCTCGGCGCCGAGTACCGCGGCCAGCTCGGGCTTCAGCACCTTGAGGGCGACTTTTCGCTTGTGCCTGACGTCCTCGGCGAGATACACCGTCGCCATCCCGCCCTGTCCGACCTCGCGCTCGATGTGGTACCGGCCGGCGAGGGCGGCGGAGAGGCGCGATGCTTGGATGGCGGAGTCTTCCATGGCCACTAAGATGCTGCGGGTCGGGCGATCCGGCGAGGGTCGACGGGCCACGGCAACCCGACGCTTCTGGAGCAGGACCGCGTTCGCCACCGCGATCGCTACCGACAGGTGCAGAATGTGTCGCTTTTCCCTCGGTAACTACCTCGTACCGGTGGGGACGACTCGATGGAGCCAAACATCCCCGAAGTAATCGCGCGTAACGATGACTGCGCGCTGGAGGTCTTCCGACACGGACACGCTCCGGATCGGACGAGGTATCGTCCCCAGGCGACGCGAAGCGCCGGGTCCGGCGAGCCGAATGAGGGTCACTGTCTCCGCGGTTTCGTACGCGTGGAACAGGCCGGTCCCGTCGGCGAGTGAACTGACTCGGCCGTCGTCCACGAAACGCGAGTACCAGGGAGTGACGGTGCCGTCCCGTGTGGACATCTCGGCTACGCCCATGGTGTCGCTCGTGCTCGCGCTCCAACCCCGGAACAGGAGGCGGCCGCTTGCCGAGACTGACATTCCCGTGATCATCTCGTACCATGGAGGCTTGGGGAAGAAGCGAGTCTGGCCGTCCTGATACACACGTATCCCTGTCCCGTCCGGAATCCAGGCCCATCCGCCATCGCGCAGCGGTGTCCAGTCCCACAAGATCGAGTCCGGCGTGATCTCATGTCTGGTCGC
This sequence comes from Gemmatimonadaceae bacterium, assembly GCA_051305945.1. Taxonomy (GTDB): domain Bacteria; phylum Gemmatimonadota; class Gemmatimonadetes; order Gemmatimonadales; family Gemmatimonadaceae; genus JACDCY01. The sequence continues at coordinate 9,228 of JBPPMH010000106.1, forward strand.
GCCGGTCGCTACGTCGATCAGCGCGAACTTGCGCGAGGCGCCGTCGCGGCGATACACCGCGACAGTTGCGGAGTCGAACCACTGCAATGACCTTGTTCCTGGCGGGACCGGAAGGGGCGACTCCGCTCCCCCTTCGAACGGCAGGATAGACCACCTGTAGTCAACCGCGCCCTGCGTGCCGGGAATCGCCCTGCCGACGATGACCCGCTGTCCGTTGGGCGCGATGTCTCCGCGGAGATAAGTCGAAGATTGCACCAGACGCCTCTCGTCGGGGAAGCGTCCGCCCAGCGCGTTAGCAAGATCCAACGCGTACACACTGTGCTGATAGGTTCCGTCGTCCACCGCAAGCGAGGAACCGTCCGCGCTCACGGAGAAGCCAGTGAAGCGTCCGGTGTAAACGGTATCGGCTTGCGATCCGATGCGGCCGGTAGCCGCGTCGAACGACGTTCGCAGAAGGATCGAGTGGTCCCCGGCACCGGCGCTGAAGGAGACCCACAGGGCGTCGCTGCTGGCGCGGCTGTTCCCCGCCCGCATGGGTTGGCGCGACACCTCGCGCCCGGCACGGTCGAGAATTACGCGCTCGGCATTACTCGCATGAATCAGGGCGACTTCGATCCAGGCGGAGCCTGGGACAGCGACGATGCCTCCGATGCGTCCGCCATTCGTACGAACGGGAATGCTGTCCCGCGCGGAACCGTGGAGTGCTGAAACACCGATCCACTGGAG
>JBPPMH010000107.1:0-2451 GCA_051305945.1 Gemmatimonadaceae bacterium
CGCCATTCGCACGTCCCCTCGTTTCTCTCCACGCAGCGAACGTGCTCGATCGCCCCGCCGCCGTCCACCAGCCGGCGCAGCAGCTCGCCGAGGTTCGCCTCGTAGAACGTGCAGCCGATCCCCCGCGCGCCGGTGCTGGCCGTAGCCGACTCATCCACCGAGAGCATGACGTAGCCCCCGACCCTGCCGACCGACCCGTTCACGTACCGCCGCGCCACACGGCGCGCGCCGGCCAGCGCCAGCGGCCGCGACACGAACGCGGGGAGGAATCGCACCAGCGCGCGCCGGGTGCCCGAGATCGAATCGTACATCTCTCCCGCCAGGCGCTTCCCCGCTCTTCTGAATACCGCTTCTGCGTCCGGCCGGCGGCCGATCAGCTTCGCGATGGCGATCGCTTTCTCGTTGCCAACGCGCCGGTTTTTTTTCGCGTCGTCCGTGTAGCGCTGGATCTCCGCGTAAATGGTGTCGCTCAGTCCGAGTCGCTTATTGCGAAGATCGTGGACATATTCGGCTTCCGTGTCCTCGGGCGTGTCAGCCCCGCGAACGGCTTCGAGCAGGCTGAGTGGAAGGAGGGCGTTGACTGTGGCTGGCATTGTCGCGGAAGTTGTTGCGTGTAGTGGGAGCGCCCAAGCTAATCTGCGCCTGAACCCCGTTCAACGCTCATGACCCCATGATCCTCCGTTTGGTAATGGGCGCGGCCCTCGCGACCATTGTGGCCGCCGCGGCGGCGCGCGCGCGATTGCTCTCCCCGGCCGGCGCGATCGCCGCGGCCGTGGTGGGAGCGGCGGCCGTCGCGGCCGGGTGGAGCTGGGGGATCGTTCTCGTCGTGTTCTTCGTGCTGACTTCCGCGCTGTCCGCGTACGGCGCCGAGCGCAAGCGGGCGCTGACCCGGGGCATCCTGGCAAAGGGCAGTACGATACGCGACGCTACCCAGGTGATCGCCAACGGCGAAGTCTTCGCGGTAGCGGGCATCCTCTGGCTTGGCACGGGCGACCCGTTATTCCTGGCCGCTGGAGGTGGAGCGATCGCGGCGGCTGCGGCCGACAGTTGGGCGACCGAGACCGGAGTTGCCTTCGGGGGTATCCCTCGCTCGATAGTCTCGGGAATGCCCATGGCCCGGGGCACGTCCGGCGGCGTCACCGTCGCGGGATTCCTGGGCGCAGCCGCTGGCGCCGCCATCATGGCCGGAACCATGCTACTTATTGGATGGCCACGTGCCGTTGCAGTCGCGGTATTTCTTGGGGGAATGGTCGGCATGGTCCTCGACTCGGTCCTTGGCGCGACGTTGCAGGCGGGGCAATTCTGCCCCGACTGCGAAACCGAAACCGAGCAGCCGGTGCATCATTGCGGCCGGCCCACGCAGGCAATTCGCGGAGTGCGCTGGATGGACAACGACCTGGTGAACCTGCTGGCCACGCTGTCGGGCGCCGTGATCGCGGCGATTTTTTTCGTTGTCAGCACATAACTCGCCGGTTACTTCGCGCGACGCGGCCGCCGGGTCACGCGCGCGCGTGCTGCTCGTCAGCACCAACACGGAGCGCCAGCCCTACCCCGTCGTGCCCAACGGGCTCGCCGCCGTGGCGTCGTCGCTCGAGCACGCCGGCCACGAAGTGGAGCTGCTCGACCTCTGCTTCACGCGCGCGCCGGCCGCGGCTGCCGGCGCCGCCGCGCGCCGGTTCAAGCCCGACGTCGTGGGCGTGTCGGTGCGCAACATCGACAACAGTGACGCCGTCGCGCTGCAGCACTACACGCCCGAAGCGGCGGCGGTCGTGCGCGAACTGCGCGCCGCGTCACCGCCAGGATCCCGCCTGATAGCCGGCGGCGCCGCGTTCGGAGTCGCGCCCGAGGCGCTGTTCACCGAGCTCGGCGTTGACTACGCCGTCGCGGGGGACGGTGAGCGCGCCAGCGTCGCACTCGTAGCGGCGCTCGCCGCGGGTGAGGAGCCCAAAGCGATTCCCGGGCTCGTGCGGCGCGGCGCGGGAGCGATCACCTTCACGCCGCCGGGCGAGGACGCGGACCTGGATTCACTGCCGCCGCCCGCGCTCGCGCGCTGGGTCGATCTCAAGCGCTATCAGCGGCACGGCGCGACAGTCCCCGTGCAGACGAAGCGCGGCTGCGTGTACCGCTGCGTGTACTGCACGGGGACTGTCGCGCCGTGCCGCTGGTAGCGCCTGAGATCGACCCAGCGCGCGAGCGCGGGCGGCGGCAGCGAATCCAGGTCCGCGTCCTCGCCCGGGGGCGTGAAGGTGATTGCTCCGGCGCCGCGCCGCACGAGACCGGGAATTGCCGTGGGCTCTTCGCCCGCGGCGAGCGCCGCGACGAGCGCGACGCTGGCGCGCTCACCGTCTCCCGCGACGGCGTAGTCAACGCCAAGCTCGGTGAACAGCGCTTCCGGCGCGACTCCGAACGCGGCTCCCCCGGCTATCAGGTGCGATCCTCGCGGCGATGCCG
>JBPPMH010000108.1:0-6412 GCA_051305945.1 Gemmatimonadaceae bacterium
CGGCATCAGCGAGTCCTGCCGCATAGATCAGTGCTTGCACTCTCTGTTCGGCGCGTCCAAGGTCGCCGCGGACGTGATGGCGCAGGAGTACGGTCGCTACTACGGCCTCAAGACCGGGATCTTCCGCGGCGGCTGCCTCACCGGCCCCAACCACTCAGGCGTCGAGCTGCACGGCTTTCTCAGCTATCTCGCGAAGGTTGCCGCCCGCGGCGACACGTATCGCGTGTTCGGCTACAAGGGCAAGCAGGTGCGCGACCAGATCCACAGCGCGGACGTCGTGTCCGCGTTCGACGCCTTCGCCGCCAATCCGCGGCCCGGCGAGGTCTACAACCTCGGCGGCGGTCGGGCCAACAGCGCGTCGGTGCTCGAGTGCTTCGCGATGCTGGAGGAACGCCTCGGGCGACCCGTGCGCTGGGAGTACGACGAGCAGCATCGCACGGGCGATCACATCTGCTACATCTCCGATCTATCGAAACTCAGAGCTCACTACCCGGGATGGAAGATTACCCGCTCGCTGAACGATATTGTGGACGAGGTTCTCGACGCTGAGCTCGCGGCTGCTGGTGAAGTGCGGCGGAAGTAGCCTGACGTAATGGATTGCGTCGGCTGTTCTGGCTCCAGGCCGCCTGACCGGTGAAAGCTGCCGGCTTCGAGCTGTCCGCTGCCAGCCTAAGACCACATAGAACTGCCAAGCTGGGAGCGGCCAGCCCGAAGCGATCAGCCACGGGCGGAACGGCTTGGCTGATCTCGGTGGTCGTAAGCCCGTAGCTGTCAGCTTTCTGCTCGCAGCTCCCCGCTTGGCGGTTCTATGTGGCCGTAGGCCCGTAGCTGTCGGCTTTCTGCTGGCAGCTCCCCGCTAGGCGGTTCTATGTGGCCGTAAGCCCGTAGCTGTCGGCTTGCTATTAGCTTCAACCGCGCCATGATCGAGACCATTTCGCGCGACCGGCTGGTCGGGCTTTTACACGCGGCCGCAGACCAACGAGTCGCAATTGTTGGCGACGCCATGCTGGACGTGTATCTGCAAGGCGACGTCGAGCGCATATCCCCCGAGGCCCCCGTGCCAGTCGTGCGCGTGCGCGAGCGGCGGCTGGCGCTCGGCGGCGCGGCGAACGTCGCGCAGAACGTGGTCGCCATCGGTGCGGAGTGCGAGCTGGTTGCGGCAGTGGGCGACGACGACGGCGGGCGGCTCATCAAGGAAATGCTCAAGAGCATTGACGCCGAGACCAGAGGGCTGGTCGAAGTGGCTCGCCGCACGACCACCAAGACGCGGGTCATTGCCCGCTCGCAGCAGATGGTGCGGTTCGACGAAGAGGAAGACGGCGAGCTGGCCGAGTCGGAGATCGAGCAGATCGTCGAGCGTGTGCGCGCGGCCGTGGAGAGCGCCGACGCCGTCGTGCTGGAGGATTACAATAAGGGGCTGCTCGCGCCGGCCGTCATCCGCGCCGCCATAGACGCGGCCGGGCTCGTCGCGATCCCCGTCATCGTGGATCCGAAATACAAGAACTTCTTCTCATACCGCGGCGCCACCGTGTTCAAGCCGAATCGCCGCGAGCTCGAGGCCGCACTCGGCGCCGACGTAGACCTCGAACATCCCGAAGCGTTGCCCGCCAGCCTCAAAAAGCTGGGCGTGGGACACTTGCTACTTACGCTCGGTGAACAAGGAATGGTTCTGATCTCCGACGATGGCGAGGTGGGCCGGGTGCCGACAACAGCGCGTGACGTGTATGACGTGGTGGGAGCGGGCGACACCGTGACCGCGTACCTCGCGACCACGATGGCCGCCGGCGCGACGCCCGCGGAAGCGTCGGTCATCGCCAACTTCGCCGCCGGCGTCGAAGTCGGAAAGCTCGGCGCGGCGACCGTCTCCCGCGACGAAGTGATCGAGGCGTACGACGCCTTTCACGTGGTGAGGGATGCGGTCGTCTAGCTCCTTCCTGCTCCGCGCTCTCACAATCGCCTGCTGCATTGCCGCGACCTCCCAGGCCGGCGCGCAGATGGCGGAGCCTATCGGCGTTCGGCCCGTCGAGTCCGACACGGCGTTGATGGAGGGGCCGGTGGATCCGTGCCTTTTCCGGTCGGTCGCCTGCACCGCCCCGCCGCGCGCCGACCAGTGCGAGTCGGCCAGCTATCGCACGGCGAGCCGGATCGGAGCGGCTACGGCCTTCGCCGGCGCGCAGGGCGTGCTGTGGAGGTACTTCGAGAACGCCTGGTGGGCGGGCGAGGAGACCGATGAGTTCTTCTTTCGGGCCGACTGGGACGACGACATGCGCGACCAGGACAAGTTCGGCCACTTCTTCGGCGGGTACCACCTTACGCGCATCGGCGGCGCCGTGCTGCGCAACGCGTGCATCTCGCCGAACAAGGCAATCGCGCTGTCCGCGATCTATGCCACGCTGTTCCAGCTGCAGATAGAGATCTGGGACGCGCGGTTCGAAAAGTACGGCTTCTCCTATCCGGACCTGCTTGCCAACACCGCGGGGATGGCCTACGCCGTGGCGCAGCAGAAGTATCCGACGCTGCAGCGCATCAAGCCGACGATCTCGTACTCGCGGAGCGCGGCCATGCGCGCGCGGGATGCGGGGCGAATTCCGGACAGTGAGATCCGGACGTCACTCGACTATTCCGGACAGACGTACTGGGTTTCGGCGGAGGTGGATCCGTTTCTACCCCCGGCGGCGCGACGGTACTGGCCGGATGTCCTGCGCTTCTCGGTCGGGCACTCGATCACCGATTGGATTGATCCGGTGACGGGCCAGAGCAAGCGCGCGCAGCGGAAGATTTTGCTCTCGCTCGACCTCGACGCCAGCAAGCTCCCGGGGGAGCATCCGCTCTGGCGCACCGTCAAGAACACGCTTGGCTACATCCGGTTGCCAGCGCCCGCTTTGCAGATCACACCGCGGGCCGACCTCATAGGATGGTATAGATGAAAAGGCTATCAGCTATCAGCTATCAGCTATCAGCTATCGGCATTGCGATCGGGTTGGTGTGCATGGCACGCGCGGCGTCGGCGCAGGCGTCTCCCTACGTCCCGCTCGACGACGTCGCGTACGTGTACATCGACGCGTTGATGGCTCGCGGCGAGCTGCGGCAGTTGGGATCGAACGAGAGACCGTACACCGTGGCGGCGATCAGGCAGGCGCTGGCGGACTCACGTCGGCGGCTCGCGAGCGGCGCGCTGCGATCATACGCCGAGGGGCTGGGCCAGGCGCTGATCAAGACGACGGTGGAAGGCGCGCCGACGCGCAGAACCGACCGCGCGGACCGGGACCAGCGGAGTCGCGACGCGTTCGGCGCGCGCTTGAGCGGCGCGTTCTACGCCTTCGCGCAATCGTCCGGTCGGCGTGAGCTCATGCTGGCCGACACCACCAACGGCGCGGGCCCCGGCATCACCGGGCGACTCGTGTTCGCCGCCGGGCCGGTTGTCGGAATGCTGCGCGTGATCGGCGATACCCGCCTGAACGACGACCCGGAGTTCGCGGGAAGAAAAGACCGCGACATCGGCGGTCGCACCGAAGACGGATATGTGAGCGGGCAGTGGCGCTACGGCGAGCTGTTCATCGGCCGCGCGGCGAGGAACTGGGGACCGTCCACGATGCCCGGGCTCGTCATCGGCAATTATGCGTACAGTTACGATCACCTGTACGGCAGGTTCGGGACGCCGCGCATCCATTTCGCGGCAACGTTCGCCAAGCTCGACAGCGATCCCCTCGGCGCCGGCCGAGTGTCGAACAGGTACCTCGCGGCGCATCGCCTCGCGGGGAGGATCGGCCGGCTGGAGATCGGGATCACCGAATCCATCCTGATGAGCGGCGAAGGACGATCCGTGGATGTCGGAATGTTGAATCCGCTCAACATCTACGCGCTGTCGTGGCGGAATGAAAAGCTCGACGGGAACCTGATGGTGGGAGCGGACGCTGCCCTGCGCACGCGGAGGTTCGGGAACTGGAGCGCCGAGGTTTTGATCGACGATCTCCAGCTCGACCGGTGCGACGCGGTGTGTGAGGAGCCCAGCTCGTATGGGCTGACGCTGTCCGCCGAGGGACTGCCGCTGCGCGGGGCGCAGAGGTGGTTCGCGTCGTACACGCGCGTGTCGAGCCTTGCGTACCGCACGCCGCTGTATTGGGAGCGGTACACCAGCTTCGACGTGGGGTTGGGACGCGGGTTCTCCGACTATGACGAAGCCCGCATCGGGCTGGACCTGGCGGTCGTCCCGCGGATTCCGGTGAAGGTGTACTTCGCCCACCGACGCCAGGGCGCAGGCGACTATCGCGCGGCTTTTCCAGACACTTCGGAGTATCGGGATACGCCTGGCTTCCTCATGCCTCTGACGGCCGAAGTCCAACGAATCGGACTTTCCGGCGGAGGCGCACTGGGCCGGGGGTTCGAGCTAACGGCCGACCTCGGCGTTAACAGAGTGAGTCACACGCAGGGCTTCAGTGGCGGCACGCGGCCGATCTGGTTCGAGAGCCCCGAGGATCGCACCGGCTTTGAGGGTCGCGTGCGAATCGGCTGGGAGCCGGGTTGGACTCTGTTCCGCACGCGCCAGCGGTAGCCCGGCGGAGCTAGTCCGGGTTATCTTGCGGCCCGGCGGGCGTTCTCTGCTAGCTGCTAGCTCGCTAGCTGTAGTTCAGGGCCGGTAGCTCAGTTGGTTAGAGCAGTCGACTCATAATCGACGGGTCACAGGTTCGAATCCTGTCCGGCCCATGCAGTTCCGCTTGGTGGCACAAAGTCGCAGGCCATCAAGTCTATGCGAATGGCTGAGTTAGCTATATCTTTATAAGCTATTTTCGCATTGGCTCATTTCCCCGGCTTGCGGGTATTCGTTGCGAGTAGGTGGAGCTGGGCGATCGGTCGCGTAGCTCAGCTGGTTAGAGCGCTGGTCTCACATACCAGAGGTCCGGGGTTCGAGTCCCTGCGCGACCACTGTTCGATCTTTTACCGACCGGGCGGCGTATGCCGCTCGTTCTGCAAGACTGGCGGGCGCTCAGCGCTCATACTTTCACACAGCGTCAACTTCATGATTCGAATCAACGCTCGCGCGCTTCTGGCGGCGACTCTGTTCCTCCTGCCCGCGGTCGCCTCGTCACAGCAACGGCCGACCAGCGAAGAATCGGCGCGGATGCTCCGCTCAAACCCCGCCCTGCTGGAACAGCTCCGGCAGCGGATTCTCACGAGCGGACTGACACCGGACCAGGTGCGGGCCCGGCTCCGCGCGGAGGGATATCCGGAAGATCTGCTCGACGCATACTTGGGAACGGGTGACCCTGCGGCAGCGGGCGGCGCCCCTTCCGACGACGTGTTTTCCGCCGTCGCGGCCCTCGGTATCGCCGATTCCGTGGACCTCGACCTGCTCCGGTGCGGAATCGTGGAAGCCGGCATGGACGATCAAGCGGACAGCGTGGATGCTGGCGGACGAATCATTCCACCGAGTGACACCCTTCGAGCCAAGCGCGAGGCCGAGCGCCGCCGGCAGGGGCTCCGCGCTCTCTGCCGGGCGCGGCTCGACTCGCTCGAGCGAGGCACGCTGAAGCAGCGGCTCGACGCCGACAGCGGATTTACCATCTTCGGCCTGGAGACTTTCCGCCAGCCGACCACCATGTTCGACGCAAACCTCACCGGCCCCGTCGACCCGAGCTACCAGCTCGGCCCCGGCGACCGGTTGGTGCTGATTCTTACCGGCGACGTCGAGCAGTCGTATCAGCTGGAGGTCACGCGCGAAGGCTTCATCGTAATTCCGCAGGTGGGACAGCTGTTCGTGAACAACCTCAGCCTCGCGCAGCTCGAAGACCTGCTGTTCTCCCGACTTGGCCGCGTGTATTCCGGCGTGCGGCGGGGCCCCGGAGCGACGACGCGTTTTTACATCACTCCCTCCCGGCTGACCAGTAACCAGATCGCGGTCCAGGGTGATGTGATGCGCCCCGGCATGCACCGGGTTTCCAGCGCTGGCACGGCGATGAGCGCGCTGTACGCCGCCGGGGGGCCAACCGACAACGGCTCGTTGCGCCGCGTGCAGATCAGGCGCGCCGGCCGGACGGTGGCAGAGCTCGACGTGTACGACTACCTGCTGCGCGGCGACGCGTCGAACGACGTCCGACTACGCAACGGCGACATCGTCTTCGTGCCAATTCACGGGCCGCGTGTGCGAATCGTGGGTGAGATCGCGCGACCCGCCACGTATGAGATGAAGCCCGGCGAACAGTTGGATGACGCGATCGGATTTGCCGGCGGGTTCAAGCCGACGGCGGGCCGAGCGCGCGTGCAGATCGAGCGCATTCTTCCGCCAACCGAGCGCTCGCCTGGAGGAACCGCCCGCATCGTGACTGAGGTCATGTCGGATGAGTTCGCGACCGGCACCGGCCCCGCCGTTCCGGTTCAGCCGGGCGACATCATTCGCGTATTCCCCATCGCGGAG
>JBPPMH010000109.1:0-9450 GCA_051305945.1 Gemmatimonadaceae bacterium
GCAGCGAATCACGCTGGCGGAGGCGGACGTCGCTTCGCTCAAGGCGGGCGATGAGTACGCCGCGGCGCTGCTGGACCGGCTGCGGGCGCAGCTGTCGGTGGGACGTCCGCCCGTCTCGCGGGCCGACCTGCTGCAGCGGCATGTAGAAAGCGAGCTGGCGATCGCCGGCTACCCGCTCTCACTCCGCTCGTGGAGCCCGGAGGGCAATCCGCTCGCCAGCTTCGACGCCGCGCGCGTAGCGCAGGACACGGCGGCGATCGCGGCCGCGGTGTCGGAGGCGATCGGCCGCGGCCAGCCGCTGCAGCGGCGGATCCTCTCCGGGGCCGGTGCGCAGGAGTTGCTGGTGCTGCCACACGACAGCGGAGCCACGTCGGTGGCGGTGCTGCCGCGCACTCGCCTGATCCCGCCTGATCCGTACGGACAGTTGCTCGGGCTTCCGCCCGCGGTGTCGGAGCGCGCGCCGTACGTGCTGTACCTGGCGGATCGTCCCGCTCCCGGATCCGCCGCGCGGGCAGGCGAAATCACCTGGCGCAGGATTGGCGACGAGCTGCACGCCGACGACGTGATCCAGACCGTGGCCGGCCCAGCGCGGGTACACCTCGAGGTGGACACGCGATCAGCGTGGGCGCTCTTCCAGCGGCTCGTGCTCGTGCTGCTGCTCGACGCGCTGGTGGCATGGCTCGTGTGGCTACTCGCGCTCAGCGCGGAAGGGGGAGCCGTCACCAGGGCGCGGGTGCGGATCCGGCACTGGGGGCGGAGCTACCGCGCGCGGCTCATCGTCGCGCTGTTCGTCTTTTTCCTGGCGCCGGCGATGGCGTTCTCATTCTGGTCCTACCGCCGGCTGCAGAGCGATTTTCGCCAGACGCGGCAGCTCGTGGTTCGCGAGACGCTCAACGCCGTCATCGCGGCGGGCGCGGAGCGGAACGTAGAGCTGGTCGGCGCGCGGTTTGGGCTGCCTTTGTTGCTGTACCGCGCCGGCGAGCTGTCCGAGACGAGCGACTCGCTGTACTGGGCGCTGTCGCCCGTGGGCCGGGCGCTGCACCCGAGCGTGTTCCGGACGCTCGATCTCGGCGACGAGATCTCCACGAGCCGCGAGATGCACATCGGCGGAGCGGGCGTGCTGTTCGGCTACCGCGCATCGGTGGGCTTCTCCGGCGAGCGGTTCGTGATCGCGGCGCCCGCGCGCGGGGGCGACGAGGCGCTCGCGCGCAGACGCAACGACCTCGGCGTGCTGCTGCTGTTCTCGACCGCGCTGGGCGCGATCGCCGCGCTCTGGCTCAGCGGGATCGCGGCCCGGCAGTTCGCCGCTCCGATCGACGCGCTGCGCCGCTCGGTGCGGGCGATCGCGCGCGGCGAAGACGAGCTGCCGCTGCCGGTCAAGCCGCCGACCGAGTTTTCCCAGGCGTTCACCGCTGTGCGCAGGATGGCGGACGATCTGGATGCGAGCCGCCGGGAGTTGGCGCGCGCGGAGCGCGTGCTCGCGTGGGGCGAGATGGCGCGGCAGGTCGCGCACGAGATCAAGAACCCGCTCACGCCGATGCGGCTCGGCGTGCAGCATCTCCAGCGCGCGCGGCACGACCCGCGGGTGGATTTCGACAAGGTGTTCGACGCCAACATGCGCCGCATGCTCGAGGAGATCGACCGCCTGGACAACATCGCGCGTGCCTTCAGCAGGTACGGCACCGCGCAGCCGGAGCTGCCGCCGGCGGAGCCGGTGAACGTCGCCGAGATAGTGCACGACGTGCTCGAGCTGGAGCGAATGGCAGGAGCTGACGTCCGGTGGAGCGTAGCCGGCGCGGAGGCGGAGACCGCCGCGATGGCGCGTCGCGCGGAGCTGCGCGAGGTGCTCCTCAACGTGCTGGAGAACGCGCGGCACGCGGGCGCGCGGAACGTGTCGGTCGCGGTTTCGGGGGACGCGGAGCGGGTGACGATCGCCGTCGAAGACGACGGCTCGGGGATCACGGCGGCCGATCTTCCCCGCGTATTCGAGCCGCACTTCTCGACCCGGACCACTGGAAGCGGGCTGGGGCTGGCGATCAGCCGCCGGCTGGTGGAGGCGTGGGGCGGGTCGATCGACGTCGAGAGCGTGGAGGCGGAGGGCACGACGGTGACGATCGGGCTGCTGGCGACGCCAGTTCAGGGGTGAGGCGGCGGCAACTTTCTCGATAGCGGGGGAAGCCGTTGTATGCCCATGACCGTGGCGCCGAAATTGCACTGGCAACACCCTCGTATGCCCAAGGTGCTAGACGCGGTGAAAGTGTAGGCACGACAAATGTTTACGTGTTGTGGCTGGAGTCTGGTTTTTTTTGCGGTCCGAAGTAAGTTTGCAGGACGTAAGGCATAGCCGGATAGGTATTTAGTCGATCGCAGGTGAGCTTGATCGGCACGTATCCTGCCTGTCCCTAGTCGGAGCGTAGCACGGTTGGGTTCTTTTTTACCACCCTTTTGAAAGAGGATGTGCGCATGTTAAGAAGGAGTTGGACCATCTGTTCGATGGCCGCCCTGCTTCTCGCTGCCCCGGCTGTTGCACAACAGCCCGGCACGTTGATTCTTGGCGGTTTCGGACAATACACGCTCTTCGACGACGCCGTCGGCTTCAAGGACGCGTTCGGATACGGCGGTAGAGTCGGAGCGTTCATCAGCCCCAATGCGTTCCTCGAAGCTGAAGGCTCGTACACCGAGCCGGACTGGACCGGGACGGGCAAGGCCAGATATGGCCCGATCTCGGCGCGACTCATGTTCGCGTTCCCGTTCTCCGCGATGCCCGGCATCAACGCCGGCTTCCAGGTCGGCGGTGGCGCGGTGCTGAGCAGCTACCGTACGGGTGCGACCGGCTACTCCTACAATTACGGAGCGGAAGGCGCGCTTGGCTTCACCGCTGCTTTCGGCGGGTTCACCGCGCTGCGTCTGCAGGCTCTCGTCGACTACATGCCGACGTCCGAGCCCGAAGCGACGACGAACTTCCGCTTCCAGGCGGGCCTGGACTTCTGGCCCGACCCGGCCAGCCAGTGGATGGGGATGAACCCGACGGCGTCGGGTCCCGTGGTATGGTGGGACGACACGCCGCAGCCGCTGCCCGGAACGCTCGAGCTCGGCGGGTTCGTGCAGTACTCCTTCATGGATGACAACGCCGGCTACAGCGCGAACAACCGTCCGGACGACGGCCTCGGCTACGGCGGGCGCGTCGGTGTGTTCCTGACGCCGAACTGGCAGATCGAAGGTGACGGCCAGTGGTCGCCGCTGGACAACACAATCACGACGCCTGGCGTTCCGCCCACGTCGGATGAGATCGACTATTCGACGTTCGCTCTGCGCCTGAACTACAACTTCCCGTTCGCCGGCTTCCTTGGATCGAACAGCTCGTTCCTCGTCGGTGGCGGTGTTGTGCGCACTAACTACGGCGCCGGCGAAGATGTGAATCCCCGTCCTGCGACGTACAACTACGGCGCGTCGGGAATCGCTGGTATCCGCATCGGCTTTGCGCCGCGCGTCGCGCTGCGTATCGACGGTGTGGTGGACTACATGCCGAACTCGGAGCCGGAAGCGTCGCTGAACTATGCGGCGCGTGCCGGTCTGAGCCTGCTCCTCGGTGGCGCCTCGCGCGTCGCGCCGGAGCCGCCCCCGGCGGTTTGCCCGTGGAACAGCAGCATCCTGCAGTCTGATCCGAACTGTCGTGCGCCTGTGGTGCAGCCGCCTCAGGCACGCTGCCAGTGGAACAGCAACATTCTCGCGACGGACCCGAACTGCCGCGCACCTGTGGCGCCGGTGGTGATCGATACGAGTGCCATCACTGCTCCGATCTACTTCGACTTCGACAAGTCGGACATCAGGCCGGACGCGGCGGCGACGCTCGACCGCAAGATTCCGTGGCTGCAGGCCAATCCAGGCATGCGGATCCGGATCGAAGGCAACGCGGACAACCGTGGCTCGGATGAGTACAACCTTGCTCTCGGACAGCGCCGTGCGGCTTCCGCGAGACAGTACCTGGCAGATCGTGGCATCGATGCCGGCCGGTTCGACCTCGTCAGCTATGGCGAAGAGCGCCCGGTTTGCAGCGAGACCCCGATGACGGAAGCGTGTCACCAGCTCAACCGTCGCGATGACTTCCGGATCGTCACCATTGGTGGCGACGGCACGATTCGCAGGCCGTAACAACCGCAGCTGAACACAACGGGGCGTCCAATACATCGGACGCCCCGTTTTTTTTGTCCCGTGCCGTCAGCCGGTGACGCGTGCGGGATTCTAGCAGTCTGGGAAGCGCACCACGAGATTTGGCAGTGCAATATCCCCTTCACGTTCGGAGCGGCCTTTGAGAGTCAGACATCTCGTTGTCGCCATCGTTGCGGCAGCCATGGGTCAGGGCTGCGACCATCCAACCGCCCCTCCACCCGCGCCGAAGCCTGATCAGTCGATTGTCTTGCTGGTGACTCCCAAGATGATACCCGACTTCGACAACCCGGAACCAGCCATAGCCGCGTTCCTCGACCACTACCACCCACTGACGTCACTCGGGGCGGAGACTATCGTGATTTTTGGGGTAGGCAACAGCGATCACATCCTCAATTATCGCGGATCCGGCTACTGGAGCGACCGGGCGGAGTGGGCCCGGCTCACAGATGGACTCCCCGTCTCCACGCGCACTCTCGATTACAACCAGATCGCCGGAATCGTCAGGGCGTTCAAGGCTCGCGCGGCGGCTTCCGGAATGAATTTGAAAGTCTACGATCTGATTGATTCCGGCACCGAGTTCACTCCGGCCAACAATTTCAAGGATTATCGCCACAATGAGTGCATGACCATCGAGTTCCTCAGCTACAACGTTGGTGCACGCCTGCTGGCCGACGATTCCGTCTACGCCAGCGCGCCGAATGGCATCACCGCCGGTACCCTGTGCGGCCATTTTCTCGTCGATCAGACAGCGAGGTATCTGGAGGATCTCGGGTTCGACGGAATTCTGTACAAGAATCAGCTTGGCACCCGCGGGCGCTGGGTCCCGGGAAACGGACCGGGCTATTCGGATGCGGAGGCGGCGGCGATCGATGAGTTCCTCGAGTACTCGCGGACCGTTTTAGAAGGCTGGGACCTGATGTGGTTCGATTCGTACAACAACGTTTCAGTCGAGCGCGAGACGTTCAGCTTTCCCGCCGACGGTTACCGCCACTTCCACTATCTGATCGCTTCGGGGTTTTGTGTAGTCACCTCCAGCGAGCGGTATCTCGACAACCTCCGAAGCAAGCTTGAGCACGCGACGGGCCCGCGCATCCTGGCCACGCTCGACTATGTGGACCCCTGGTACACCTACGATTCAATGTCCGACTTTCCAAGAGAGTCCGCGCGGCTCGAAGAGATTGCCATTGAATACCGCGACGAGATCGATGGCCTCATGTTCTTCGCCCACGATGAAGTAGGTGCGCTGGTCCCTCGCGACCTGATCGAATCCTTTACTTCGCGTTTCTTCGGGGCTGACTGAGGGGTTGCCGTGCCGGATGCCGCGGAGAGCACTGCCGCCCGCGCGCGAACGTGTGCGGTGGTTCGCTGCGGTTGCCCGGGTTTCGGTTCGCGCGTACTGCGGGGGTTTCGGTACGCTCACACAATGCTTGCGTCAGTGCAGTCGGCGGCGGTGCAGGGGATTGATGCGTACGGCGTGACCGTGGAGGTGGACGCCGCGCAGGGGCTGCCGGTGTGGACGATCGTGGGACTCGCGGTGGGCGGAGTGAAGGAGAGCCGCGAGCGGGTGGCGGCGGCGCTCGTCAACTCGGGCTTCGTCGTTCCGCACAAGCGGATCACGGTCAATCTCGCGCCGGCCGATCGGCGCAAGGAAGGCACAGCGTTCGATCTGCCGATCGCGATCGGAATCCTCGTCGCGACCGGGCAGCTGCCGGCCGCGGCCGTGGAGAACGTCGTCGTGGTGGGCGAGCTCGGGCTCGACGCGTCGGTGAGGCCGGTGCGCGGCGCGCTGCCGATCGCGCGGCATGTAGCGCGGCGTGAGCCCGCGTGCACACTCGTGATTCCGCCCGCCAACGTCGCGGAGGCCGCCAGAGTCAGCAGGCTCGCCCTCGCGGCGCCCGCTACGCTGGCGCAGCTGGTGAGCGAGCTGCGCGCCGGTGAGCTCGTCGCGCCCGCGCGCCCGGCGGCGAGCGTGGCGCCGCGCGAGGTGTGTGACTTCAGTGACGTGGTCGGGCAGGAGGCGGCCAAGCGCGCGCTCGAGGTTGCCGCTGCTGGCCGGCACAACGTGCTCATGGTGGGTCCACCGGGCACAGGGAAGACGATGCTCGCGCGCCGGCTGCCGACAGTCTTACCGGGGCTAACCGAAGAGGAGGCGCTGGAGGTGGTCGCGATCCACTCGGTCGCGGGGTCGCTCACGTCGGAGGCGGCGGTGACGCCGCAGCGCCCGTTCAGGGCGCCGCACCACTCGATTTCCGGCGCGGGATTGATAGGCGGCGGCAGCTCGCCGCGCCCGGGGGAAGTGAGCCTCGCGCACCACGGCGTACTGTTCCTGGACGAGCTGCTGGAGTTTCCGCGGCACGTGCTCGAATCGCTGCGCCAGCCGCTCGAGGACGCGCGCGTCGTCATCGCCCGGGCGTCCGGCTCGGTGAGCTATCCCGCGCGGTTCACGCTCGTGGGCGCGATGAATCCGTGCCCGTGCGGACACGCGGGAGACCCCGCGGTCGCGTGCATCTGCACGCCGGCGGAGCTCGCGCGCTACCGCTCGCGCTTGTCCGGCCCGCTCCTGGACCGCGTGGACATGCACGTGACCGTGGGCGCGGTGCCGGTGCGCGAGCTGGGGAACGGCGCGGGCGGGGAATCGTCGGCCGCGATGCGCCACCGGGTCGCGGCGGCGCACGTGCAACAGCGCCGCAGGTACGCGAAGATCTTCGGCGATCGCGCGAACGCGCACGTGCCCGGCAGGTGGATGAGCGCGAACACCAGGATCACATCGGACGCCCGCGCGCTGCTGGAAACGGCGTCCGAGCGACTCTCGCTATCGGCGCGCGGCTATCATCGCGTGATCAAAGTCGCGCGCACGATCGCGGATCTGGATGGAGATGCCGCCGTGCAGGCGCCGCACGTGGCCGAAGCGCTGCGGTATCGCGTACAGGCTCCGAGCTCACTGGCTAGCTCCCCAGCGATTGCGGACTGAGGCCGCAAGGGTCCTGAGTCCTCAGTCCGCCGTCCGAAGACGACATCGGCTAGGCGCCGAAGGGCCGGCCGGGGGAATATCTTTCGCGTGCCTTCTCTCCCCCCACCAGGAACCGGCATGTTCGGCTGCATTCGCAAGCTCGGATGTCTAGTGGTCCTCGCCGTCGCCCTCGCGGCCGCGTACTTCTGGTGGGCGCGCGTGCCCGACGACGAGGCCGTGCCCGCAGCCCGGGCTATCGTGTGGGAGCCGCTCAGCGGCCCTCTAGGCGCGCAGGGCCGGGCCGCCGTGGAAGCGCTCGGCGCGGGCCAGGCCTACGCCGCGCTCTCGGCCGGCCAGGTCGCGTCGTACATCTTTCTCGAGATGGCCAACGGACTCCCGCAGAACGCGGAGGATCTGGAGGCCGCGGTCATCAATGACCGCCTGGCCGTCCGCGGGCTCGTCTCGCTCGCCGACCTCGGCGGCTCGAAGATCCTCGGGCCGCTGGCGCAGATGCTCAGCGAACGCGACACCCTGCTGCTCAGCGGAACGATAAACGTCCTCTCTACCGGCGAAGGTCAGTTCGTCGTCCACGAGCTGCGGTTCGGCGGCTTCCGCGTCCCGTCCGGGATCATCCCGCGAATCGTCCGGCAGATTGACAAGACGGAAGACCGCGGTCCGATGTCGCCCAACGCCATATCGCTCCCGCTGCCGCCTGGCGTCGCTGACGTGCGCGTGGGCGGCGGACTCGTGACCCTGTACAGACAGCCGCAGTGAGCGCGGCCGGCGCGCGTGACGGCGACTCGCGCGGTGCCGCTGACGGCGCCGCTGCGCGCCGCGTGCTGATAGTGGACGACGAGCAGGGGATCCGCGCGGCACTCGGCCAGCTGCTCGAGTACGAGGGCTACAAGATCCGAGCCGAGTCGAACGCGGCCGACGGGCTGACGGCGTTCACGCAGTGGAAGCCGCATCTGGTCTTCCTCGACGTGAAAATGGCGGGCGTGGATGGACTCGAGGCGCTGAAGCGCATGCGCGAGAAGGACGACACCGTGCCGATCGTCATGATCAGCGGGCACGCCACGATCCAGACGGCGGTCGAGGCGACGCAGCTCGGCGCGTACGACATCATGGAGAAGCCGCTCGACACGGACCGGATTCTCGTCACGCTGCGGAACGCTCTGGCGCACCTCGAGCTGAAGGAGGAGAACACCCGCCTCAAGGAAGCGATCGGGTCCAGCTACGAGATCGTCGGCGACTCGGCCGCTATCCGCGCGCTGCTCGAGAAGATAGAGAAGGTCGCGCCGACGCCGGCGCGCGTGCTGATCACCGGCGAGAACGGGACGGGGAAGGAGCTGGTGGCGCGCGCGCTGCACAAGCGGTCGCCGCGCGCTTCGGCTCCGTTCGTCGAGGTCAACTGCGCGGCGATTCCGAGCGAGCTGATCGAGAGCGAGCTGTTCGGCCACGTCAAAGGCTCCTTCACCGGCGCGCTCACCGATCGCACGGGCAAGTTCGAGCAGGCGAATCGCGGCACCCTGTTCCTCGACGAGATCGGCGACATGAGCCTTGCGGCGCAGGCGAAGGTGCTGCGCGTGCTGCAGGACGGCGTGCTGACGCGCATCGGCGGCTCCAAGCCGATCTCCGTGGATGTGCGCGTCATCGCCGCGACGAACAAGAACGTGGAGGCCGAGATCTCCGCGGGGCGTTTTCGCGAAGACCTGTACTACCGCGTCAACGTCGTGCCCATACACGTACCACCCCTGCGCGAGCGCAAGGAAGACATCCCGCTGTTGATCCGCTATTTCGCCGCGAGCATCGCCATGCGCGAGAACGCGCCGGCGCGCGAGTTCACCGACGACGCGGTGGCTAGGCTCAAGGCGCTGGACTGGCCGGGCAACGTGCGCGAATTACGGAACACCGTGGAGCGCCTGCTGATTCTCGCGCCGGGGCCGACGATCACCGGCACGGACGTGGACCGGCTGGTGACGTCGCGGGCGGCCGCGGAGGACAAGGGCGGCGGCTCTCTATTGAAGGCGGAGACGTTCGAGTCGTTCAAGGACGCCGCGGAGCGCGCGTACCTGCTGTCCAAGCTGCGCCAGTTCGACTGGAACGTGTCGGAGACGGCGCGCGTGATCGACATGCCGCGCTCCAACTTGTACAAGAAGATCGAGCGCTACGGCCTGTCGCGTGAAGAAGGCTAGAACCCACCACCTGCGAAGACCATGAAACAGTTCAACAACTTCATTGCCGGCCGCTGGTCGGCGCCCGACGGCGGCGAGTATTTCGAGAACCGCAATCCCGCCGCCCCGGCCGACCTCATCGGCGAGTTTCCTCTC
>JBPPMH010000110.1:0-3834 GCA_051305945.1 Gemmatimonadaceae bacterium
CCGACTTGAGCGTCGTGTGGGTCGAGGGCGAGGTGTTCGAGCGCGATCTGCACGCGGTCAGCCTGGGGCAGCAGGCGACCGCGCAGTTCGAGGCGCTGCCGGGGGAGGAGCGCAGCGGACGCATCACCTACATCTACCCGACGCTCGATCCGGAGACGCGCACCGTCCGCGTTCGGGTGGCGCTGCAGAACGGAAACGGCCACCTCAAGCCGGGGATGTACGCGACGCTCTCGCTGCCCGCGTCCGGCCGCGCGCGGTCGTCGCTCTCCGTCCCGCGCGGAGCGGTGCTGTCCACGGGTGAGCGCAACATCGTGTTCGTCCGCCGCACCGACGGGAAGCTCGAGCCCAGGTTCGTCACGCTCGGCGCAGCCGGCGAGGACAGGATCGAGATTCTGAGCGGGCTCGTCGTGGGCGAGCAGGTTGTCGCGTCCGCGACGTTCCTCGTGGACGCGGAGTCGAACCTCGGCACGCTGATGGGCGGAATGGGGAACATGCCGGGCATGGAGATGACCGCGCCGGTCGCGCCGCCCGCGACTCCACCGAGTCCGCGGTAAGGAGCGGCCGATGCTCGCGCGCATAATTCAATGGTCGATCGGCAACCGGCTGATCGTTCTGCTGGCGACGGCGGCTGCCGTCTTCGCCGGCCTCTGGGCCATCCGGGAAACACCGCTCGAGGCGCTACCCGACCTATCGGACGTGCAAGTCATCGTGCAGACGGACTACGGCGAGCAGGCGCCGCGCATCGTCGAGGATCAGGTCACCTACCCGATCGCGGCGGAGATGCTCAAGGTGCCGGGCGCGCGCACGGTGCGCGGCTACTCGTTCTTCGGCGTGTCGTTCGTGTACATCATCTTCGACGACGCCACCGATCTGTACTGGGCGCGCACCCGCGTGGTGGAGTACCTCGACGGGCTCAAGGGCCGGCTGCCCACGACCGTCGCGCCACAGCTCGGGCCTGACGCGACCGGCCTCGGCTGGGTTTATCAGTATGCCATCGAGGATACGACGGGCCGGTTGAACCTGTCAGAGCTGCGCGGGCTGCAGGACTGGTACCTGCGTTACGCGCTGACGTCCGTGCCCGGCGTCGCCGAGGTCGCGTCGATCGGCGGCTTCGAGAAGCAATACCAGGTGGATCTCGATCCGGCCAAGCTGCTGGCGTACCGCATCCCGGTGACCACGGTGATGGCTGCCCTGCAGAACGCCAACAACGACGTGGGTGCGATGGTCATGGAGCTGTCCGAGCGGGAGTACATGGTGCGCGGGCTCGGCTATCTCCGCTCTATGAGCGACATCGAGAACATCGTCGTCGCGGCGACGCCGAACGGAACGCCGATACGCGTCGCGGAGCTGGGACGGGTGACCACCGGGCCGGCCGTGCGGCGCGGGATCGCCGATCTGGACGGCCGCGGCGAAGCGGTGGGCGGCATCGTCGTCATGCGGTTCGGCGAGAACGCGCTCACTACGATCGAGCGCGTGAAGGCGAAGCTCGCGGAAGCGCAGAAGGGGCTGCCGCCGGGCGTGAAGATCATTCCGGTGTACGACCGGAGCGAGCTGATCCTGGAGTCCATCTCGACGCTGCGCCTCAAGCTGCTCGAGGAGTCGCTGATCGTCGCGCTGGTCTGCATCGTGTTCCTGCTGCACCTGCGCAGCGCGCTCGTCGCGATAGTGACGATCCCGGTCGGGATTCTGCTGGCGTTCGTCGGGATGCGCTTCGTCGGCGTGGGGGCCGACATCATGTCGCTCGGCGGAATCGCGATCGCGATCGGAGCGATGATAGACGCGGCGATCGTAATGATCGAGAACATGCACAAGCATCTCGAGCGCGCGGTGGAGGCGAAGGTAGGCCCGGACGCCGCCAAGCTCGCCAAGCTGGACACGGGCGTGCTCTCAGTGCGCGAGCGTTGGGATGTGGCGACCGAAGCCGCGCGCGAGGTCGGGCCGGCGCTGTTCTTCTCGCTGCTGGTCGTGACCGTGTCGTTTCTCCCCGTGTTCACGCTCGAGGGGCAGGAAGGCCGGCTGTTCACGCCGCTCGCGTTCACCAAGACGTTCGCGATGGCGGCCGCGAGCCTGCTCTCGGTGACGCTCGTGCCGGTGGCGATGGGGCTGTTCGTGCGCGGCAAGATCTGGCGCGAGCGGGCCAATCCCGTGAACCGCATGCTGATTCGCGCGTACGATCCGGTCATCCGCTTCGTGCTGCGCAATCGGTGGGAGGTCATCGCGGGCGCGGTGATCGTGGTGGTCGTCACCGCAATTCCGTGGTCGCGCATCGGCTCGGAGTTCATGCCACCGATGGAAGAGGGAACGATTCTGTACATGCCGACGACGATGCCGGGAATCAGCATCGCGCGGGCGAAGGAGGCGCTCCGGATCCAGGACTCGATCCTGGCGTCGTTCCCGGAAGTGGAGCGCGTCTTCGGCAAGGCCGGGCGCGCGGAGACCGCCACCGATCCCGCGGGGCTCGACATGTTCGAGACGACGATCACGCTGAAGGCGCGCGACCGGTGGCGTCCAGGAATGACGTACGACGGGCTGATCGCGCAGATGGATTCCGCTGTTCGCATGGCCGGAATCACCAATTCCTGGACGATGCCCATCCGCGGCCGGATAGACATGCTCGCGACGGGGATCCGCACGCCCGTCGGGATCAAGGTGTTCGGGCCCGACCTCGCCACGCTCGAAAAGATAGGCAAGCAGATCGAGCAGGCGGTGCAGGCGGTTCCGGGCACGCGGAGCGCGTTCGCCGAGCGCGCCATGTCGGGTTATTACCTGGACATAGACATTGATCGCGCGGCCGCCGCGCGGCACGGCTTGAACGTGGGCGACGTCCAGTCCGTGATCGCGAGTGCGATCGGCGGGATGGTGGTCACGCAGACCGTCGAGGGCCGCGAGCGGTACGGCGTGCGCGTGCGCTACATGCAGGATTTCCGGGACACGCCCGAGCAGCTGGCGACGGTGCTGGTGCCCGTGAGCCACACGGGCGGCGCCGCATCGTCCGCGGCGGGCGGCATGGGCGGGGCGATGTCGGCCGCGCCGGCACAGTCGGGCGTGGCGCAGGTCCCGCTCGGCGAGCTGGCGACGATCCGGAAAGTCGCGGGGCCCATGGTCGTGCGCACCGAGGACGCGCAGCCTACCGCGTGGGTGTTCGTGGACGTGACCGGCCGGGACATCGGCGGTTACGTGGCCGACGCGCAGAAGATGGTGGAAGACATGGTCGCGCTGCCCACTGGCTACACGATCGCGTGGAGCGGGCAGTACGAGTACATGCAGCGGGTGAAGGAGAAGATGAAGATCGTGGTGCCGGCCACGCTGGCGGTGATCTTCCTGCTGCTGTATTTCAATTTCCGGAGCGTGGGCGAGTCTTTGATCGTGATGCTCTCGCTACCGTTCGCGCTCGTAGGCGGCGTGTGGTTCATCTGGCTGCTCGGCTACAACTGGTCGGTGGCGGTGGCGATCGGGTTCATCGCGCTCGCGGGAGTGGCCGCTGAGACGGGGGTGGTGATGCTCATTTACCTGGACCACGCCTGGCGCGCGCGCCACTCGGCCGGACGCCGGCCGACCGCGCGGGATCTGTACGACGCGGTGTTCGAGGGCGCGGTGGAGCGGGTGCGGCCGAAGATGATGACGGTGACGGCGATCACCGCCGGGCTGTTGCCGATCATGTGGGGCGGAGGGGCAGGGGCGAGTGTGATGCAGCGGATCGCGGCGCCGATGGTGGGTGGGATGATCTCCAGCACGGTGCTTACACTGGTCGTGATTCCGGCGGTGTATGCTCTTTGGAAGGAGTGGGAGCTGGAGAGAGCGGAGAGCATTGTGCGTTAACCGCACGACGCTCTC
>JBPPMH010000111.1:0-37377 GCA_051305945.1 Gemmatimonadaceae bacterium
GGACGTACCACATCCGGACCAACGTGCGGTGGCATGACGGTGCGCCCGTCACCGCGCACGACGTGAAATTTACCTTCGACTTGATCATGCACCCCGACGTGCTGCAGCGCGCGCCGGGCTCCTATACGACGTCGGTGCCCGATGACAGCACGTTCGTCATCGCGTACGGAGGAGGCTCCATCCAGACCGAGCCGGAACACTGGCCCGCCATCTTGCCGAAACACCTCGTACAGGATCTCCCGCCGGCCGGGTACGGAGATTGGGACTTCTGGACGCGCCCGATCGGGAACGGCCCGTATCGCTACGTTCGGCACGTTCCCCAAACGTTCATCGAGTTCGAGGCAAACCCCGACTACGCCCTGGGCAACCCGAAGATCCAGCGATTGATCGTCAAATTTGGTCCCTTTTCCGTGACTGAGCTCCTGAGCGGCAACGTGGATGCAGTGAGTCACTTCCGCAGGGCTGACGTGGTTGCGATCAAGGGCGATCCTCGCTTTCGCGTGTACTACGAGATCTGGGATGACATCAAAGGTCTACAAGTCATCCTCTGGAATCAGCGGAATCCCCTCTTCAGCGATCCAAGTGTGCGTCGGGCACTGACGCTTGCCATCAATCGGCGCGAGCTCCATCGAGTGCTCAACATGTCGGAAGATCTCCCCATCCTCGATGGGGTCTATACCCAGCGTCAATACTGGCGGGGCGAGCTACCCAAGGCGCTGCCGTACGACCGTGAACTGGCGGGCGATCTGCTCGATCAAGCCGGCTGGCGAGACCTTGATGGCGATGGAGTTCGCGAGCGACACGGTCGCGAGTTCAGATTTTCGCTAATCGTTGGCTCCGACTGGCAAGCGGCAGCGGTTTACGTTCAGGCCCAGCTCCGGCAGTTGGGGATCTGGATGGACATCACGACACTGGGGCCCGGAGTCGGGCCTGCGCGGGTGAGAGCAGGAAGATTCGACGCGTCGGTCTATGGCCTTTGGACCAGCGTCGACGAGCTCGTTCACTTCTTCGGCAAGGACTCTCCGATCGGCTACCGTAATGCACGCGTTACCCAGCTGCTCAGCGCGGCGCGCAACGCGCGTGATGCCGATGAGCTGGACGCCGCCTTTGCCCGCTTGTCGGCGGCAATTGCCGAGGACCTTCCGTACACCTTTCTCGCGCTCAATGTGGAGACCTACGTCGCACATCGGAGAGTGAAGGGGATGAGCACTCCATTCAGAGCCAATCCCCTGTGGTCGGCGGAGCACCTGTGGATCGAGGATGATCCATGAGCGACGTAAACCGGGTCATTCGCGCGCGTTTCTTTCTCGCCGGACTCGCTTGTCTCGCCTGCGCCGGCGAGCGGAACGCCGCGCCCAGTTCGACGGTCACGGTAGCGTATTGCTGTGGCGCAGAAGTGCTCAGCGTCGCCAGCGACGTTGAAGCGAAGATGCTGATCTTCCAACCGCTTGTGAGCGGCCCGGAAAAGCCTGAGATGGAAGGGCGGCTCGCCAGGAGCTGGAAGCGCTCGGCGGACGACCGGGTCTGGACCTTCCACCTTCGCACGGATGTGAACTGGCATGATGGAGTGCCCGTGACCGGGCACGACATCAAGTTCACGCTCGAGCTCCTGATGCATCCGGCCGTCGGCTACTTCCCTCGTTCACGCGTGGACTCCATCGCCGTGCCCGACGACAGCACCGTAGTGATTTACTACGCGAATCCGACTGACGGATTGGATTCGTGGACCGTCTATTATCCGCGCCACCTGCTCAAGGACCTGGACCCGAAACAATTCTGGAACTGGCCGTTCTGGACAAATCCCGTGGGCAACGGACCCTACCGCTTCGTGCGCTACGTGCCCGAAACGATGATGGAGTTCGAGGCCAATCCCGGCTATTACCGGGACCAACCGAAGATCAGGCGTGTCTTGCTCAAATTCACCAGGGATGCGGCGATCAGCGAGCTGCTCAGCTGGAAGGTGGATGCGGCGACACACGTAAGTCCCGCCGACGCACCGAAGCTCCTGGGCGATTCGCGCTTCCGCGCCTATTACTCGATGGCCGGGCAGATCATGCGGGTCGCCTACTGGCGGAACGGACATCCACTGTTCGGCGACCGGAATGTTCGTCGCGCTCTTACGCTCGCGATCAACCGCGAGGAGCTGCGTACTGTCCTCAACCTGCCGGACAACATCCCCGTGCTCGATGGGGTTCCGACTGCCCGCCAACTCGCCCGGCAGGATCTGCTGCCGCCCGTCGCGTACGATCCGGCGACAGCGGTGCGATTGCTCGAGGAGGCTGGTTGGCGCGACAGCGACGGAGACGGCGTCCGCGACAAGAACGGAGGCGCGTTTCGTTTTACTGCGCTTGTTCACCCGGCGCCCGGTTTCGACCGGATGGCGGTCTATATCCAGGCGAGCCTTCGTCGCGTCGGCATCGCCATGGACATCCAGCCGATGGATGGAACCTCGCTTCGGGACAGGTTGCGAAGCGGGAACTACGACGCGGCGCTGACGCGCAGCGCATTGCCGGTGATCTGGCTCCCCGCGGTGTTCGGGCCCAATGGACACCTCGGCTATCGCAACCCCGAATTGATCGCGCTGATCGATCGTCTCAGCCGCACGGCGGATCCCGACGAGAGGGATGAGATTCACACCGCCATGACGCGGATCTTTCAGGCCGACGCTCCGGTCACCTTTCTTTTGCCCGAGGTGTGGACAGCGTTCGCGCATCGGCGCATCAGGGGATTGAGCACTCCGTGGCGCGCCGACCCGGTGGCGCTCATGGAGGAGCTGTCGGTGGAGGACGAGAACCGATGATAAGTGTGCGGCGGGTTGGGCTCGCTTTCCTTTTCGCCGCCTGCGCACCCGCTGCCGACCGGGCAGAAGAGGGCGGGTCCACGGTGACCGTCCTCCTCCCCGGCGACGAGAGTACAATTTGGAGCGACGCGCCCCGGTTCCTCCTCTTTCTCCCGCTCGTGGCTCGGAACGAGAAGGGCGATGTGGAAGGACGATTGGCGCGGAGCTGGGAGCACTCGCCGGATTATCGCAGCTGGAAAGTTCATCTCCGAACCGACATCCGCTGGCACGATGGAGTCCCGGTCACTGCGCACGACGTCGCCTTTTCGCTGGAGCTCTACATCCGCGCGCAGTGGCAAGGGGAACGAGTCTATTCGGTCGCGGTCCTCGACGACAGCACCTATACCCTGACATACCACCGCCGAGGACCTGGCAGCCCGCTGGACGAGGGGATGGTCTACCTCCCGAAGCATCTCCTGGAGGGACTCGACCCGGACAAATACGCCAGTTGGGAATTCTGGAAAGCGCCGGTGGGCAACGGCCCGTATCGGTTCGTTCGGAGGATACCGAACACCGCAATGATTTTCGAGGCAAACCCGGAGTACTACCGCGGGCGGCCCCGCATCGATCGGGTGATCGTCAAGCTCGTGCCGGAGCCATCGCTCACGGAGCTGGTCAGCGGCAACGCGGACGCCGTCTCCTACATAAACCCCGGCAGTCTACTCCAGCTGAAGGCCGACGCCCGGTTCGAGGCGTATTCCTCCTTCGCGCGCGGCGGCGTGTTCACCGCCCTCTACTGGAACCATCGGCACGCTGCCTTCCGGGATCCGCGAGTCCGCCGAGCCCTGACTCTGGCCATTGATCGGCGTGAGCTGCACCGCGTCGGGAATCTTCCCGAGACAACGCCTGTCTTCGACGTGATCTTCACCCAGCGGCAGCTGAACCGCGGCGAGCTCCCGCCACCGCTACCGCACGATACCGCGGAGGCTGCCCGTCTCCTGGATGAAGCCGGGTGGCGCGACACCGATGGCGATGGGGTCCGCGACCGCGCCGGCCGACAGTTCCACTTCAGCCTGCTCATGATGACAGGCGGGTGGACGGCGGGGACATCCCGGCACCAGGCGGCTCTCTTCGTCCAGTCAGAGCTACGCCGAATGGGGATCCGAATGGAGATACATAGCATGGACATGCTGGCGGGACGGGACCGATGGGGACGGGGTAACTTCGACGCCGCGATCGTGACGAGCCAGGGCGGCGAGACCGCAAACCCCATCATCTTTGGCAAGAAATCGCTGGTCGGGTACGCGAATCCGAGAGTAGCCGATCTTCTCGAACGTACAACGACGAGCATGAACCCCGATGAGCGGGACAGCATTTACCGGGAGCTGTGGCCGATCTTCCAGGCCGAGATTCCGATGACGCCCCTCTATCCCGCGGTGTGGACGTACGTCGTGCACCGCCGTGTCCGCGGCCTGAGCTCCCCCTATCGGCCCGATCCGCTCTGGTACATGGACGAGCTATGGGTGGAGGACGGCCAGCGATGAACGCGCAGAAGATCGAATCATGAGATCGGTCCACCGGCGCCAGTTTACGCGAATGTGCGCCGGTTCTGTAATCCTCGCTGTCGCAGGCTGCGACGGCGGCGGCGATGCGCCACGATCGGAGCCTGCGACGATCACCGTGCTCGATCCCACGCCCGTAATGGGCGGCCCGGGGTGGACGTCGCAGAACCTCGTGTTTCTGACCTTGACGAGCCGGGACGAGAAGGGCGAGCTGGTCGGCCGGCTGGCCAGGAGCTGGGAGCGCTCGCCCGACCGCAGGAGCGTCACTTACCGGCTGCGCACCGATGTCCGCTGGCACGACGGCCGTCCGGTCACGGCGCACGACGTCGCCTTCACCATGCGACTGCTCGCGCATCCACAAGTCGTGTACTTCTCGCCGTCGGAGGCGGACAAGGTCACAGTGGTGGACGACTCGACATTCACGACGACGGGGCACCCGTACCCGACGGATACGTGGATCGTTTACTACCCGAAGCATCTCCTGGAAAAATTGGATCCCGCGAAGTTTTGGGATTGGGAGTTTTGGCATCAGCCGGTAGGGAACGGCCCTTACCGCGTGGTGCGGTCCGTGCCGCGCATGCTCATGGAGCTGGAGGCGAATCCCGCATACTACGGTTCGCCGCCCCGTATCGGACGCGTGGTCCTCAAGTCAGGCGAGACCGCGGTTACCGAGTTGATGGCTGGCAACGTGGATGCGGCGCTGCTGTACTGGCGGCCGTTGGATGTCTTCAAGCTCGCGGGCGATCCGCGCTTCCGGACGTATCACGATTTCGCGCTCGACCGTAGGAAGGCCGTCGCCTGGAACCAGCGTTTCGAGCCGTTCCGCGATGCGCGGGTACGCCGTGCGCTGACGCTGGCGATAGACCGGCGCGAGTTGCTGCGCGCCATGAATCTGCCGAAAGACGTGCCGCTCTCCGATGCGCCGTTCACCCCGGATCAGTGGCGCACCGGAGCCTTGCCGTCGCCACTCGGCTACGATCCGGCCCAAGCGCGGCGCTTGCTCGATGAGGCCGGCTGGCGCGAGCCGAGCGCCGGCGCAGTGCGAATGAGGGCGGGCGCTCCGCTCCGCTTCGTCATGGTCGTGGAGAACGCGGACGAGACGGAAGCGGTGCACGTTCAGGCTGCGCTGCGGCGCGTCGGCGTGGATGTGCAACTGCGGGTGCTGGAGCGGCTGGCGGCGCGGAGCCGCGTTTTCGAAGCCGCCGATTTCGATGCGGCGTTGTTCGCGCTCTGCCAGCGTCCGTGGACACCTTGCGGGCTGGTCGCGTGGTTTGGAGCCGAGTCCAGGCTGGGCTACAGGAACCCCGAGGTCGCCCGCATCCTCGATTCGCTCGCGACTTACACCTCCCTCGACGCGGACGAGGCGCGGGCGCTCTATCGCGAGCTGGAGCCCCACTTCGAGGCCGATCTCCCCGTGACCTTTCTCTATCCGGTCACCCACTTTTTCGTGGCCCACCGGCGTGTGCGCGGACTGAGCAGCCCACACCGCGCCAACCCGGTCGAGAGCATGGAGGAGCTGTGGCTGGAGGACAGCAGCCGGCCATGAACACGCGAAAGAGCGCGTGGCCGAACTCGATCAACCGGCGCGAATTCATGCGGGTGAGCGCTGGTTCGCTGATCCTCGCGGCGGCAGGATGCAGACGAGGCGGTGACCCTGCCTATGCTCGCGGCTCTACGATGATCATCGCCGTCAGTGCCTCTGAGTATTCGCTCGGACCAGGCACGTGGGCACAGTTCCTCGTGTTCCTCCCGCTGGTCAGGTTCAACGGACGAGGTGAGTTGGAAGGTCGACTCGCTAACAGCTGGGAGCATTCACCCGACTTCCGGTCGTGGACGTACCATTTGCGCCCCGACGTTCGGTGGCATGACGGCGTTCCCGTCACTGCGAAGGATGTCAAGTTCACCCTGGAACTGCTTTCCCGTCCCGAGTCTGCGCGATTGTTGCCCTTCGACTCGATCGACGTGCTCGACGATATGACGGTGACGGTACGCACGAGGCATGGGCTTGACTACCAAACCCTTCCGTGCTGGCCAAAGCATCTCCTCGAGCGCCTCACGCCGGGCAAGTTCTCGGACTGGGACTTCTGGCAGCGGCCCGTTGGCAATGGCCCCTATCGGTACCGCCGATACCAGCCCGGGACCATGATGGAAGTCGAGGCCAACCCCGATTACCACAAGGGCAGGCCGAGGATCGAGCGAGTCGTCCTGAAGTTCTCTGAACAAGCGGGCCTGACCGAGCTGCTAAGTGGGAACGTGGACGCCGTGACTGGGAACATGACCCGCTTCCCAAATGGGAAACTGGATCCTCGTTTCGAAGTGTACTACTTCTACGAGGCAACCAACGCCCGGGGAATTTACTGGCACAACCAGCATCCTTTCTTTCGGGATCCTCGCGTCCGCCGGGCGCTCACGCTGGCGATCGACCGGCGCGAGCTTCTGCCGCTGATAAACGTACCGAATGACGTCGCCCTCGTTGACGGGCCTTACACGCTGCCTCAGCTTCGGCGCGGTCAGTTACCGGCACCGCTGCCGTACGACCCGGAACAAGCTCGGGCGCTGCTTGAAGCAGCCGGGTGGCATGATCGCGATGGCAACGGCGTGCGCGAGAGGGAGGGCAAGCCGTTTCGGTTTACCGCCATCGTGTTTGAGCCCCCGTATCCGCAGATCGCGTTGTACGCGCAGGACCAGCTCCGTCGGGTGGGCGTCCACATGGACCTCCAGCCTCTGGACGACGCCATCGTTGAAGAGAGGTTGGAGCGCGGTGCGTTCGAGGCCGCCTTCGCATCCGTGTGGGGCAGTACGTGGCTGTTGCAAGGGAACGGCTCCATAGGGTATCACAACCCTGCGGTCTTCTCGCTATTCCAGAGGGCGAAGATCACGGCAGACCCTGATGAGAAGGACCGCATCTATCGGGACATCTCCAACATCGTTCGGGCGGACAATCCGGTCACCTACCTGTGCCCAAAGGTGAACATCGAATTAGTCCACCGACGCGTCAAAGGGCTGAGCAGCCCCTGGCGAGCCGAGCCGCTGCAGTGCATGGAGGAACTGTGGCTTGAGGACGCAAGCCAGCAATGAGCGCGCAGAAGATTGCGTCACTCGGATTGATCTCCCTCGCCTCAATCGCGTGCGCCGGAGCCGAACACTCTCGATCTGCGCGCGCTTCGACAGTTACCGTGGCCTACTGCTGCGGTCGCGACGCGCTCAGCCCGATGGCGGACGCCTCGGCTCGCTACCTGGTATTCCTCCCGCTGACTGAGTTGGATTCGGCAGGTGAACGGCACCCGCGACTGGCGCGCAGCTGGGAGCACTCGGCGGATCATCGCCAGTCCACGTATCACCTGCGCACCGATTTGCATTGGCAGGACGGCGTGCCGGTCACCGCGCACGATGTCAAGTTCACGCTCGACCTGTTGAGCAACCCCGACGTCGGCCATTTCCCGCCCGGCACGGTCGAGTCCACGACGCCCAACGATTCCACCGTCACGATTCGCTCGCCGCAGGGATTCCATGGAGACTGGTGGCTTGTGATTTACCCCAAGCACATCGTCGAGCGGTTCGATCCCAAGGAATTCTATCACTGGGACTTCTGGACACATCCGGTGGGGAATGGACCATACAGACTGGTTCGCTACATACCCGCAACACTGATGGAGTTCGAGGCGACTCCGGCGTTTCCTCTTGCGAAGCCGAAGATCGGGCGCGTCGTGCTCAAGTTCGCGCAGGATGCGGCTCTGACTGAGCTTCTGAGCGGCGGTGTGGACGCGATCGCGGGGTCGAACCCCTCGCAGATCGCGCTGCTCGCCCGGGACCCGCGATTCCGGATCTACCACTCGGAAGCTCCAACGGTGGTCCGCGCCCTTTACTGGAAGAGCGATCACCCTCTCTTCAGTGACCGGCGAGTGCGCCGTGCTCTTGCGCTTGCCATTGACCGGCGCGTGCTGCTTTCCGCCCTCAATCTTCCGGTCACACTTCCCATCGCCGATGGACCATACACGAGCGGGCAATTCCTGCGGCGCGATCTTCCGGCGCCGATAACCTACGACCCGTTGCACGCCAGCGCGCTGCTGGACTCGCTAGGCTGGCGTGTCAATGCCGCCCACGGTTTCCGTGAGAAAGACGGCCGGCGATTCCAATTCACCGCGCTCGTCCGGCAGGATCCCAGCTTCGCGGTGATTTCCGTGCTCATCCGGGAACAGCTTCGCCGAGTGGGCGTGCAGATGGAGCTGCAATCCGTGGAGACGGAGATTCTCAGCAGCCGCGTGAAGGAGGGCCGATTCCAGGCTGCCTTCATCCTGTCGCAACATCTGCCCGGGTGGCTCCGGACTTATTTCGGCGCGGGCGCGCCGGTCGGTTACCGCAACCCCGAGGTCGTGCGTCTCATTGACCGCGCCCTTGCGACCGCCGACCCTGATGTTCTGGACGCGGTATACCGCGAGCTGATGGCGATCTTCCGCGAGGATGCCCCCGTCACGTTTCTTTTTCCGCAGACGCAGAGCTACTTCGTCAACAGGCGAATCCAGGGACTCGACGGGCGCTATTGGCCCGATCCGGTGCAGCACATGGAGCATCTTTGGATCGAGGGCGAACATCGATGAAAATCGCGTCATTGCGCGGAACATCTATCCGCAGATTAATGCTCGCGGATTGCGATTCGGATCATTGCCTCCACGATCGTCGCGGGTTCGTAAAACTCTGCGCGGGCTCAATTGCTCTCGCCGTGGCGGGCGCCTGCCGCGAAACGGAGATGGGGGCGTCGGCTCGCTCCTCAACCCTGATCATCGGGATTGATGGGCCAATAAATAACAACTACAAACCGATCTGCCCAGATTTCGCAGGTGAGTCCCTCGTGTTTCTCCCGCTCGTTCGGGAAAACGAGTTGACTGGCGATCGACGGGGATGCCTCGCGGCAGGTTGGGAACGCTCGGCGGACCACCGGGAGTGGACTTATCACCTGCGCACCGGCGTTCGCTGGCACGACGGAAGGCCAGTCACTATGGATGACGTAGAGTTCACGCTGAAGCTGCATTCGCGCCCCGACTCCCCATACTGGGGACCCAGCTTGATCCAGACTCTGACGGTGCATGATGGATCGAGCTTTACCGTGCGCGGTGCCGAGTGGTCCGACTCCGCCGTAAGCATCCTCCCCAAGCATCTGCTCAAAGACCTCGACTATCAGAAATTCTACGACTGGGATTTCTGGGAGCGACCCGTCGGAAACGGTCCATATCGGTACAGCCGCGATCTGCCGCATACTATGGTTGAACTCGAGGCGAACGCCGATTACTTCAAGGGCGAGCCGAGAATCCCGCGCGTCGTGTTGAGGTTCGCGGGTCAGTCTGGCGTGACGGAATTGCGCAGCGGCAATGTAGACGCGATCCAGCTTGATCCCGCGCATGTAAGGGGTATCGCGAGCGATTCCCGTTTCCGCACGTATTGGGAGCCAAACCCCAGTCGGTCCTGGGCGTTAGTCTGGCAGAACCAGCACCCCTTCTTTCGAGATCGGCAGACGCGGCGCGCGTTGAGCTTGGCCATCAATCGGCGGGAACTGCTCCAGGTTCTGGGCCTGCCCGCTCAGTTGTCGCTCGTTGATGGCGTGAACTCGATAAGACAATTTCGCCGGGGCCAGTTGGCCGAGCCGCGTTATGACGTTGCGGAGGCGATGCGTCTATTGGATGAGGCGGGCTGGCGACAAAGCCGCGGTGGTATGCGCGAGCGGGACGGCCATGGCTTCCACTTCACAGCTCTGACGCTTGCGGAATCGCCGGGTGACCAGGCGGCTCTCTATGTTCAGGATCAGCTGCGGCGATTGGGTGTGCGCATGGAGCTCCAGCGGCTCGAGAGATCTGCGCTTCTGGATAGACTGCATGCGGGGAAGTTCGAAGCGATCGTAACTTTCCTCCTCATGGGCGCCCGCCACGCTGAAAAATGGACGGCGGGCGCGGGCTACCGGGATTCGCGGCTGGCGCGACTCTTCCAAGTGGCGGCGACGGCAGCGGACCCGGAGGTTGAGGATGGAGCGTATCGCGAGATTTCGGATCTCGTGCGCGCGGATCAGCCGGTGGCGTTTCTTTTCCGTGCCGCCGACGCTCACGTCGTCCACCGGCGCGTCCGAGGGCTCGTTGATTCGCGGCAAGCCAATCCGCTTCTATTCGCCGAGGAGCTGTGGCTCGAGTGAAGGCGTGGCCGAGGTTCTTTTGCGACGGCGTCACCTGCGCGGCCGTCATCTTCGCCTTCACCGCATGTCGCTCAGGCGAAGATCCGGCCTCCGCCCGCGGCTCCACACTGGTCTACCTGCGGCTCGAGCGGGCAGCATGGAATCCTGCGGATTCGCTCCCACGACCGCCAGCAGCCGTCAGTCGAGTTCTGCTGCGACGCGCGCTCACCCTGGCGATCGACCGGCCGGAACTCGCCCGCCGCTTGACCCTGCCACCGGAGTCACCCATCACCGATGCGCCGAGAACGTTCCGGCAAGCCCGCCGGGGCGAATTCCCGGAAGCCCT
This sequence comes from Gemmatimonadaceae bacterium, assembly GCA_051305945.1. Lineage (GTDB taxonomy): Bacteria > Gemmatimonadota > Gemmatimonadetes > Gemmatimonadales > Gemmatimonadaceae > JACDCY01. The sequence continues at coordinate 10,845 of JBPPMH010000111.1, forward strand.
CCCGTACTACCCGGACGAGGCGCGCCGGCTTCTGGACGCGGCCGGGTGGGTCGACCGCAACGGGGATGGAGTGCGGGAGCGCGAAGGTCGTCCCTTCCGGTACACGGCCAAGGTGCGGAGCGGGGACGGCGTGCCCCAGCTCGCCGTCTACGTCCAGGACTACCTGCGCCGGGTCGGCGTGCAGATGGAAGTTGTAATGCTGGAGGATGCGCTGATGTGGAAGAAGCTGTTGGACGGAGACTTCGAGGCCCTCTTCTTCCGCCACCAACCAGGCCCGGGGGCCCAGCGGCGGGACTTCGGGAGGGCGAACCGGATCGGGTATCAGAGCCCGTGGGCCTTCGAGGTCATCGACCGGCTCATGGCCACGGCCGATCCGGACGAGGAGGATCGGCTCTATGGGGAGCTGGCCAAGATTTTCCGCGCGGAACTGCCGCTGACCCGGCTGGTCTGGAAGTCAGAGGTCACCTTCGCCCACCGGCGGGTCCTGGGGCTGAGCACACCGTTCAGGGCAGATGCGAATACGCACATGGAGAATCTGCGGGTGGACGGCGAGCGCTAATTGGGCCAACTTGGCGGCTATTTCCTGACCCGGTAGAGCACGCGTAGCGTCTCGATCTGTAAGAGGAGACACCGAGCCGATGATCACTGTTCGCTCAACGTCGCTGCTTCCGCTGCTGACGCTGCTCATTGCGAGCGGCTGTCGCGACGCACGCGACCCGGGGCTCGACCGGGGCGCAACCGTAGTGATGGCGGTCCGGGACGTGAGCGACATTAAACCGGACGAGTTGGCCCTGGAAGTCCTCATCTTTCTTCCGCTCGCGACGCTCAATGAGCACGGCGAGCTCGAGGGTCGGTTGGCGCGAAGCTGGGAACATTCCGCCGACTTCAAGGACTGGACGTACCACCTGCGCACAGACTTGAAATGGCACGATGGGAAACCCGTTACCGCCCGGGACATCAAGTTCACGCTGGATCTGCTCGCACATCCAGCCATCCTTAAAGACGTTGGCTACAACGCGACGATCGTCGACGACTCGACAGTACGGATCCGCGCGGCGAAACCGGACTACCTCGACGACATCGTTTTCTACCCCGAGCACCTGCTCAAGTCGCTCGACCCGCGCAAGTTCTGGGAGTGGGACTTCTGGACGCACCCGGTGGGGAACGGACCGTTCCGGTTCGTTCGTTACCTGCCCGAGAGACTGATCGAGTTCGAGGCCAATCCAGGCTATTACATGGGCAAGCCACGCATTGAACGCCTCATCCTCAAGTTCGTTGGCGGGGCAGCGCTGACCGAGCTGCTGAGCGGGAACGTGGACATCGCCCAGGTGCAGCAGACGCAAATTCCAGGCATCGCGAACGACCCGCGCTTTCGTGTCTATCGTACCGTGACTTCGGCCTCGCATCCTATTTATTGGAAGGCCGACCATCCGCTCTTTCGGGACTCGCGCGTGCGCCGCGCGCTCATACACGCCCTGGACCGCCGCGCCATGCTCGGCGTCATGAACCTCCCGCCCGACCTCCCGATTACAGACGCTGTTCTTACGTCCAGGCAGCTCCGCCGGCGCGAGTGGCCGGAGCCGCTGACTTATGACACGACTTTCGCGCGGACGCTTCTTGTCGCTGCGGGGTGGGTGGACCGCAACGGCGACGGAATTCTCGACAAGGACGGACGCCCGTTCCGCTTTACGGCGAGCGTAGGAAGCAGCTTCGGCCTCGAAAAGATGGCCGTCTACGTCCAGGCACAGTTGCGGCGCGCCGGCATTCAGATGGATATCCAGATGTTCGATGAATCAGTCATGTGGGACAAGCGGCGCGGCGGCGATTTTGAGGCGTGGATGTTTGTCCAGGGCCAAGCAGCCGGAGCTTTCGGGAGAGGCAACCGGCTCGGGTACGCGAACGCTCAGGCATTCGAGTTGATCGACCGCCTGCGGAAGACGGCCGATCCGGACGAGGAGGACCGAATCTACCGCGAGATCTCGAAAGTCTTTTTGGATGACCCTCCGATGGTTCGCCTCCTTACGCATTCCCAAGCCTGGGTCGTCCATCGGCGCATACGCGGTTTTCGCAGTGGGTTAGGTTCCGAGCCCGATGGGTACATGGATGAACTTTGGGTGGAGAAATGAGCCGGCCTACTTGCGCATCGCCGGCTTAAGGTGTGTGGAGCTCGACCGGCGTTAGGAGTCGTCCTTAGCAGCCAGGATTAATGGTGGACACCTGCCTTGGATGGTTCCATGTTGTCGAAGATGGGATTGGCATCCTGCGCAGAGCCATGAGTTCTCAGACGCACGTCTAGAGCCGGAAGAGGGTGAGGCCATGTTGATGAGACGACAACTTCCCGATAGTATCACACGGCGCCGATGGATTGAGAGCTGGATTGCGCTTGCCGCACTGTCGGCCGCCGGGTGCGCACGTGACGACAGACGCGCGCGCAGCACGCGCTCGACGCTGCGCGTACTGTACCATCCCGACGAGCGCTTGTTCGCCGGCGCGTTTCCCGCGCAGTTCCTTCTCTTTCTTCCACTCGTCGGCTATGACGAGCGCGGTGAGTTCGAGGGACGACTCGCACAAAATTGGGCGCACTCGCCGGATTATCGCATGTGGACATTCCATCTGCGTCGCGGCGTCAACTGGCATGACGGCGTGCCGGTGACTGCGCACGACCTGAAGTTCACATGGGACCTCTTCGAGGTTATGTGGGGAGGGAAGCGTGTCGCGACGCCAGAGGCACCCGACGATTCCACATTCGTCTTGCGGTATGACCGGCCGACCAACGGCCTCGACTGGTGGACCGTCTACTACCCCAGGCACCTACTGCAGGGCCTCAATCCAAAGCAGTTCATGGACTGGGACTTCTGGCAGCACCCGGTGGGGAACGGTCCCTACCGTTTCCTGCGCCACGTTCCGAAGACAGCGTTCGAGCTCGAGGCGAATCCTGATTACGTTTTCGGCCAGCCGCGAATCAAGCGAGTTATCGTCAAGCTCGGCCCGCAGGAGACGGCGGTTACGGAGCTCCTGAGCGGAAATGTCGACGCGGCAAGCGTGGATCGGAGCGCGCTTCCCAATTTCGCGGGCGATTCACGCTTTCGCATCTACAACGATCTCTTCCGCGACGTGAGCTGGCTATCCGGGATATTCTGGAACCACCGCGAGCCCTTCTTCCGCGACGCAGCCGTCCGTCGCGCTCTGACGATGGCGATCGATCGCCGTGAGCTGCACCAGGTTCTCTCCCTCCCTGATGATCTGCCGCTCTTCGATACCGTATTCACGGCTCGCCAGTTCCACCGGCATCAACTTCCAGAGGCTCTGCCACACGATCCGCCGCAGGCAAGACGACTTCTGGACGCTGCCGGCTGGATCGACCGCGACGGTGGTGGCGTCCGCCAGAAGGATGGCCGACGGTTCGCCTTCACCGCGCTCACTCCAGGCCCCGCGACCAGTGACCGCACTCGTGCCGCGGTGTTTGTCCAGGAAGCAGTCCGCCAGGTTGGAGTGAGCATGGAGATAGAAACGCTCGAGGAAAATCTCATGCTGAAGCGGTTCCGCGGCGGTCACTTCCAGGCTGCGTTCTGGCGGCTGCACAACAGGCCCCACGGGAGCTGGCTGTCGCACTTGCAGCTTTTCGGAAAAGAGTCCGTTCTCGGTTATCGTGCTCCGCCAGTGGTCGATCTGCTGGAGAGGGCAGAGCGTACTGTCGACCAGGAAGAACTGGATCGAATATACCGCGAGCTCATGCCCCTCCTTCAGATGGACGTTCCGATAACGCTTTTGTACCCGCACATGGGCGCAGTGGTCGCCCACCGCCGGGTGCACGGTCTGAGCAGCCCATTCCACGGGGATCCAGTGATGCATACGGAAGATCTGTGGCTGGGGGAGGGGGAGGAGAACTGGTAGCAGTTACTCCTGACACCGCTATGTGCGATGTTTGTCAGGCTCTGCGCGCGCTGTCACGAGAGGCATCAACCACGCGAGTTGAAAGGGAGGACAGGGTACCAGAGCCCGGCGGCCTTCGAGATCATCGACCGGATCATGGCCACGAGCGATCCAGACGAGGAGGATCGTCTCTATGGAGAGCTGGCCGAGATCTTCCGCGTGGAGCTGCCGCTGACCCGCCTCGTTTTCATGCACGACGTCACCTTCGCGCACCGGCGCATCCGGGGGCTGAGCACACCGTTCCGGGCGGATGCGAATACCAACATGGACAAGCTCTGGGTGGAGAAGGGAAAATGAGCCCCCGCTGGCGGCTCGGGATGCTCGGCACGGCGGTCTGCGCGGCGGCCCTCGCCTGCGGGGGCGGGGAAGCTCCACGTCATTCCCCCAAATCGACCGTCACCATTCTGTACGACGATCCAGGGGACGAATTCTTCCTCAATCCCAACCGTTGGCATCTGGCCCAGTTCCCGGTGTTCCTCACCCTGACGACCGACGAGCTCGACGGGGGGGATCCGCAGCCACGGCTGGCGAGCCGGTGGGAGCACTCGCCGGATTACCGGGAGTGGACGGTTCATCTCCGCCCCGATGTGAAGTGGCATGACGGCGTTCCGGTCACCGCTCGCGACGTCAAGTTCACCATGGATCTCTGGGCCCACCCGGACGTTCTCTATCCCGGCGGATCAGGCTCGGCCACCGTCCTCGATGACTCCACTCTGCGGATTACGTACCGACGACCGAGCAGAGCTCCGCTGAACGGCTGGAATGTCTACTACCCTAAGCATCTGCTGGAGAATCTCGATCCGAAGGACTTCGCCCGCTGGGAGTTCTGGAAGCAGCCGGTCGGGAACGGCGCTTACCGCGTGGCTCGCCACGTGCCACGCACGCTCATGGAGCTCGAGGCCAATCCGAACTACTGCTGCGGGAAGCCGCGCATCGAGCGGGCGGTACTGAAGTTCGCAGGGGGCGCGCCGCTCACCGAGCTCCGGAGCGGCAATGTGAACGGCGCTCAAGTCAGCCCGGCGGAGCTACCGGCGCTGGCGGGAGATCCACGCTTCGAGGCCTACTACTACGCGACCGGTGTAGTCACTGTCCATCTGTTCTGGAACCACCGGAATGCGCTCTTCGAGCAGGCTGACATCCGGCGGGCGCTCACCCTTGCCATCGACCGACGCGAGCTTCATCGGGTGCTCAACCTCCCCGGGGGCCTGCCGATCACGGACGGGATCCACACGAAGCGGCAATATCGTCGCGGCGAGATCGCTCCGGCGCTGCCATATGATCCGGAAGCCGCCAAGCGCCTGCTGGATCGTGCCGGCTGGCGTGCGGGAAGTCGTAGCGGACTGCGGGAGCGGAATGGAAGGGCATTCCAGTTCACCGTGATCGTGCCGGACGCGCGGTGGCTGGCCTCACCGATCCGGGCTGCCACCTTCATCCAGGACCAGCTCCGGCGGATCGGAATCCGAATGGAGATCCAACAGCTCGAGAGCGTGGACGTCGTCGGCCAGCGGATCGCGGACGGAGCCTTCGAGGCGGCCATCACCCACCTGACGAACTATTCGTCGGGGCACGCGAAATATTTCGGGGAGGCCTCTCTTATCAGATATGCCCGGCCCCGAGTGACCGAGCTGTTGCGCGCCGCCGAGGTCGCGATGGACCTCGATGAACAAGATCGCATCTACGGCGAGCTGGCGGAGATATTCCACGCCGATGTGCCCGTTACGTTCCTGTATCCCAACGTGGAGAACTGGGTCGTCGATCGGCGCATCCGGGGTCTGAAAAGCCCTTACGGGGGTGATCTGCTGTGGCACCTTGCGGAGCTGTGGGTGGAGAAAGAGGTGCCGCGGTGAGCCATGCCGCGCGACCCCATTGGCGTCTGCTGCTGGCGTGCACTCTTCTGCTGCCCGGCCTCAGTTGCGCGCGCGAGCGGGAGCGAGAGTCGTCCACTATCACGGTGTCATATCCGGGCGACGAGCGGGTGTTCGGGCCGTATTGGGAGATGCCCGCCAAGTTCCTCGTCTTCCTGCCGCTCGTCGCTTTAGACGAACGCGGGGAACTCGAGGGCCGCCTCGCCCGGCGGTGGGAACACTCGCCCGACTATCGCAGCTGGACGATCCACCTGCGCACGGACGTCCGCTGGCATGACGGCGTGCCAGTGACCGCGCACGACGTGAAGTTCACCCACGACCTTTTAGCGCATCCCGACGTGCTTTGGGATCCGCCAGGGTCCGCGACGGTCGAGGTGTTGAACGACAGCACGTACGCCATCACTTATGGAAAGGTCATCGATAATCCGCTCAGCAGTTGGAGAGTCTATTATCCCAAGCACCTGCTGGAAAAGTTGCCGCCGAGGGAGTTCGCGCAATGGGATTTCTGGACGCGACCCATCGGCAACGGGCCGTATCGCTATGTGAAGCATGTGCCCAGGACATTCGTGGAGCTTGAGGCGGATTCCAACTATTTCGGCGAGAAGCCGAGGATCCAGCGGGTGATTCTGAAGCTCACGAGCAACACGGGCGTGACGGATCTCATGAGCGGTGAGGTGGACGCGGCCGCGTACCTGAGCCCAACGGAGAAGCTCAAGGTGTCCAGAGATCCGCGATTCGCGGTTTACCACGAGATTTACGACGACCAGCTCCGCGCTATTGCATGGAACCAGAAGCACCCGGCTCTCAAGGATCCGCGGGTGCGTCGCGCTTTTACGTTGGCGATCAACCGGCGCGAGCTGCTGGGCGTTCTCAACCTGCCGCAAGACCTTCCGATTGCGGACGTCCTCTCCACTTCGCGCCAGTTTCGGCGCGGCGGGCTCCCCGCGCCGCTCCCGTACGATCCTGCGCGAGCCGTGGAGTTGCTCGAGGCCGCGGGCTGGCAGGACGCGAACCGCGATGGAATTCGCGAGCGGGACGGTGCGCAGCTCTCCGTCAAGCTCCTCATCTCGACGGAGGACGAGGCGGAGGCAGTCTTCGTGCAGCAAGCGCTGCGACGCGTTGGCGCCCGTATCGAGATCCATCGGCTGGACCTCAGCGTTGTCCGACGCCGGATTCGCGGCGGCGATTTCGACGCGACGATTCGCACGTTCGGTAACGAGCTGGGCGGAAACTTCGGCCAGGTCAAGATATTTGGTCCGGGCTCGCCGATTGGATACCGGAACCCTCGCGCGTGGGCGCTGCTCGAAGCCGCGCGCCAGACTGTCCACCCGGATTCGCTCGACGCAATTTATAGGACTCTCATGCCGATCTTTCAGGCGGACGTGCCGATGACGTTTCTTCACCCGGGCGTGATCCACGTAGCGGCGCGGCGCCATGTCACCGGCTTGAGCAGCCCATACCGCGCGGAGCCGACGGTGTGGATGGCGGAGCTGGCGCTGGATAACAGGCGCTGATGGCCCGCTACATCCTCAAGCGGCTGCTGCAGGCGATCCCACTGCTCCTCGGCATCGCGACCATCACCTTCATAATTGTACGCCTCGCACCGGGCGATCCGATGGACATGTACCTCGAGCAGCGTGTCCAGCGCGATGTGGACCCGGCGGTCATCGAGCTGCTCCGCAAGAAATATGGACTGGATCAACCGCTGCCCGTGCAGTACGCGAAGTGGATCGGCAACGTCGCGCGTGGCGACTTCGGCGAATCGTTTCGCTACCGGCGGCCCGTCGCAACGCTCATCGCTGAGCGGGTGCCGTACACGCTCCAGCTTGCAGCGCTGGCGCTGCTCATAGATGCGCTCATCGGAATAGCGCTCGGCATCTTCTCCGCGGTCAAGCAGTACAGCCGCGCGGATAAAGCGATCACCCTGGGCTCGCTCGTCATGTACTCGATCCCCGGCTTCTGGCTGGCGCTCATGCTCGTGCTCGCGTTCTCCGTGAATCTCGGTTGGTTTCCCACATCGCAGACGCGCTCTCTCGATTACGAGCTTCTGTCCGCGGGAGGCAAGGTGGCGGACCGGCTGTGGCATCTCGCGCTGCCTGTGTTCGTCCTCGGCATTGCCTCCGCTGCCGGCACCGCGCGCTACATGCGAACCAAACTGCTCGATGTGTTGAGCGAGGAATACGTGCTGGCAGCCCGGGCGCGCGGGCTCAGTGAACGCGTCGTGATTCTGCAGCACGCGCTGCGCAACGCGCTGATCCCCATCGTGACGATCTATGGGCTGGCGCTGCCGTTTCTCCTCGGCGGCGCCGTGCTCATCGAGAAAGTGTTCGCGTGGCCGGGAATGGGGCTGTTGGCCGTCGAGGCGATCGGCGCGCGCGACTATCCGGTAATCATGGCCACGAGCATGATCGCGGCCGTGCTCGTTGTGCTTGGGAATCTACTGGCAGATGTGACCTATGCACTGGTGGATCCGAGGGTATCGTATGGCGGCAAGCGGCTGGCCTGACCGGCGCGCGGCGCACGTGCTCGCACTGGGAGTGGCGCTCGCGCTGCTCCTGGCCTGGCGACACGAGCTCGTGTTCGCCGCGTTCGCGACGCCGCACCTGGATCGCTGGGTGGCGTCACTGTTTCTGCTGCTCGCCGTTCCAGCGAGCGTAGTGTTCCTGGTATACGACTCGCGGCGGACGCGAATGCGCGGTGCGGCGACTTCGGCGTCTCCCAGCCGTAGCTTGTTCCGCCTCGCGCTGCGCCGTTTCTCGGCGAACCGCCTTGCCGTCGCGGCGGTCTACGTGATCGCGTTCTTGTACATCGTCGCCATCCTCGCACCGGTGATCACTGGTTACGACCCGTCGGCGATCGAAGATGTGATGGCTACGCGCTATCAGCCGCCCTCATGGGAGCATCCGTTCGGCACTGACGATTTCGGCCGAGACCTGTTCAGTCGCGCCGTGTACGGCGCGCGAGTCTCGCTCTCGATCGGATTCCTGGCGATGCTGATCGCGATCACCCTGGGCACCCTGTACGGCGCGATCGCCGGATACTTTTCCGGCGCGATTGACAACGTGCTCATGCGGCTGGTGGACGTAATCATCGCCTTTCCCACGTTTTTCCTGATGCTGATGCTGGTGGGAATGTTCGAGGCGAACATCGTCTTCCTGGTGATAATCCTCGGGCTCACGTCGTGGACAGGCACAGCGCGATTCGTGCGCGGCGAGATTCTCTCGCTCAAGGAGCGCGAATTCATCGAGGGGGCCAGGGCCATCGGGCTGCCGTCGCACCTGATCATCGCGCGCCATCTGATCCCGAACGCAATGGCTCCGGTGCTGGTGAGCGCGGCGCTCATGGTCGGCGGCATGATCGGCGCGGAGGCCGGCCTCTCGTTCCTCGGCATCGGTATCCGTCCGCCGACGCCGTCGTGGGGGAACATGATCAGCGCGGGGCAGGACGCGCTCCTGGTCGCCTGGTGGATCGCCTTTTTCCCCGGTTGCCTACTCGCGCTCACGATCATTTCGTTCAGCCTGCTTGCCGACGGCCTGCGCGACGCGCTGGATCCAAAGACGCTGATGCGGAAGTACGTCTGAGCGCGCTCCTTCGCGTCGAGGATCTGGCCACGCACTTTCTCCTCGATGAAGGAGTGCTTCGCGCGGTGGACGGAGTCTCGTTCGACATCGCGGCAGGAGAGACCGTCGCTCTCGTGGGGGAATCCGGGTGTGGGAAGACTATCGTCGCCCACTCGATTCTAAAGCTGGTGCAATGGCCAGGGCGAATCATGCGCGGACGGATCCTGCTCGATGGCGAGGACGTGCTGGCGACATCAACGGAGAGGCTTCGCGAGATTCGCGGTGGTGATATCGGACTGGTGTTTCAGGAACCGGGCGCCTCGCTCAACCCCGTGTTCACCGTCGGCGCGCAGCTGGTGGAGGTGCTGCGCCTGCACCGCGGCATGTCGGCGGATGACGCGCGGCGAGAGGCGGTGCGGCTGCTCGACGACGTCGGCATCCCTGAAGCCAGGGAGCGGTTCCGATCATATCCTTTCGAGTTGTCTGGCGGGATGCGGCAGCGCGTCGCGATCGCTCTCGCCGTGAGCGGTCGGCCGAAGCTACTCATCGCCGACGAGCCGACGACCGCCCTCGACGTGACGGTGCAGGCGGAGATTCTCAAGCTGCTCCGCCGCATACAAATCGAGTACGGCATGGCGATTCTGATCATCAGTCACGACATCGGCGTGGTGGCGAGCGTCGCGGAGCGCGTGCTGGTGATGTACACGGGGCGGTTGGTCGAGGCAGCGCCGGCAGCGCCGCTCTTCCGTGACCCAGCTCATCCGTACACGCGCGGGCTCCTGGCGTCGGCTCCCCGGCTGGGAATGGGTCGCGACGCGCCGCTGCGCGGCATCCCTGGCGCCGTTCCCAACCTGCTCGATCTTCCAGCGGGCTGCACGTTCCATCCGCGGTGTCCGATCGGCGACGAATCCTGCACAGTCGAGTTCCCGCCGTTCGTCGAGCTCGAGGCGAGGCACGAGTGCGCGTGCTACAAGCCGACGCTGCCGCGGTCCATTCCGGCGCCGGGCCTGTGACCGACGCGCTGGTGGAAGTGACCGGGCTGAGAACCTGGTTTCCGCGGGGCGGCCGCTGGCTGGGTGCACGCGACTGGGTGCGCGCGGTGGATGGCGTGGATCTCCGTCTGGCGCGAGGCGAGGTGCTCGGGGTTGTCGGCGAGTCTGGGAGCGGCAAGACGACACTGGGGCGGTCCATATTGCGTCTGGTGCAGCCGACCGGCGGCTCGGTGCGGTTCGACGGCAGGGAAGTGCTCGCGCTCGGACGCGGCGAGATGCGCTCGCTGCGGCGCCGAATGCAGATCGTTTTTCAGGATCCCTACTCGTCGCTGAGCCCGAGGATGCAGATCCGTGACATTCTCTCGGAGCCGCTGCGTCTCCATGGGATGGTCGAGAAGCGTGACATAGACGCGAGAGTCGTGGGGTTGCTGGAGATGGTGGGGCTGGAACCGTATTTCATGCGCCGCTATCCGCACGAGATGAGCGGCGGCCAGCGCCAGCGCATCGCCATCGCGCGCGCGTTCGCGGTCGAGCCGGATTTCATCGTGTGCGACGAGCCCGTGTCGGCGCTGGACGTTTCGGTGCAGGCGCAGGTGCTGACGCTGCTCCAGACGCTTCAGAAGGAGCGGGGTGCCACGATCCTTTTCATCTCCCATGATCTCGCCGTGGTGGAGCGCATCGCGGACAGAATCGCGGTCATGTACAACGGCAAGATTGTAGAGGAGGCTGACGCTGCCAGGCTGATCGCGGCGCCGCAGCACGCGTACACGCGTAAGCTGCTGTCGGCGGTGCCGGTGTTGCCTTAGCGTCGGCTCGTTCTGCTTCCGCTTTATCAGCGGGCGGGCGCCGATCCGTCCAGCGACATATGCGTCAAAAACCAGAATGGATCGCCGCGGTACGGGCTCTCCAGTCCACGCACCCGGCGGTGGGCGGCGTGGGTGTCGAGCTTGGGAAACAGGAACGTGGCGGGAATGTCCTCGCGGAAGATGATGGCCAGCTTGCGGTAGATGCTGTCACGCGCCGCAACATCCGGCGTGAGCGTGGCGGAATCCAGCAGCTCGACAAACCGCGGATTGGCGTAACCCAGGGGCGATTCACGGCCGAAGAACTCCGCGTCGCGATTGACGCCGGTCATCCAGATTGCTGCCTCGAAATCGCCAGCGCGGATTCGTTCTATGGCTGCGTGGACCTGGCGCGGTTCGATGTCGACGCCGACCCCGATCCGCCGGAGTTGCGCCTGGATGAGTACGGCCGCTTGCGCAGGTTGGCCCAGATACGCTCCCGCGGACGTCAGCAAGCTGAAGCGTAGCGGAACTCCCTGCCGCTGCCGAACGCCGCCAGCATCTTCGATCCAGCCGGCCGCCTCGAGGAGCGACTTCGCCGCCTCGGGATCGAACGGGAGCGGCGAGATTAGGTCTTGATGGCGGTACTGGTGAGCCGTGAACACGCCGTCGGTCAACGCGATGTCCGACGGCAGGTTGAGTGCCCGGTGCAGCTCGCGCCGGTCCAGCGCCATGGTCAGAGCACGCCGGACGACGGCCTGCCGCAACGGCTCGTGACGTTGGTTCCAAAGAATCTGAACGCGCGAGTAGGGGACAGTCTGGTAATAGACGGCGAATCGTGGGTCCCGCGCCAGCCTGGGAATCGCAGTCTGGTCGATGCCATGGATCACGTCGACTTCACCGCTCAACAGGTCCGTGAGCATAGGTGTGGCATACTTCACGACGACGCGATCGATGGCGGGTTTGCCGGCGAAGTGGTCCGGGTTCGCCTCCAGTTCCATCACCGTTTCCCATACCTGGCGTACCAGCCGATACGGCCCGTTCCCGACCGTAGGCTGCCTCCAGAATTCCCATGACGCAAAGGTGCTCGGGTCGAGTGCTTGCAGCACGTGGCGAGGATAGTAGACGGTCCCGCTGGCAAGGAGAGCGCGGGTGGGTTGCCGGTAGCGGATCCTGACTGTGAGATCGTCGACGACGGTGACCGAGTCAAACGGCACATGGTTGCCGTGGAGTACGTCGGGATGCGCCCACAACCGCATCGTGAAGTCGATATCCCACGCCGTCACGGGGTGGCCATCGTGCCAGCGGACTCCTGGCCGCAGAAACACCGTCCACTCCCGATAGTCGGCTGAGTGTTCCCACCGCTCTGCGAGCGCCGGCTTTGGCTCGCCGCCCTCGTACACTTCGTCCGTTGTGAGCGGCAGAAAGAGGAGTAAGCGGGTATCGCCAAAGGGACCGCCACACAGCGCTGGATCGCAGACGATCGTGATGGTATTGCCGGCCTTCGGCGCTGAGCGTTCAGCCTGGTCTGTGCATGCCACGAGCGCTAGAAGAACGAGTGAAGCTAGCCACCCGCACACCGCCACGGGTCCGCGAGTGTCGTCGATCGAATGCATCAGCGCTCCTCCGCGGGAACTCTCGTAGGCGATGATCGATTGCTCTCCGAAAAACGCAATATGCCCGTTGGAAGCACCGCGAAAATGTCGAATAGTTATGGACTCCGCTAGCACCGCTCGACTCTGGATCGAGATAACAAACCGGGCGCCCTCATTTGGGCCTGCGCAGAGAATCCCTCTTGACGAAGAACGGCACACCGTGACGCCGCGTGGGCCCGTTTCTGTGTCCGTTTCTACCTGCACAGTACGGCCCGCGATAAAGGAAAACTCCGACACCGACGCCCGTTCCCCCTATGAATCCCGACAGGATGCAGTTATTGGTTAGGTGTCAATCCTGCTTTGGGAGCAGGAGGTCCCCGGTTCAAATCCGGGCGCCCCGACTGGATCCACTTATTTGCCAACCCGCTACGTAGAACCACATTCGGCCACGGAGCTGAGGCTCGCGGGCCCGCGGCAGATCGCGCGCCTCTTCGCCCGCGCGCTGACGCTGCGGTGCCCCAACTGCGGCGGCGGGAGAGTGCTAAGGCACTGGCTCAAGCTGCATGTCCGGTGTCCAACGTGCGGCCTGCGCATCGAGCGAGGGGAACACGACTACTTCGTGGGCTCGATGTTGTTCAACTTCATCATCGCTGGCGCGTTGTTCATCGGAATTTTGCTCGCGGTGCTCGTCGCGACCTGGCCGTCGGTGCCGTGGGACGCGCTGCAGCTCGGCGCGCCTGTTCTCATCATCGTCTTTCCGTTTTTCCTGTTCCCGTTCTCCAAGCTGCTGTGGCTGGCGTTCGACCTCATGCTGCGGCCGGTGACTCCGGCAGAGATGGCCTGGCACGACGCCGCGGAAAGTGAGTGGTCAACGGACAGATAGGGCCGCCCGGCTCTTAGTTTCCGCCATGACGCAGATCTCCTTCAACGGCGTGGGCGTGAGCTTCGGAGCGTCCACGATATTCTCCGACATATCGTTCACCGTCGCCGCGGGCGAGCGGTGGGGGATCGTCGGGCGCAACGGCACCGGAAAGACCACGCTCTTTCGCCTGCTCACCGGCGAGCTGGAGCCGTCGCGCGGAAGCGTCGTGCGTCAGCCGGCGCTGCGCGTCTCACTCCTGGAACAGCACCGCGCGTTCGACGGCGCCGAGATGGTGTGGGAGGCAGCCGCCGGAGAGCTGGCCGAGCTGCTCGCGTTGGAGCAGTCGCTGGTCGAGCAGGCCGAAGCGCTCGCCCACGATTCGTCCGACGCCGCGATGGCGCGCTACGGCCGCGACCTCGAGCGGTTCGAGCGCGAGGGCGGTTACGAGGTCACGTCCCGGATAGACGCTGTGCTCCACGGAATCGGATTCGATCCCGCGCGCGCACGCATCACACCCGTCTCCACGCTGAGCGGAGGCGAGCGCGGGCGGCTCGGCCTCGCGCGCCAGCTTGTGAGCACCGCGGACATCCTCTTGCTGGACGAGCCGACCAACCACCTGGATCTGGAGACGACTCGCTGGCTCGAGCAGTACCTCAAGGAGATGGACAGGACGGTGCTCCTCGTCAGCCACGACCGCGCCTTTCTCGCGGCTACGGTAGACCACGTGCTGCATTTCGAGGGCGGGTCAGCCACGGCGTACACCGGCGGGTACGAGCGGTTCGTGGCGCAGCGCGAAGAGCGTCGCCTCGCACAGCAGCGCCAGTTCGCGCAGCAGCAGAGCAAGATCGCCAGGGAGACCGATTACATCGCGCGCAACCTGGCGGGGCAGAACACCCGCCAGGCAAAAGGCCGTCGAAAGCTGCTCGCGCGCATGCCGCGGCTCAGCGCGCCGGTCGGCGACGACGCAACGATGGCGTTGCGCTTCGAAGTTAAGGAGCGCGGCGGCGACCGCGTCGTGTCCGCGCTGCACGTTGACGTCGCCGTGGAGGATCGCACGCTGGTGAAGGACTTCACGGGCGCGGTGATGCGAGGGGACGTGCTGGGCTTCATCGGTCCCAACGGCAGCGGCAAGTCCACCTTCATTCGTACTCTCTTGGGAGATCACCCACTTCCGCGCGGGGAGCTCCGCACCGGCGGCACGGTGACCGCCGCGTACTACCGGCAGGACCTGTCGCAGCTGCCGGGAGAGAGTTCGATTTACGAGTGCATCGCCGAGCTCCGGCCCACATGGGAGCGGCGGCTCGTGCAGGGGCACCTCGGCCGCTTCGGCTTCTCTGGCGACGAGGTCCAGCGCCGCATTGGGTCGCTGTCCGGCGGTGAGCAGGCGCGCGTCGCGCTGGCGATGCTCATGCTCTCTGGCGCCAATCTCTTGATCCTCGACGAGCCGACGAATCACCTCGACGTCGAGTCCATCGAAGCGCTGGAGGACGCCATCGAGCGGTACGACGGCACGGTGCTGCTGGTGAGCCACGACCGCGAGCTGCTGCGCGCGCTGACCAGCAAGGTCTGGGTGCTGCACGACACGCGGATCACGGAGTTCCCGGGCGGCTTCTCCGAGTGGGAGGAGGTGAGCGCCGAGCGAGAGCACGCGGCGCGCGTGCAGGCGTCCGAGGAGCAGGCGCTCAATCGTGTGCACGAACGCCAGCGGGTGGCGCGCGGGGACAAGCACAAGGCGAAGGCCGGAAGCAGCGCGGGCACGCGATCCGAGGAGCGGGCGATACGCAGGCAGCTCGAGGAAGCGGAGACCCGCGTCGGCTCTCTCGAGGCGCGGATCGCGGCGCTTACGGCGGAGCTGGGAAATCCGGAGCTGTACACCCGCGCGAACGGGCCGGCCGAAGCCAAACGGCTCGGCGCGCAGCTCGAGGAGCTGAAAGCGGAACTGGATCGGTCACTGGAGGAGTGGAGCGAGGCCGGCGCACGGCTGGCCGCTCTCGAATGAGCGCACGACTGGAGTCGCAGGCGACCGCAGCCACAAAACCGTAGATTCACGGGATGGCAGCTGGTGCGCGCACATGCGGTCTTGAAGTGACTGGCGGATGTTGACGCCCTCGACCGGGATTCCGGGTCTGCCGGATCCGGAAGACGAGCAGTCGCGGAAAGCGCGGAAGTTCCAGCTGATGCCGCCGGGGGCGACCGACGTGGTGTGGGACTGGAACCTGGTCACCGACTCGCTTCAGTTCAGCCCATCGATCCGAACGGTGTTCCTCTACGGTCCCGACGAGCACGTGGATGACGTTGCCTGGTGGGCCGGGCACATCCACCCGGACGAGCGCGACGCAGTAATGGCGGGCATTCGCCAGGCCATAGCCGGACGCGGACTGTTCTGGGCGGCCGAATACAGGTATCTGCGCGGCGACGGCGCGTACGCGCACGTGTTCGATCGCGGATTCATCAGCCGCGACGGCGCCGGAAACCCGGTGCGGATGATGGGCTCTATGTTCGACGTGACTGACCGCAAGGTCGCCGAGCAGACGCTGCGGTACAATGAGCGCAGATTCCGTTCGCTGATCGAGAACGCCTCCGACGCCATCGCCATCATCAGCGCCGACGGGATCTTCACGTTCGCGAGCGAGAGCTATTTTCACGTGCTCGGATACGAGCCGTCGGAGCTCGTCGGTAAGCCGGTGTTCGAGTTGGTGCACGAAGAGGACCTACCGAGTGCGGTGCGCGCGTTCGAGCAGATCGCCACGGAAGCGGGCGGGACGATAGAGATGACCCTGCGCTGCCGGCACAAGGACGGAAGCTGGCGGGCGCTGGAAGCGCGTGCCCGCAATCTGCTCCACGATCCCGCCATCGGAGGGATCGTGTCGGCGTCGAGGGACGTGACGCAGCAGCACGCGCTCGAAGCCGAGCTGCTGCAGGCGCAGAAGATGGAAGCGATGGGGCAGCTCG
This sequence comes from Gemmatimonadaceae bacterium, assembly GCA_051305945.1. Classification (GTDB taxonomy): domain Bacteria; phylum Gemmatimonadota; class Gemmatimonadetes; order Gemmatimonadales; family Gemmatimonadaceae; genus JACDCY01. The sequence continues at coordinate 27,386 of JBPPMH010000111.1, forward strand.
CGGGCGGCGTGGCGCACGACTTCAACAACCTGTTGACCGTGATCACGAGCAACGTGGATCTGATCGTGAGCGCGATCCCGTCGCAGCTGCAGGTCCACGAGAACCTGACGGAGATCCGGCGCGCCGCGAGGCAGGCGGCCAGCCTCACGCGGCAGCTCCTGAACTTCACGCACCGGCGCGCGGAGGACCCGCGCGTCGTAAACCTCAACGAGGTCGTGATCGACTCGCAGCCGTTGCTGCGGCGGGTGATCGGCGAGGCGTCGGAGCTGAGCGTCAAGACCTCGACCAAGGCACCGCTGGTCAAGATCGACCGCGCGCAGCTCGAGCAGGTGCTGATGAATCTGGTCTTCAATGCGCGCGACGCGTTGCGCGAGCGCGGCGTGGTCGAGGTCTCGACCGGGCGGAAGAAAGTGGAGCAGGGCGACCCGCAGGCGTCCGCTGTTCCGCCGGGCGAGTATTCCGTGCTGACGGTGCGCGACACCGGGGTAGGGATGACGCCGGAGACGCGCGCCCGCGCATTCGATCCGTTCTACACGACCAAGGAGATCGGAAGAGGCACCGGGCTCGGCCTTGCGATGGTGTACACGATCGTGAAGCAGGCCGGCGGCCACATCGACCTGGAGACGAGCCGGGGAGCGGGTACGACGTTCCGCATCTACTTCCCGCGCGTGATGTCGCCTACGGCTACGCCGCTCGACGGCACGCCCGCCGTTCGCGCAAACACTGGCGGGGAGACGGTTCTCCTGGTCGAGGACGAGGACATGGTGCGCAAGGTCGTCCGCCGCACCCTGCTGTCGCAGGGCTACAAGGTCACCGAGGCGTCGAACGGCGTGGAAGCGCTGCAGCTCGCGTTGGAAGATCCCGCGCGGATATCGCTGGTCCTGACGGATGTGATGATGCCCGTGATGGGCGGCCCCGAGCTGGCGCGGCGGCTCTGGCGGCAGTTCCCCGATCTCAAGATCGTCTTTCTGAGCGGGTACGCGCCGGATTCGATGTCCACCGAGTCGGGAGTTCCGTCCGGCGCGATTCTCATAGAGAAGCCGTTCGCGATCGAGAAGCTGATGTCGATCGTGCGCGAAGTGCTCGACGGCGACGGCGCGGGCACGTCGCGCATGATTGACATGACCGCCAAAACAAACTAGCCTTCGTGGTTACCCCGATAACTTCGCGCCAGTAGCTCAGCTGGATAGAGCAGCAGCCTTCTAAGCTGCGGGTCGGGGGTTCGAGTCCCTCCTGGCGCGCCATATGACAAGTGACGGAAAAAGAGTTTCGCGCCCATAGCTCAACTGGCAGAGCATTCGACTCTTAATCGACAGGTTGTAGGTTCGATTCCTACTGGGCGCATTTTTAACTGCCACATAGAACTGCCAGCTTGGCTTTTCTATGTGGCAGTTGCTATGGCGCGATCGCGATAGGCACCCACGCACGAGTGTCGTCCCACGCCAGCGACAGGCGGCCGTTCGCGATGGCGATGGTGAATTGTTCCACCGGGGACGCGAGGCGCTCGACGGTCATGGGGATGCGCGCGAGGTCCTGATCCTGGTTGTAGACGGTGCCCCACTGGCCGGTCTGCTTGTTGATCACGAGCTGCCAGCCTGCACGGCCGGGGATGGACCAGAGCGTGTACGAGCCGGCTGGAACGGACACGCCGCCGATGGTCAGGTTGCGGTCCGTCCTGAACGAGGTGGCCGTGTTGGCACCGGTGCGCCATACGGCATCCCACGGCACCACGCCGCCGAAGATCAACCGGCCGCGCTTGGACGGGCGCTGGTAGTTGATGGCCACGCCGGCGCCGCCGACGGTCGCCCGCACGGAGTCCGGCGGCGAGAGCGGGCCGAGTCCAGTGCCGGCCGCGTCGCGCGCCGCGTAATCGCTGATCCACGCCGGGAGGTTCACAGTCGCCACGCGCTTGACCAGCGCGCCGAGCGTGGACTGGCGCGCATCGATCTGGTGCACGCGTCCGACCGCGTCGAGCTGCACGAGCATCTTGCCCAGCTGCGGCGCGGTCAAGGAATACGTCGCCGGCGAATCCATGCGGACCGTGAACGGCAGGGGGTCCCCGCCGAACTGCCCGTACACCAGCGTGTCGCCACGCGCCAACGCGTGCCGGGCGAGCACCGCCAGCGTGGAGTAGGCCGGGAGTGCAATCACCGTGGACACGCGGTTGTTCGCCATGCGCGAGCTTTGCGTCCGTGTGCCGGTGACGTTGGTGACCGTGATCGAGTCGCTTGCCACGGACCACGTGCTGACCGCGCTGGCCGAGTCGCGGTGCGCGGCGGGGCCCCGCACCCGGGTCTCGTACGCCGTGACGCGCCCCTCGTTGTCCCAGCTCATGCGCACGCGCCGCACGGAAGTCCGCGGAGAGCGACTCACGACCTCGGCCTCGAGCGTGTTGCCGCGAATGGTAAACAGCTCCAGCGCCATCGTGTCCGCTCCAAGCATCGTCACGAAACCGGCGCTGTCGCCGATGAACGGCGCGGGGGGACGCGGCAGCGGGCGGGAGCCCGCACAGGCGGAGAGCGCAGCCGCAGCTAGCGCGAGAGGTATCACTGATTTCCGGGCGTCCTCGGTAATTGTGACTAGTGACTATTAGCTAGGGGGGAGTGAGAGCGGAAGGGCGGGGGGCGGTTACTAGTCACTAATCACTGCCGTACCCAGCCGGGGCCACGCAGCGCGCGCCCGGGCGTGGCGCCGGTGTGCGCGGCGTCGCGCAGCACGCGCACCCCGTTCACCCAGACGTCACGCACTCCAACCGACAGCTGGTGCGGCTCCGTGAAAGTCGCCCGGTCGGTGATCGTCGCGGGATCGAAGATGATGACGTCGGCGAAACTGCCTTCCTTCAGCAGCCCGCGGTCCCGCACGCCGAGCGACTGGGCTACCGCCCAGGACATCTTGCGCACGGCGTCCTCCAGGCGTAGCACTCCTTCTTCCCGGACGTACTGGCGGAGTATCCGCGGATACGAGCCGTACGCCCGCGGATGAATCAGTCGCGTGGTGCGCTCGGGATCGAACCCGCCGGCATCAGTGCCAATCATCACCCACGGCTGGGCGATCTGCATCGCCACGTTCTCCTCCGCCATGCCGAACGTGATCTGGCTGACGTTGTCCCGCTCCGCGATCACGATGTCTATCAGCGTCTCGGCCCAATGCCGCCCGAGTGAGTCCGCGATCTGCTTGAGCCGCAGACCCTCGAAGCGCTTGAGATCGGGCGCGTCGAGTCCGATCACCATGCGGGACTCCGGTCCGTCGAACGGATCGCCGTCCTTCTCCTCGTCCACGATCATCTCGCGCACCATGCGCGCGCGCAGCGTGGAGTCGCGCAGGTTTTCCAGCAGCTTGCCGTCGGCGGATGCCCAGTCGGGTATTCCGGCCGACAGGTTGTTGCCCGACGCAGCGTAGGGATACATCGTCGCCGTTACGTCCTGCCCAGCGCTGCGCGCCGAATCGATCTTCGCCACAACGAGACGGGCCTTCGGCCAGTTGGCGCGGCCGCCCGCCGCCTTCAGGTGGTAGATCACGACGGGGACGCCGCCATAGCGCCCAATGTGCAGCGCTTCGTCCGTTGCTTCGAGCAGCTGGTCTCCCTCGCTCCGCATGTGCGTGATGTACGTCCCGCCGTAGGGCGCCATCGCCCGTGCCATCTCGGCGAGCTCTTCCGTAGTCGCGTAGCTGCCGGGAGGATAGATGAGCGCCGTCGAGATGCCGAACGCGCCGTCTTCCATCGCGCTGCGCACGACGGCTCGCATCGTGTCCAGCTCGGCCGCTGTCGGCGCGCCGACAGCCTGCCCCTTCGCGTAGGCCCGCACCGTGCTCGCACCGAGATACGACCCGGCGTTCACCGAGTTGCCGTGGCGCTCGAGCGCGGACAGCCACGCGTCGAAGCCGCGCGGGCCGGCGAACGATGCGTACAGCCGCGACCGCGCCGTCGTGTCCGTGATGCTCACGCCGTAGTTCTCCGCGGCGCTGGCGTTGAGCGGCGCGGGCGTGGTGGATTCGCCGAGTATCTCGCTGGTCACGCCCTGGGTGATCTTGCTGACGACGCGGCCGTCGCCGGTAAGGAGCGCGGTCCAGGAGTGGCTCTGGATGTCTATGAACCCGGGAGCGACCACCATCCCCGTCGCGTCCACCCGCTCGCCCGCCTGCGCGCGCGCTAGCGAGCCTTTCGTCCCGACGTACACGATCCTGTCACCGCGCAATCCCACGTCGCCATAGTGCCAGGGATTCCCGGTGCCGTCCACGATCTTGCCGTTGGAGATGACGACGTCGTACGCAGCCACCGAAGCAACGGGGCCGCGGCTCATGGCGGGCGCGCAGCCGGCGGCGAACAACGCGACGGGAACTACCAGGCGGAAGCGCATTCTACCCTCGGGAAGAAGCTCGCAGTTAGCAGCGACAAAAAAACAGCGGGCAGTTCATCACTGCCCGCTGAAATCTACGATTCCGTCCCGCGGCTAGCGGGCCGCTGACAGCTCGCCGCTGGCGGCTGCGGTTAAAACGTGTACTGAATCCTCGTCATCACCAGGCGCCCGATCTCCGGGACTCCCACGTAGGAGCGGCGCTTGTTGTCGAGCAGGTTGGTCGCGTTCAGGGAGAAGAGCCCATGACCTCCCGTGCCCGGCATGCCGATGCTGAAGCCCGCATCGAGCATCGCGTTGACCGGAACCTCACCGACCCAGACGCCGTCGTTCACGGGGAATGCGTTGACGTAGCGGCCGCGCAGCTCGGCCTTCAAGCCGCGATTACGGTCGTTGTACCGCGCGGTCAGACTCGCCTTGTTGTCGGCCGCGTTGAGCGTGATCTGCTCGACGCCGGCGGGAGTGGGGAAGAGCACGTCGCTCACCCACGAATACGTGCCTAGCACGGAGAACCTGTCCGTCAGACCCAGGTCGAACGACAGGTCCGCGCCGTGCACGTTCGTCGTGCCGGGGACGTTTCTATAGATGAAGAGCAGGTCCGCCCTGTCGGAGAGCGGCTCGTCCGGCACGACGGTGCCGAGCGGGATCTGAGTGAGCCCGCCCGCGACCGCGGCCGCGGTCGGAGCGGCGGCCGGACCGAAGCCTGCCAAGGTAAAGACGCCGGTCAGGTACGTCGTCATCGACGTCTGATCGAGGAAGATGTTCGGCGTCGCGAGCGCCGTCGTCCGCACGTCGAACCGTCTCTGATACCAGAGATCGAGACCCATGCTGATCCGGTCGGTCAGCGCGCCCTTGTAACCAAGCTCGAGTACCTCGTTACGGGTCACTTTCAGGGGATCCAGGTCCTGCACGAAGGACGCGTCGGCAGCGTCGAAGGCTCCCGTTCCAACGTTGAGCGTCCTGAGATTAGTACCGATCTGCGCGCTGGTCGGGTTGAGGCCGCGGAGCAGCGTAACGAGCGTGGGTGAAAGGCCGCCGGAGGCGACGGTCACCGCGGCTTGCCACATCGCGGCGGCGTTGGCCGGAATGAACTGCGCCTGGCCCCCGAGCCCGGCCGGCGTGAACGGCGACTTCATGCACAGGTTCCCGGCGCCGCCCACGCAGTCCCGACGGAATTCGTACCCGTGCTCGTTGCCGCGTACGCGAATCGTGTAGGGCAGCGGGCCCAATCTCGCCTGAGCGAGATCAATGGAGAACTGGAACGTCGCCGGATTGTTGAACGCCCGGTTGTACGTCAGCCGGATGTTCTGCGTTTCCGTCGGCTTGAACACCAGTGCGGCCCGCGGAGAGATGAAGTTGTCGTCGAGCCTGCTGTGGTTGTCGACGCGCAGCGCGCCAAGGACCTCGAACTTCAGCCCGAGCTTCTGCGTCGCGTGGACGTACGCGCCCGTCTCCGAGACCTTGTCGTCCCCCTCGTTCCGGCCGTGCACAGTCCCGGCGGTCCTGGGGTTGGTCTGAATCAGGTCGCCGCCGTAGATCAGGCGGAAGCCCCGGTCCGACTCGAAGCTGTGCTGGAACTGGGTCGCGAACAGGTTCGACCTGTCCACGATCGGCGCGCCCGTGCGGAGCAGGAACGTGCCGCGTGTGTCGAGACTGTCTTCGTTGCCGGAGTCGCTCAGGTTGAGAAAGGCCTGCACGAAGAAGCGGCCCGAGCGAAGGCGCGTCTGAAAATGCTGGTACTTCCAGTTGCGGACCTGCGCCACGCCGCTGGTGCTCGTCAGCTCGAGCGCCGATCCGATGTCGGCGAATCCATACGACCCGATCAGTTCTGTATTGGGAGCGGGGCGAATGTCTATGCGTGCTTCGCCGGCGGTGCGGTTGACGTCGAAGTTCCGCGCCACGGGCGTCATCACGCGCGGCGCGCCGGGGCTCGGCGGGCGCGGGACGCTCGCGGGCTCTTTGGGGTCCGCAAACTCCCATTCGCTCCCGCTCATCTTCTCGAACGACAGCTTGTAGCCGAACATGTCGACGACGTTGCCCGCGTGGCGGATCGCGCCTCTCCGGGTGGACCGCTCTCCGACGTCGAGCGTCAGCGAGGTTCCCTGTGAGCTGAACGGCGACTTGGTGATGACGTGCAGCACGCCGTTCGCGCTGCCCGGGCCGTACAGCGCCGCGGCCGGTCCCAGCACGACTTCGATGCGCTCGATGTCTTCATTCGTCGAGGTCAACAGGAACGGGACGTTGACGCGCAGCGAAGGCACCGTGGCGAACCGGTTGTCCTGTAACATGAGCAGCGAGCCGCTGAAGGCGCCGTTGAATCCGCGCGCGGCGATGTTCGCCTGCACCAGTCCGCCCTTGATGATGTCCACCCCCGGGACCGCGCGAAGATGGTCGGTAGGGCTGAGCGCCGGCCGGGTTTCGATCTCTTCGGTTCCGACCACGGACACCGACGCGGGAGCATCGATGACCTTCTCCGGGGCGCGCGACGCGGAGATGACGATCTCCTGCAGCGCCGGTGCGTTGCCCGACAGCTCGATCGTGTGCTGCACGGTCTGACCGGCGACGATCTCGATCCGGATCGCCGGGGACTCGCGGTAGCCGATGCCGCGCGCGGAAACCAGATACGCCCCGGGAGCGAGGCCGGCGATGCGGTACGAGCCGTCCGGGCTGGAAGCCACGGTCGTCTCGATGGCGCCGGCGCTGACCGCCCGAACCTGCGCGTTCGCGATGGGGGCCGCAGAGGACGCGTCGGTCACGGTCCCGGCGATGGCGCCGGTTCCGGCCTGCGCGAGCAACGGCGAGCCGGCAAACAACGTGGCTGCAAGTAATGCCGCGAGCTGAAGGAATCGACGGGCGGTCGTGAGCATGCTATCTCCAATGGAGGGACGATCGGGTAGGCCGCGCAGACGAATCGTGACCGCCCGACGATAGTGTTTGGGCGATAGCTGTCAATAGGGGAAAACGGAACGGCGCTGCGTGCCGCGTAGTTACGCCTCTACCGGAGCGAATACCTCCAACGCCGCCGGGAGACATTCCACCCGCAGTATCCTCGACCGCGCCTGATACAAGTCTCCGTCCAGATTGTACACTGGCTGCGCCGCGAACTTCAGGTCGAAAAACGGTTGTTGGTATTCGCTCACCGCGGGGGACCGCACGTGCGAGCCACTCATTGCCGACAGCAGGAGCCCGGCGCGCGCGAGGGTCTTGAGCGGGGCGAGCGTGATGGCGTCGAGCAAACCGTCGGCGAGATCGGCATTGGGGGCGATCTTGAACGCGCCGCCGTAGTGCTGCGCGTTCGCGATCACCAGCAGCAACAGCCGCCGCGGCGCATCGTTCGGCCGGTCGGAGTCCGCGCCCGCGGAGAGCGATACCTCGAACCCGGGATACGCGGGCAGCTCCCGCAGCGCGGCGTACACGTACCGCGCGCTGCCTCGCAGACCGCGCACGGACTGCATCCGCTGCAGCACCGCCGTATCGAAGCCGAAGCCGCAGCACACAAGAAAGAATCGCCCTTCCACCGCGCCCGCGTCCGCGCGCTTCGTCTCGCCTGCGTCCATCAGCGCGAGCGTGCGACGGATGTCGTGCGCCGGGGCGCCGACGGTCTTCGCGAAGTCATTGCCGGTGCCGGCCGCGATCAGCGCGAGAGGCGGGCGCCGCTCGCTCTGCAGGAGGGCAGCCGCCACCTTGCTCCACGTGCCGTCGCCGCCTACGGCGATCAGCGCGCTGGCGCCGTGCGCCAGCGCGCGCTGCGCCAGCCTGGTCTCGTCGCCGGGGCCGTGTGTGACGCGTACCACGACGTTCCCCCGCGATGCCGTCGCCCCGAGGACCTGCTCCAGAACCTCCGCTCCGCGCCCACCGCCGGCCGTTGGATTCGCTATGACGAAGATCGAGTCGTCCACGGCCGCTAACTTACAGCTTCAATGGATGTCGGGCGGCACTGATGGCGTACGCGGCATTGCCGCATTGGCCACGGCTTTTCCCTCGAAGTGGTTGTTGGTAATGATGAACACTTTGCTCGGATTCACGTTCGAGCTGGCGCGCCCGATCGAGCCACGACTACAATCGACGATCGACGACTAGACGATCGACGACTAGACGATCGACGGCTAAGTGAGGACTGAGGAGAGAGGCATCCGCGATCCTCGGTCCTCGATTAATCGTCGATCCGCGATGGCCGTTAGCCCTGAGGCCGCAAAAATCCTCGATCGCAGGTCGAAAAAGCTGGCCGGAATCGACGGAACATGGGTTTGGTCCGGGGGTTGAAATGCGGGCCGGAATCGACTAGTTTGAGAATCCCCCTTTTGGTTGCTTTCACGAGCGCTGTTTTAGGGGCGGAATCTTGAAAAAAACTTGCTCAAACACTTGACCGACGTGATTGGTCTTGTTATGTTGCAAGGCTGCCACAGAAATGGGGCGGTTTTTGAAGAAGGCGGCCACCAAGTGAGTCGCCAAAGCTGATTGAAAATCGAAGTTGTGAGAATCGATGGATGTGCGAGGCGAACTCGTTGATCCGGAGCCGTTCAGGGTTCCGGGGAGAGAAGACCTGAATAAAACATTCAAAGTGATTCGGATACGCTGTCTACGCGACAGCGGACGACAGCTGTTCGAAGAGCCCAAGCTTTTCAACTATTGGAGAGTTTGATCCTGGCTCAGGACGAACGCTGGCGGCGTGCTTAACACATGCAAGTCATGGGGACCCAAGGCGCAAGCCGTGGGTAACCGGCGAACGGGTGCGTAACACGTGAGTGACCTGCCGATTTGTGGGGGATAGCCGGGCCAACGCCCGGGTAATACCGCATACGCTCTTCTTGGGGCATCTCTAGAAGAGGAAACCTCCGGGGCAAATCGAGGGACTCGCGGCCTATCAGCTAGTTGGCGAGGTAACGGCTCACCAAGGCTACGACGGGTAGCTGGTCTGAGAGGATGGCCAGCCACATTGGGACTGAGATACGGCCCAGACTCCTACGGGAGGCAGCAGTGGGGAATATTGCGCAATGGCCTAACGGCTGACGCAGCGACGCCGCGTGTGGGATGACGCCCTTCGGGGTGTAAACCACTGTTGCTCGAGACGAATAGCGAGCTTTAGCTCGCCTGACGGTATCGAGTGAGGAAGCACCGGCTAACTCCGTGCCAGCAGCCGCGGTAATACGGAGGGTGCGAGCGTTGTTCGGAATTATTGGGCGTAAAGCGCGTGTAGGCGGTTTGTTTAGTCTGATGTGAAAGCCCTGGGCTCAACCCGGGAAGTGCATTGGAAACTGGCAAACTTGAGTACGGGAGAGGAAAGTGGAATTTCGAGTGTAGGGGTGAAATCCGTAGATATTCGAAGGAACACCAGTGGCGAAGGCGGCTTTCTGGACCGATACTGACGCTGAGACGCGAAAGCGTGGGGAGCAAACAGGATTAGATACCCTGGTAGTCCACGCCGTAAACGATGGGTACTAGGTGTTGCGGGTATTGACCCCTGCAGTGCCAAAGCTAACGCATTAAGTACCCCGCCTGGGGAGTACGGCCGCAAGGCTAAAACTCAAAGGAATTGACGGGGGCCCGCACAAGCGGTGGAGCATGTGGTTTAATTCGACGCAACGCGAAGAACCTTACCTGGGCTTGACATCCCGATCGTATTCCATGGAAACATGG
>JBPPMH010000112.1:0-2094 GCA_051305945.1 Gemmatimonadaceae bacterium
GCCGACAGTGTCCGTGCCCTGTGCAGTGGAGATGTCGAACGTGAGGATGGAGCGCGGAACTCTCTGCAGCCCAAGCTCCCGCTGCAGCTCGTACAGCGGATTCCTGGCCCGCTCGTCCGCCTCATCCGTCGATAGCCGGAGCTCCTCGAGCAGGTGCTGCGCATTCTGGTCGGCAAGATCCACGAGATCCCGCTTGGTCCCACGCTGGGGGGCGCGAACACGCCCCCCCTCAAGTGACTCCTCAAGCAGCTCGCGGTCCGGGAAGTCGAACGGGACGAGCAGTTCCCTGCTGCGCTCCTGCAGCGCGACGTAGGTACCCGCCAGAAACGCCGCCAGCGCCGCCTCGTCGCTCTCCTCCTCGAGATTCTCCAGGAACCGGTGCTCCCGGGCCAGCAACTTGCCGCCGCGGATGCGAAGGAGCACCACGCATGCGTCGTCGCCGTCGCGCGCGTAGCCCACAACGTCGCGGTCCCCTCCCTCGACTTCGACGACGGCGGTCGGCTCCTCCATCCGGCCGAGGTGCAGCAGCGCATCCCGCAGCTCGGCGGCGCGCTCGAAGTCGAGCGTCTCCGCGGCTTCGTCCATCCGTCCGCGAACGCGTCGCGTGACCTCGTCCCGCCGTCCAGACAGGAACAACACCACTTCGTCGATCATCGCGCGGTAGTCCTGCTGCGTCTGTGCCAGGATGCAGGGCGCCTTGCACCGCTTGATGAAGTAGTCCAGGCACGGCCGCTCCGGCATCTCCCGCGGCATGTCGTAGTTGCAGGAGCGCACAGTGAAGATGCGCTTTACGACGTTGAGTGCGCGGCGCATCTGCGTGACGTCCGTGTACGGACCGAAGTATCTGGCGCCGTCGTTCACCAGCCGCCGCGTTACAAGCACCCGTGGATACGGCTCCTGCACCGTGACCCTGATGTACGGGTAACTCTTGTCGTCGCGCAGCGCGATGTTGAACCGCGGGCGATGCTCCTTGATCAGGTTCGCCTCGAGAATCAGCGCATGCGCCTCGCTCGGTACGACTATTGTCTCGATGTCAGTTATCTGACCAACGAGATGCCTGGTCTTGGGACTCTCGAGGTGATCGCTTGCGAAGTAGCTCCGCACGCGCGAGCGGAGCCTTGCCGCCTTCCCCACGTACAGGGTCCTGCCGTCGCGGCCGGTGAACAGGTACACGCCCGGTGTTTCCGGCAGGTGCTGGAGTTTCGCGGCGACGGAATCGGGAAGGCGGTCCATCACTGAAGATTACTGCGGCGTCCGGCTCCGGGTCGCCGACTTCAGCGCGACAGCAGCGCCCGTGCCTCGCGTATGCCCAGAGCGTACGCGCCACCCAGGTAGATCCCGCCGTACACTGGCAGCGCCACGGCCGCGAGCGCGATGGGATGCGCTCCGGCAAGCAGCAGCTTCGGAACCACTGCCGCCAGCGCGGCGGCGCCCGCGAGCAGAACAAGCCGCCCGATGTGCCGCAGGTCGACGTCCGCCGCACCGATGCGCGCGGCGATCGCACGCCGCAGCAGCGCGAGTTCCAGCCAGGCTGCGACGGCGCCGCCGAGCATCAGACCAGCCGCACCAAGCCGCGGATCGAGTCCCAGCATCCGCGGCACGGGCACGGCCAGCGTGTACCCCAGCGCCGCGCTCAGCACGATGCGAATGACGGCGATTTTGAGTGGCGTGCGCGTGTCGCGCAGAGCATAGAAAGCGGACGAATACAGCCGCGCGAGCGTGGCCGCCAGCAGCCCCACTCCGGCAGCAGCGAGGATCTGCCACACCCAGATCGTGTCCTCGGCCGTGAATTGGCCGCGCTCGAACAGCGCGCCCGCGATCACGTCGCCGAGGACCATGAGCGCCACAGCCGACGGCACTACGAAAAAGGCGATCCTCCGCAGCCCGATGACAAGCCGGTCCCGTATTCCGGCGCGAATTTCCTCCAGCTCCCCCGTCACACGCGACATCGCCGGCAACTCGGCCGCTGACACTGCCATTCCGAAAAGGCTGACTGGCAGCAGGTACAGCATCTGCGCGTACACAACGGCGGCCAGCGCGCCGGCAGCCACGAAACTCGCGATGCGCGTGTCGATGTACGCGCTGATCTGCACC
>JBPPMH010000113.1:0-37771 GCA_051305945.1 Gemmatimonadaceae bacterium
CGCCCACGACGAGCCCGCTCAGAATCTCGATCCTGTCCTCGCCGGCTGCGCCGAGCGTGACGAACCTGGGCTCGAGCTTCCCGTCGGTGCGGCGGACGAACACGATGTTCCGCTCTCCCGTGGACAGCACGGCGCCCCGCGGCACCGAGAGCGATGCCCGCGCCCGGCCCGACGCGGGGAGCGAGAGCGTGGCGTACATGCCGGGCTTGAGGTGGCCGTTTCCGTTCTGCAGCGCCACGCGCACGCGCACGGTGCGCGTCTCCGGATTCAGCGTCGGATAGATGTACGTGATGCGTCCGCTGCGCTCCTCCCCCGGCAGCGCCTCGAACTGCGCGGTCGCCTGCTGCCCCAGGCTGACCGCGTGCAGATCGCGCTCGAACACCTCGCCCTCGACCCACACGACGCTCAAGTCGGCGACCTTGTAGATCGCATCGCCCGCCATCACGCGCTGTCCGCCGAACACGGCTTTCTCGATCACGTACCCGCTCACGGGCGAGCGCAGCGTGAGGGTCCGCCTGGTGGCGCCGGTGCGCTCGAGCTGCGCGATCTCCGCCGCGCTCACATCCCAGTACAGCAGCCGCCGCCGCGCGGACGCCAGCAACCCGTCTGCGTAGCGCTTGGCCTCCTCCGAGCCGTCGGCCACGTCTGCCGCCAGGCGCCTCGCCAGAAGCAGCTCGTCCTGCGTGGCGACGAGCATCGGCGAGTAAATCGTGAACAGCGCCTGCCCACGACCCACGTACTGTCCGGTGGAGTTGACGTACAGCTGCTCGACCCAGCCGTCGATCTTGGGAGAGATGGTCCGCACCCGCGCTTCGTCGAACGTGACCTGCCCGACCGTTCGAATCGTGCTCGCCACAAAGCCTGCTTCGACGGCCGCGTACGTCACGCCGATGCGCTCCGCCTCACTGGCGCTGAGTAACACCGATCTAGCGCTGTCGCTGCCTGCGGGCACGCCGTGCCCCGCGTGCTCGTCCACGGGCGCCGGCGGCTTCGCGTCGCCGCGCGTGACGAGCATGGTCGCGGCGAGAGCTACGAGGACGAGCCCCGCGATGACCGCGCCCCGAATGATCCGGCGACGCCGGTCCGGCCTCGGTCCAAACGGCGACTCGGTTGAATTGGACACGGCAGACATCACACGCCTCCGGAAGACCGCGCCGGGGCGGTCGTATAGGGATCGAGCAGCTCCGCGCTCAACAGCATCTCCAGCTCGGCCCACGCCTTTCCTTCTTCGGCTTCGAGCATGACGAGGTCGCGGCGGTAGTTGGTGACCAGCATCTGCGCGTCGAGCAGCGTCATGAAATCCACGCCGCCCACGCGGTACGCGGCGAATGAGGATTGCACGGTCGCGCTCGCCTGGGGGAGAATGGTCGCGCGGTACAGTCGCTGGAGACTGCGGGCGCGCAGCAGATCCGCGTGCGCGGCTGACACCCGCGCCCGCGTGTCGGCGCGCATGGCTGCCAGGTCGAATACAGCCATCTGCTCCATCGCCGCGGCCTCCTCGCGCATGGCGAGCTGCCGGCCGCGGGCGAAGATCGGCACGCTCGCGCCGAGCATGAGACTCCCCATTCGCTGAGTGCTCGTCGGCTCGTCCATCGCGGCGAGCGACGGACCCTGGGCGTACGCGACGCCGATCCGCAGGTCGGGCCAGATCTCGCGGCGCGCCAGCCGCAGGGACGTCGCGCCCGCCGCGACTTCAGCCTCGCCCGCTTTCAGCATGCGGCGGCCCGACAGCGCGCGTTGGTCGAGTGAATCGAGCGCCGGAATTGACTCGGGAAACAGCGGCAGCACGGGGGACCGGCCCCGCAGCGCTTCCGCGGCGGACGCCGACTCGACGCCGGCGTCGCCGAGCAGCGCTCCGAGCCTGGCGATCATCGCGTCCCGCATCGCGACCATGCGGAGCGTGTCTTCCGCCTCGCGGGCCATCTGTACCTGCGCGCGCAGCACGTCGGCCTGACGACCCTCACCCACGCGGTACATGGATTCGGCGGTCCGGCGAATGTCCTCCAGAAGCCGGAGCGACTCGCGGGTCACCGCGATCTGCCGGTCGGCCGCGTACAGATCGTAGAATGCCATTGCGACCGCGGCTCGCGTTTCCCACTCCGCTTCGCCGGCGCGCTCCTCGGCCGCGGTCACCTGCGACCGCGCGATGCGACCCTTGAGGCCGAGCTGGCCGGCGACCGGTAGCATCTGCATGACCGAGAGCTGGGTCATGCCGACGCCCGGCATCGGCGAGAAGCCGGGCAGCTCACGATTCATGAACGCGAGCTCCACTTCGGGGTCGGGCGGAAGCTTGGCGGCCGATACCCGCGCCTGTGCCGCGCGCGCGAGCGCGCGCGCCGCGGCTACGCCCGGGTTGGAGCGGCGAGCCGAGTCGTACAGCTCGCCGAGCCTCAGCGGCGCTGTCGGCGCCTGAGCGTCAGAGCGCCCGGGCATCGCGGCGGCCGCAAGCATGCACACGAGCGCCAGCGTTCGCGTGATCGGCGAACGCGCTCCGCGGCAACGGCGGGCACCTTCATTCCTGCGATATGTGATGGACAAACCCTCTCCCCTTCCGGATCCTGTGTTGGCCAGCGCGATGTTGGTCGGCTGCGCGCGGAACTCCGCGGCGCGCTGCCTCACTGCTCGATGCGAGTGAGGCTAGGCGCGAGGAGGGGGAAGGTCTGGAACGGTGTTGCGGGTCTGGAACAGTGTGGCCGGGTCAGTGGGAGCCCCGGCGCGCGCGACTGCAATCGTCAGCGGCGACTGCATCGCGGGCTTGAATACGGCGGTCATGCAGGACATCACCGCCTGGCAGGCGCCGTGATCGGATGGAGCGCAATCGGTTCCGGCCGCGTCGCCGCACGACTCCGATTCCGCCGGCATGGGCATCCCGGCGTGCGCCGTCTCAGCGACCGCGGCGGGCTCGTCGCACCGCGACAGGCCGGCGGCCAGCGAGAGCTGGAGCACGAGGATACACATGACGAGCGCACCCAGACGGCGGATGGAATCCATGGGCTAACAGTATCGACAGAGGGGCGTGTCCCGCTGTCAGCGAATCGGACGCTCTGTTGTCGGGGAAAAGCTGACGGAGGGACCTACTCGCTCAAGCTCGCCGACGCGGAGAAGTCGCTCAAAAACGCCAACGCCCTATTCCGCTGCTGCTGGAACGTTCCCCTCTCGGACGACCCGATCGGGTCGCCGCTGCGAATCTCGAGCGCAACCCGCGGATTCTTCTGCACCCCGCTCACGAGCACCTCGAAGTGCAGGTGCGGCCCGCTCGCGAGTCCCGTCATCCCCACGTAGCCGATCGTGCTTCCGATCGTGACCCGCTTGCCGCGGCCCACGCCGTTGGCGAAGCCGCGAAGGTGGGCGTATCGGCTGACGTAGCCGTTGCGGTGGCGGATGTCTATGACGTTGCCGTATCCGCCCTTGCGGCCCGCAAACACCACCACGCCGTCGCCGACGGCGCGGACCGGAGTGCCCGAGTTCGCGGCGTAATCGGTGCCCTTGTGCGCGCGCCACCGGCCGAGCACCGGATGCTTGCGCATGCCGAACACGCTCGAGACCCGCCGGAAGTTGAGCGGCGCGCGGAGAAACGCGGCGCGCAGTGACTTTCCTTCGGCATCGAACCACTCGCCGCCCGCGACGTTGCTGCGGAAGTGGATCGCCTGGATCTCCCTGCCCGAGAGCTCCATCGTCGCGCCGAGAACCTGGTTCGTGTATATCTCACCCGTGGGCTTCTGCACCCGCTCGACGACGATGCCGAACTTGTCGCCGACCTGGAGGTCCCTGCTCATGTCCACGCGGTACTCGTAGATGTCCGCGAGCAGCCAGGCCAGTCGGAGCCGCTGCCCGCGCGGCAGCACCGCGTCGGAGAATTGATCGAGCGCGGAGTACAGGCTCGACCTGATCGTTCCGGTAACCGCGACCGTATCGATGATCTCTTTGCTGTTGGCGACCACGAGCACGGGCGTGACTATCGGGTCATAGACGTATGGGGCGACGGGGACTGTCGAGCGCTCGGTGTCGAGCAAGCGAATCGGGTCCATTTCACGCGCAGAGAGCAGTTCGCCGGCCCTTGCAGCAGGTACCGGCGGTGTGAGTCTCAAAGCTCCGATCGCAAGCGCTCCGACCACCGTGTAGGTGATGGAGCGCGCCCATGACAACCTCAATCCATTTGTCTCCGAATGAAGGTCGGGATCTCCATGTCCGCGAGATCCTGATCCTGCACTTCCTGCTTGTGCTGCTTGTCCGCCAAGGACGACGCCGAAGGCGTCTGCGTCACACGCCGCAGCCCATCCGTTCCCGTCCCGGCTTGAATCCCTCTGGTGACGCGCGCGGCTCCCGCCTGACGCTGCGCGGGGAACGGAATGACGGGTGAGCCCTTGCTACCATGCCCATGGGAAATAACTCCCCCAGAGCCGGCACTATTATTAGCGCTGTCGAAGCCGGTCGCAATGACCGTCACGCGGATTTCTCCGCCCATGGCCGGCTCGTGGACCGCCCCGAAGATGATTTCGGCGTCTGATCCCGCCGCGTCATGGATGATCTCGCTGATCTGATAGACCTCGCCCAGAGTCATGTCCGGGCCGCCCGTGATGTTGAGCAGCACCCCCGTGGCGCCGGCGATCGAGACGTTGTCGAGCAGCGGGCTGGCGATCGCCTGCTGAGCGGCCTCGGTCGCCCTGTTGTCCCCGCGACCGATCCCGGTCCCCATCAGCGCCGATCCCCCTTCCTGCATGACCGTGCGCACGTCGGCGAAGTCCACGTTCACGAGACCGGTGACGCTGATGAGCGAGGAGATGCCCTGCGTGGCGTGCAGCAGCACCTCGTCGGCCTTCTTCAGCGCGTCCTGGAACGGGATGCCCTTGCCGACCACCGCGAGCAGGCGCTCGTTTGGCACGACGATCATCGTGTCCACGTACTTGCGCATCTCTGCGATGCCGAGCTCGGCCTGCCGCATGCGCTTGCGGCCCTCGAAGAGGAACGGCCGCGTCACGATTCCCACGGTGAGAGAACCGGCCTCGCGGGCCAGCTCACAGACAATCGGCGCCGCTCCGGTCCCGGTGCCGCCGCCCATGCCGCAGGTGACGAACACGAGGTCGGCGTTCTGCAGCGCGCGCGAAACGTCGTCCCTGCTCTCATCCACGGCCTGCCGTCCGATCTCCGGACGCGCGCCCGCGCCGAGCCCGCGCGTCAGCTTCTTGCCGATCTGGATCTTGACGTCCGACTTCGAGTTCAGGAGCGCCTGCGCATCGGTGTTCACCGATATGAATTCCACGCCCTGGAGATGCTCGTCGATCATGCGGTTCACGGCGTTGCCGCCACCGCCGCCGACGCCCACAACCTTCATGCGGGCGGCCTGCGACTCGCTCTCGTCGAACTCGAATACCATGGTCAAGAGTCTCTCTCCGCTGGTGTATAACGCCAGAGGTTTGGGGAAAACTGGTGCCGAATATATGGTGCTCGGCACGATTCAACCATATGGAATTTCAAGAGATTCGCCGCTTTGCTCATCTTTTACTAAAGGGCGGAGTTTTCCACAATTCGGGCTCCGGTGTCACGTTATTGATGGACCGGGTCCTTTCGGGCCCATTGGGGCCGATGCCGGGGGCCAAGAATACTTCATTGCTACTCTCCGGGCTCGGCCAGATAGTATGGAGCGAAGTCATCATTCCGTCCCCTCCAGCCCACGCGTCAATGGTTGCTCACTGCGTCCGAGAGCAATGAGAATGCGCGCGCTCATTGCCGGCCTGGCACTGGCCGCCGCCGCATGCGTGAGCGAGCCGACCGCCCCGTTCCTTAGCGGCCAGAGTCTGCTCTTCACCAGCGACCGGGATGGAAACGTCGAGATATACAGCATGCATGCCGACGGCGGATCGCCCATGCGACTCACGCGCAACGGCGCCACCGACTTTTCGCCACGCTGGTCGCCGAACGGCGAGAAGATAGCGTTTCTGAGCAACCGCGCGCCGGGAGCGAACGGCTCTCCGTCCATCGAAGTTTTCGTCATGAACGCCGACGGGTCAGGCGTCACCCGCCTCACCACGAACGACATCCTCGAGTCGTCTCCGAGCTGGTCGCCGGACGGGAAGCGGATCCTCTATTCCACCGACGGCAGCCGGAGCAAGATCTTCGTGATGAACGCGGACGGCTCGAATACCGTACAGCTCACCGACAATGCGTGGGCCGATTCGGTTCCTCGCTGGTCGCCCGACGGCAGCAGGATCGCATTTCTCAGCAACCCGTTGGCGTTCGAGTCAATCTTCACGATGAACCCGGACGGGACCAACCGCGTGCGCGTCCCCACTCAGGCGGGAGGCAAGCTCAAGAGCTATTCCTGGGCGCCCGACAGCAAGCACATCGTCTACGAGTTCGGCGAATGGCCTTACGGAGGCATCTTCCGGACGGTCGCCACGCCTACTCAGGGAGAGTCCCCGATCTTTCTCATCGGCTGGGAGAATTTCCCCGGGAGGCCGGTCTGGTCCCCGGACGGCCAGCATATCGCTTTCACCATCAGCGTCACGGGCGAAGCGGAGATCTACACGATGCGCGCGGGCGACGGCGGTGACCGGCGAAACCTCACCAACAACCCGGCGCAGGATTTCATCACCGACTGGAAGTAGCCGCCGGCGGACGCACACCGCTTAGCTTCCCCCGTTCATGACTGATCCAAGCCAGCCGCCGGAACCCGCGACGCCAGTCGATGCCGCCGAGCCCGCGCTCGAAGCCAGACTGCGGGCAGCCGACGCGCGGTTCGAAGGCATCGTCGGAATCTCGGCCGACGCGATAATCTCGACCGACGAAGCCCAGACGATCGTCCTGTTCAACGAAGGAGCCGAGCACATCTTCGGCTACTTGGCCGCGGAGGCCGTCGGCCGGCCGCTGGACATGCTGCTGCCCGAGCGGTACCGCGGCAGCCACCGCCACCACATGCGCGAGTTCGGCGCGGGACAGGATCGCGCGCGCCGCATGGGGCACCGCCGCTCCATCTCCGGCGTGCGCAAGAACGGCGAGGAGTTCCCCGCCGAGGCGTCCATCTCCAAGTACACGGCGGTGGGCTCGGTCGTGTACAACGTCGTGCTGCGGGACGTGTCCGAGCAGCGGCGCGCCGAGGAGCTGCTGCGGGCGTTGTACGACGAGGCGAAGCAGGCCGTCCTGGCCCGCGACCAGACGATCGCGGTCGTGTCGCACGATCTGCGGAACCCCGTGAACGCGATCAAGATGCTGGCCGCGGCGCTCGTGCGATCAGCGCGCTACGACGCCGAGCGAAACGCCGGCGACCAGGTGTACGATTCCGCCGAGATAATCCGGCGCGCTGCCGAGCAGGCCGACCGGCTCATACAGGATCTGCTGGACGTCTCGCACATCGAGGCCGGGTCGCTCCGCATTCACGTGGCGGCGGAAGACCTCGAGGAGATCATCGAAGCGGCCACCGAGGTGTTGTCGCCGTTCGCCGAAGAAAAATCCGTGGAGCTGCGCAGCGAGCCCAGTCCCGAGCTCCCGCTGGTCAGCGTGGACGCGAGCCGGATTCACCAGGTCATCTCGAACATCGCCGGCAACGCGATCAAGTTCACTCCGCCGGGCGGCGTGGTCACGATCCGGGTGGAACTGCGCGCGGGGGAGCTGGTGGTGGCCGTGAGCGACACGGGCCCGGGGCTCCCGCGCGAGCAAATGGAAAGCCTCACCGACCGACGCTGGCAGGCGAAGCGTCAGACCAGCGGCGGGTCCGGGCTCGGGCTCGTGATCGCGAAAGGCATCGTGGAGGCCCACGGCGGAAAGCTGTGGGCGGAGGCGCGCCCGGAGGGCGGCAGCGTGTTTCGCTTCAGCCTGCCGGTTTACGAGGTCGCGCCGGCCTGAGACTTCAGCAGGCCCAGCTTGAGCGCGAACTGCACGTAGTCCGACCGGTGCGTCAGCCCGAGCTTCTCGCCGATGCGCTGCTTGTACGTGTCCACGGTCTTCGGGCTGATGAACAGCTTCTCGCCGATCTCCGGCGCCGTGTACCCGTGGGCGACGAGCTGCAGCACGTCCCGCTCCCGCTCGGTGAGCTTCTCGAACCGCGCCCGATCGTCCAGCGTCTTCTCATCCTTCTTGAGGCCGCGGGCGAGAATCCGTCCGGCCGACGGCTGCACGTACATGTCGCCGCGCGCCACGGCGCGAATCGCGTCCACCAGCTCGCGGTCCGCGGCATTCTTCACCAGATAGCCCGACGCTCCGGCCTCGAGCACCTGCACGAGATACTCCTCTTCGCCGTGCATGGTGAGGACGAGCACCTTCGGCGGGTTGGACCGCGTCACCAGCTCGCGCGTCGCAGTAAGCCCGTCCATCTCGGCCATCGACAGATCCATCACCACGACGTGCGGGTGCAGCCGGTCGGCAAGAGCGAGCGCCTCTTTTCCGTTGGACGCTTCACCGACGACGTCGATGTCGCGCGCGCCGGACAAAACAGCCTTGAGTCCAGCCCTGACGACCATGTGATCGTCGGCGAGAACCACCCGGATGACGTCCATCACGCGTCTCCGGCCAGTGGAACCGACACGGTCACGCGCGTGCCTTTGCCGGGGGCGCTCACCACCGTGAAGCTCCCGTCTACCAGCGACGCGCGCTCTTTCACGGCGAAAAGACCGAAGCCGTCGCCCCCGCGTGCCGTTCCCATGTCGAAACCCTCGCCGTTGTCCACGACCTGTAACGTAATCCGGTCACCATCGGGAGTCAGGGAGAGGGTTACGCGCGTCGGCTTGCCGTGCCGAAGCGCGTTCGACAGCCCTTCGCTAGCAACCTGGTAAAGCACGGCTTCGACCTCCCGGGAAAGTTTGATTGGATCGCCCAGCTCGACCGAAACGTCCACGCGGTCCGTGCGGGAACGGCGCGCCAGCCACTGAAGGGCGGCGGGCAGCCCCAGATCGTCCAGCACTCTGGGATACACGGCCTGTGCCAGCGTTCTGATCTCCTCGAGCGCGTTGACCGTCAGCTCGTGGATCAGCTCGAGGCGGACCTTCATCTCCTCGTCGTCGCAATCCCTCAGCGCCGACGTGGACTGAAGCGACAGCGCCGCCAGCGTCTGCGCCGCGGAATCCTGCAGCTGCCGCGCGATCCGCGCGCGCTCCGCCTCGCCCGCGGTTATCACCTGGGAGGCGAGCTTGCGCATGTGGTACTGGTCGGCCGTCAGGCGGTCCACCAGGCGATTGATCGTATCGCCCACGCGGGTCATGTTCCGGTCGGCCAGCGCCGACGGCGGCACGCGCACGTTGCGCTCGCCGCGCGACACGCGGCCGGCCGCCTCCTCCAGCGCCGCCAGCGGCCGCAGCGCCAGGTACACCAGCGCTCCGTTCACGACGAACGTCACCAACAGCGCGGCGCTCATCGTGATCCACATCTCAGGCTCCCCCACGTGCGTGGCTACCGCGGTGGCCGCGGTGCCAAGCACGATGATCGCGTTCGCCCCGAACAGCTTCCACAGCAGCGGCACGCCGAGGATCCGCGCGCGCCACAGCAGCAGCGTGCCCGACAGGGACGCCGCCCCGGGGCCCGACGTGCCGAGCGCGACCGTGTGCATTGGGCGAAGCCCTCTGGCCATGCTAGCCAACGACCAGCGCCGTCACCATCCCGAACATCCCGTGCTGGGACTCGGCATGGGGAAGAATGTGGCAGTGGAACGCCCAGGTCCCCTTCTTGTCGCATTTCACGACCGCGTCCCACCGCTCGCCGGGCGCGACGTTGATCGTGTCGCACTTCCACGGCGCGGGCTGAGCCCAGCCGTCCTTGTCGATGATCGTCATGTGCATCCCGTGCAGGTGCATCGGGTGGATCATCATCCCTTCGTTCATGAAGCGAATGCGCACGGTCTGGCCCAGCTTGGCGACGATCGGCTCGGTGGCGGGAAAGCTTTTCCCGTTGATCGTGTAGCCGTGCATGCCGTCGTTCAGGATCATGACGTAGTCCACGTCCACCCGCTCGATGGGCCGCGGCCGTCGCGGCTCGACGACGAACGCTCCGAGCAAACCGAGACCGACCTGCTTGGCCGCGTTGTGATGGGAGTGGTACATGTGCGAGCCCGCGTTGTCCTGCGGCACTGTGAAGTCGTACGTGTACGATTCCCCCGGCTTGATCGGCGGCTGCGTGATGAACGGCACGCCGTCCTGATCATTCGGCAGCTCGAGCCCGTGAAAGTGGATGGACGTGGACTCCGGCAGATTGTTGCGGAGCACCACGCGGACGCGGTCGCCGGCTGTGACGCGCAGCTGGGGACCCGGCACCTGCTCGTTGAACGCCCACGACTCCACCCACGTACCTGGCTGCGTTTCCCACCGCCCCTTGGCCGCGGTCAGCTCGAACACCTTGACGCCGCCATCCATGCGCGGAGCGAGCAGCTGGTTGCCGGCGCCGGCGGTCTTGGCGGGAAACGCCTTGATCCCCGCCTCGTGCATCCGGTCCATCTCGTCCGCCATCTCCCGCTCGGTCTTGGGCGGCGGCGGCGGCGTGGTGGGCGCAGACGCGGGCCGCTCCTTCGCGCCGGCGTCACATGACGCGAGCGCGCCGACCGCCACCGGCGCGAGCAGCGCGGTCAGCGCCGACTTGCGCAGGAAGGCGCGGCGATCGGTCGGGGTCGTTTCAGGAATTTCAGCGGCGGACTTGCCAGTCATTGCCTGCGGCTCCGGTTCGGTGTTGTGATGGTACCGGAACCTAGGCCTGACGGGTGGGCACATCTGTCATCGTCCTCGCGGAACTTCGCTGCGGATGTTCCCGACCTGATGACAGGGATTCCCCGACTAGCCCGCCAACGCGCAGCGTCCGCCGCGGACGCTGCGACATGGAAGTCAGAGCGGGCTCAGCCCGCTACGGCGCCCCGGCGTTCCCGGACGACTTCCCCTGTTCTGGCGACGCGCTTGGCCGCCGCCGCGAGCGCGTTGATCAAGCCGGTGATGTGCACGTCCGCCAGATCCTTCTTCGCCAGGAAGGGATCCATGACGGTCGAGCGCAACACGACCAGCCCGCCTGCTTCGCCGGCCTGCCACTCCTCCGCCAGCCCGCGGCCGAGGCCTTCCAGCAGCGGGAGCGCCGCGCCGATGTACTCCGGCGAACGGAGCCGCGTGCGGCTGAGGACGTACGGCGGCGAGTCGCCGGGGCCGTGCAAGCTCATCTCGCGATACACCAGCTCGTTCAGCTCGTTGACGTCCGCCAGCGACTTCATCCGCGGATGGTGCAGGAAGAAGCAGACGATGTTCAGATCCGGCTCGGGCAGCGTCACGATCTCGTGCGGCGTGAAATCCGCCTCGCGCAACGCGGCGTACAGTCTTCGCGCGCCGACCACGGTCCGCTCGATCAGGTGGCCGTAGCCGCGCTCGTCGAGCGGCAGCACCCGGTGGCTCAACCACACGCCCGCGGCGGCCGCGCCCGGCCGCGTTCCCTCGAACGAGAACCGGCCCGCTATCAGATCTTCCCTGGTGCGGGACAAAGTCGTCGGCAGGAGATACGGCGGATCGGTCGCCACGAGATCCCGCGCGCGCCGGTCCCTGATCATCAGTGCTCCGGCCGGGTACGGCACGAAGCCGAGCTTGTGCGGGTCGATGCTCACCGAGTCCGCGCGAGAGAGCGCGACCATGGACTTCTGCCACTCGTCGGTCGGCCAATCTATTCCCGCGGTGGCGCGAATCTGCGCCGCCGTCTTGCGGCGGCCGCTCGCGTCCCACGTCATCGCGGCGGCGTAACCGCCGTAACACGCGTCGGAGTGCATGTGGAAGGTGACGCCGAGCTCTTGCTCCGCGCGGTGCCGTACGTCGCACAGCAGGTCGAGCCGGTCTATCGCGCTTTCCTCGGTGGATCCGCACACGCTGACGCACGCGATTATCGGAACGCGCCTGGTCGAGAGCTCATGTACGGTCTCCCAGAGTCCGTCCGGATCCATCCGGCAGTGCTCGTCCACCGGGACGAACACGAGCTGCCGCGCGCCGATGCCGAGCGCGCGGACGATCTTCTCCCACGAGTAGTGCGCGGTGGCCGGTAGGAGCACGACGGCGGGCGGGGAACGGTGGCCGAAGTGCCGTCCGATCCGCTCCGCGTGGACCTGATAGCCGGCGGACGCGAGCGAGTGCTTCTCCAGCGCCGCCGTCAGGTCCGGTCCGGCCGCGCTCTCGTGCAGCGCGTGCATGAGATCGAGCGTCGCGTGCGTGCGGATGTTGAGCAGCTCGAACAGGCCGAGGTTCGCGAGCGGAGCGTGGCTCCCGCCGGGCAGCTCGACGTGGAGCGCGATTCCGATCTCGTTGGCGGCGCACGCGGCGGCCGCGGGAAAGTCCAGGGTCGCGCGCGCCATCCACAGCGCCTCGAAGTTCGCGATCGTCCCGCCCGAAGTCAGGTGCCCCCATGACGCATCGCCGTTGTAACCGATCATCCGGGCCAGATCGTGCGTGACCTGCTGCTCGAGCTTCGTGGTGGACTGCGAGACTTCGCTCGAGATGTTGTTCGGGTTGTGCAGCATCCCCGCGAAGTATCCGAGCTGGCCGGCGAGCGTCTGCTCGCCGAGCATGTGGCCCTTGTACCGCTGGCTGAATACCGGCGTCGAATGGCGCAGCTCGGCCAGCAGCGTTCCGAGCCCCACCTGCAGGCGCGCGATGCCGTCGGCGTACTCCCGGCTGTGCTTGTCCTCCCACGTGATCGCCTGCGGGTCGGCGGGGTGGAAATCGGCTCTCCACCCCGCGTAATCCCGCACGACTCGCAAGGCGAGCTCCTCCAGGACCGCGCGGTTCTCGGCGTGCGGGCCGAGAAACCACGCCGAGAGCGGCGACGTTCGAGCGTCGCGCGCGGTCACGCCTCCGTCGCCTGGGCCACGAGTACGGCCTGCATCGGCCGCGCGAGGAGCGCCGCGGAGACACTGCCCAGCATCGCCCGCTGAGCCAGATTGTAGCCGTGCGATCCGACGGCGATCAGATCCGCGCCCACCGACACCGCATACTTGTCCAGCGTCGACGCGATATCGCCCGAAAGCGACACGCGCTCCACGCGGATGTCGGGATACCGCGCGGGGTCGGGCTCGTACTCGGCGATCCGGTCCATCGTGCCCTCGATCTCCCACTTGGTCAGGTCCACCGACCACGCCTCGCCCGGAAGCGGCAGCAGCGGCTGGACGTTTACGAGATGCAGCGTACCCTTGCCGCCCATCATCGCGATCGCCACCTCGCACGCGAACCTGCTGGCCGGGCTGAAGTCGACGCCCACGACCACGGTGTCGGGGACGGTGGATCCGCGCGGCACGACGACGATCGGCAGATCGGTCTTCTGAATCACGCGAAGCGCGGTCGGCCGGCTGAGAATTCGCTCCACCGTGCCGTGGCGCCCGGCACCGATCAGGATCATGCCGGCGTGGACGTCGTGGGCTTCGTCCGCCAGGATATCGGCGGGGTCTCCGATCTTCGCGATCCGCGTCCACACGGGCGGCGTCACGACGGTCGGCAGAAGGTCTTCGAGAAATACTTCGCGGAGCTCGAGCCTCAGCTCGGCGGTGCGCTGCTCGCCGGGCGATCCTGCTCCCACACCGTGGAACGGCTTGAGCGCGCTGACGAGGTGGACGCGCGAGCCGGTCACGAGTGACAGCTCGGCGGCGTACTTGAGCGCGGGATAGGCTTCCTTGGTGTCGTCCACACCGACGATGAACGGTCGCGTGACACTCCAGTCTCGGGCGATCGCGCCGACATTCGCGGCCTTGGCGGCGGGCGCGGTAGCCGCAGGCGCGGTGAGAGTCTGGGTCTGCATGGCTGCTCCGAGTTTTGGGTTTGCCGGACGTGAGTTGAAGGTGGCGACAAGGCCGTAAAACCTCTGTCGGGGGCGGGAGGATTTCTTGTAGGGCATCCTCGCACGACTTGCGGACTTCGGACTGAGGCCGCAAGGGTCCTGAGTCCGCAATCCCGTTTGTGCGTAGGTAAATCCCCGACCTTTTTGCCCCATACCGCCTGACATACGCCGGGCCCGCGCGGGCTGACTATTCGTGCATGTCCACGCGCACCGTACCGCTGACGCCTCCGATGGTCGATCAGGCGCCGGCCCGGGTGTGGGGTCCGCCTGGCGCGTTCCGCGGGCACTTTCTTCCGGCAGCGACCATCCTGTTTCTGGCCGCGGGATTCGCCGCGTGGCTGTGGGTACCGGCGCGCGCGCTGACCGGTGACGTGTGGATGGTGGGTCTCGTGCTCACCGGCGCGCCCGTGGTGTGGCGGACGCTGCGGAGCGCGCTGCGGAAGGAGTTCTCCACCGACATCACCGCTACACTCGCGATCATCGCGGCGATCCTGGTCGGACAGCCGCTTCCCGGATTGATCGTCGTGCTCATGCAGACGGGCGGAGAAGCGCTGGAGCGGGTCGCGCGCGGGCGCGCGTCGACTGCGCTCCGCAAGCTCGAGGAAGACGCGCCGCGGATCGCGCACCTGCTGCACGCCGACAGCATCAGCGACGTCGCCGTGGGCGAAGTTTGCGTCGGTGACATGCTGGTGATCCGCCCGGGTGAGCTCGTCCCGGTGGACATAGTCGTCGCGAGCGGGCAGTCGCACGTGGACACGTCGCGACTTACCGGCGAGCCGGTGCCGGTGAGCGCGGCAGCCGGCACCGCGCTTCCGAGCGGCAGCGTGAACCACGAGGGCGCGCTCACGGCGCAAGTAATGGCGCCGGTGGGCGAGAGCCAGTACGGCCGGATCGTGGAGCTGGTACGCCACGCGCAGGCCACCAAGGCGCCGTTGCAGCGGCTCGCGGACCGGTACGCCATCTGGTTCACGCCGCTGACGCTCGTCGTCTGCCTTGTCGCTTACACCTTCACGCGCGATCCCGTCATCGTTCTCGCGATACTGGTCGTGGCAACTCCCTGCCCGCTCATCCTCGCCACACCTGTCGCGATCATCGGCGGAATCAACACCGCCGCTAAGCGGCAGATCGTGGTGCGCGACGGCGGCGCGCTGGAGCGGCTGGCGCGGGTGGACGTAGCCGTGTTCGACAAGACGGGTACGCTGACGCCCGGAGTTCCCGAGGTATCGGCGGTCGTCACGGCTTCCGGCTGGGACGAGCGCGACGTACTCCGGCTCGCCAGCGCTCTCGAGCAGCAGTCGGGACATCTGCTCGCGCGGTCCACCGTGAAAGCGGCGCTGGAGCGCGGGTTGCAGCTCCCGCCGGCTTCGCAGGTGACGGAGAGCGCCGGACGCGGAGTCACCGGCATGGTGGATGGGCGGGTGGTGGCCATCGGCTCGCGGTCGTACGTCCTCGAGCTGCACCCCGACGCGCTACCCAGCTTCGCCGAGCTCGACGACCAGAGCTCCGCGCTGCGGGCCTACGTCGCGGTCGACGGCGTGGGCGTCGGCCGCATAGAGTACGACGACCGCGCGCGGCCCGGAGTCCGGCGCATTCTCGACCATCTTGCCGGTCAGGGAATTAGCCGCACGCTGCTCCTCTCCGGCGACGACGAGCAGCATACGCGTCGCATCGCGGACTCCGCCGGCATCGCCAACGCGATGGGCGAGCTCAAGCCTGAAGACAAGGTGCGCGCGATCGAGCGGATGATCGCCGACGGCGACAGGGTGCTGATGGTCGGCGACGGAACGAACGACGCGCCGGCGCTCTCCACCGCGACGGTCGGAATAGCCATGGCCGCGCACGGCGGCGGCATCTCCGCCGAAGCCGCCGACATGGTGATACTCGTGGACGATCTCGGGCGCGTGAGCGAAGCGGTGGACATCAGTCACCGCACGATCCGCATAGCCAAGCAGAGCATCTGGACCGGCCTCGGCCTGAGCGGCATCGCCATGGGCTTCGCGGCCTTCGGCTACATCCCGCCGGTGATCGGCGCGGTGCTGCAGGAAGGCATCGATGTCGCCGTGATCGTGAACGCTCTTCGCGCGAGCCGTTGATGCCGTCCCCGGCGCCGAGTTTCCGGGAGCTGTCCGCGAAGGAAACCACGGCCGTGCTCCGCCGAAACCACGTCGGCCGCATGGCGTTCGCCTTTCACAGGCGCGTGGACATCGTGCCCATTCATTACGTGTATTCCGGCGGCTGGGTGTACGGGCGCACGTCGCTCGGACCCAAGCTGTTGACGCTGAAGCACAACCAGTGGGTGGCATTCGAAGTGGACGAGATCGAGGGGCTGTTCAACTGGAGGAGCGTGGTGCTGCACGGCGGAC
This sequence comes from Gemmatimonadaceae bacterium, assembly GCA_051305945.1. GTDB lineage: Bacteria > Gemmatimonadota > Gemmatimonadetes > Gemmatimonadales > Gemmatimonadaceae > JACDCY01. The sequence continues at coordinate 16,128 of JBPPMH010000113.1, forward strand.
TGTATCTCCTCGACCCCGACGGTCCGCCTGGTGAGCAGGCGGCGAGGCGCCGCGCGATCCGCCTTCTCCGCTCGCTCGTGGCCGACACGCTGGGCGCCGCCAACCCGGTCCCCTTCCGCGACATCTTCTTCCGCATCCACGTGGACGAGTTGAACGGCAGAGCGGCGGAGCAGAAATGAAATCCGGTTTTTCTCCCATGCGGCAGAGAATGCGACATCAAACGAGGAGGAGTCGTGAAGGCACGTGACCTGATGAGCACGCAGCTGTACGTGGCGACGATGGATGACCCTGTATCCGTGGCCGCGGCGCTGATGCGTGACAAGGAAGTCGGGATCATCTGGTCGACGACGGGGTTGCGCGCGCCTTCCACGCGACTCCCCGGCAGTAGCCGACGCGACTGAGCGGTCGGGCGGCCTCCGGCCGCCGGATCGCTCACGCGCACTCTCATGACCACGGCGCTCCGGCCGACCGGGACCGCCACCGCTGCGGAGACGCCTCGCGCGCCGTGGCATTCGCTGTCCGTGGCCGACGTGGAGCGCGAGCTCCACGTCAGCGACAAGGGCCTGAACTGGGCGGAAGCGCGAAACCGCCTGGCGACATACGGCCCGAACGACATCGGCGCCGAACGCGAGACACCGTGGTGGTCGCTGCTGCTCCGCCAGTTCCGCGACCCGCTCATCTACATCCTGCTGGTGGCCGCGGTGGTGACCTTCGCGGTCGGCGAGCTGACCGACACCGCCGTGATCATGGCGGTGGTGATCATCAACGCGATGATCGGGTTCACCCAGGAGTTCCGCGCGCGCACAGCCATGCGCGCGCTGGCACGGATGAGCACGTCGAAGGCCGAGGTCGTACGCGACTCGGAGCGCCGCACGATCGATAGCTGGGAGCTGGTGCCCGGCGACGTGGTGCTGCTCTCCTCGGGCGCGCGCATTCCCGCCGACCTCCGCCTCGCCTGGGTGCACGACCTCGAGCTCGACGAATCCACGCTCACCGGCGAGTCCGCCGCCGTCGGCAAGGGGACGACGCCGATCACGGACGAAGCGACAGTGGTCGGCGACCAGGGCAACATGGCCTTCGCCGGCACGACCGTCACGCGCGGCCGCGGCCGTGGCATCGTCGTGCGAACGGGAGTCGCCACCGAGCTCGGCCGCATCGCGCAGTCCATGCGGGACACCGGAAAGACCGTCACTCCGCTGCAGCGGAAGATCGAGCGGTTCGGGAAACAGATCGGCGTGCTCACGCTCTTCCTGGCGATCGTGGTCGCCGCGCTCGGCGTCATGCGCGGGCTGTCCGTGTCGGAGATCTTCGTGGTGGCCGTGGCGATGGTGATCGGCTCGGTGCCCGAGGGACTTCCCGTCGTGCTCACCGTCACGCTCGCGATCGGAGTCCGGAGGATGGCGAACCGGCACGCGATAATCCGGTCTCTGCCGGCCGTGGAGACGCTCGGCAGCACCACCGTCATCGGCGCGGACAAGACCGGTACGCTCACCAAGAACGAGATGACCGTCCGGACGATATGGACGGCAAGCGGCGAGTACGATGTGGAAGGAATCGGATACTCGCCGCGCGGGCGCATTTTGTTCGCGGGCGGAGCCGCGCTCGAATCCGACGCCCTGCTCCAGCAGGCCTTGCTCATCGCGACGCTGGCAAACGAGGCCGAGCCGCTGGTGCTGGACGGCATCGTGGAGCGCGTCGGCGACCCGACAGACATCGCCCTGCACGTCGCGGCCGCCAAGGGCGGCCTGAACCCGATCGAGACGCGGAAGCTGCATCCGCAGGCGGACATCCTCCCGTTCGAGCCGGAGCTGCAGCTCATGGCGACGGTCAACCACCACTCGGGAATGTCCACGCTGATGGTGAAGGGGGCGCCGGAGGCCGTGCTGGCCCGGTGCGCGCACATGCTCATCGGCACGGCGGGAATCACCGCGCGGGTGGATCTCGACGCGGACGGCCTCGCGCAAAAGGCCGCGGCGCTGGCGTCACGCGGACTCAGGGTCCTCGCGGTCGCATCGCGCGACTATGTCGGCGAAGCGGTGCGCGATCAATCCATCCGCGACCTCACGTTCATCGGGTTCATCGCGCTCGAAGATCCGCTGCGGGAGGAATCCATCGCCGCGGTGGAGGCCGCCCGGGCCGCTGGGATCCGCGTGCTGATGATCACCGGCGACCACGTCAACACCGCGGAGTCGATCGGCCGGCAGCTCGGGCTCGCGCGCGACGAGGGAGTGGTCACCGGCCGCGAGATGGCGGCGATGTCCGCGACCGAGCTCGACGCGGCGGTGCGAACGCATAATGTCTTCGCCCGTGTCGCGCCCGAGCAGAAGCTGCGCATAGTCGAGAGCCTGAAGCGGTCCGGCGAGATCGTGGCCGTCACCGGCGACGGCGTCAACGACGCGCCGGCGCTGCGCGCGGCGCATCTTGGCATCGCGATGGGATCGAGCGGCACCGACGTCGCGCGCGAGGCGTCGTCCATGATCCTCGCCGACGACAACTTCGCGTCCATAACGGCGGCGATGGAGGAAGGGCGCGTAGTCTTCTCGAACATCCGCAAAGTCACGTTCTTCCTGCTGTCTACGGCGGCCGGCGAGGTCCTCACGCTGATGTTCGCGCTCGTCGCCGGCTGGCCGCTGCCGTTCGCGGCGGCGCAGATTCTCTGGATCAACCTCGTCACCAACGGCCTGCAGGACGTCGCGCTCGCGTTCGAGCCCGGCGAGCCCGGGTTGCTGCGGCGGCGGCCGCGGTCGCCCGCGGAAGGAGTCCTGGATCGCCGCCTGCTCGGCCGCCTGGGCCTGATCGGAGTTGTGCTCGCCGCGGGGACGCTCGGCGTATTCTGGTGGGTACTGACGACCACGAACGACCTCGCCGCCGCCCGCTCGGTGGCCATGACGCAGATGGTGGTGTTCCAATTCTTCCACGTCTTCAACTGCCGCTCGCTGGAGCGTTCGGTCTTCACCATTCCGCCGCTGTCCAACAAGCCGCTATTCCTGAGCCTGGTAGCCGCGGCGATCGCCCACGCTGCCGCGCTGTATCTCTCCCCTTTCCAGAGGATCTTCGACACTGTGCCTCCGACCGCCGAGCAGTGGCTCGTCATCGTCGCGGTCGGTACGGTCGTGGTCTTCGGCGGCGAGCTCGACAAAGCCTTCAACCGCATGCGCGGGCATCCGTTGTACTGAGCCGCTGCGGCAGTGCCCCTACATGCGGTACAGACTTCCCCGACTGCCCCGCGCTCCCGCCGGAGGCAACTTCTTCTTTGAAACCACGGGGCCACAGCAATGGATGTCCAACCGATAGTCGTAGGGATTGACTTTGCCGAGCCGTCACTGGCAGCGGCCCGCTGGACGGCGCGGCATCTGCTCGGCGGCAAGCTCGTGCTCGCGCACTCGGTCTGGCTGCCGGAGCCACCGCGTTTTCTGAGCGGATTCTATCCTCCGATCGCGACGCTGATCGAGGGCGCGACCCGCGGCGCGGAGGAGCGCCTGCGGGAGCTTTCCGCGACGCTGGAGCGCCCGGCGGAAGCCACTGTCACCGTGGGACGGCCCGAGGACAGGCTGCCGGCAATCGCCGATGAAATGGACGCGCGTCTGCTGGTCGTCGGATCGCACGGACGGCGGTCCGGCGTGTGGAAGCTGTTGGGGAGCACGGCCGAGCGGATCGCCAGACATTCCCGACAACCGTTGCTGCTCGCGCGGAACCTGCCGGAGGACGGCGTGCGTGTCGTGCTGGTAGCGGTGGACGATGCGGGATTCATGACCCCCGGCATGGCCGTTTCCTCGGAAGCACCGCGGAATTCATCCTGCGCCAGGGCTCGGGGCCGGTGCTCATGACGCAGGCGAGTGCCACCGAATGAGGCATCCAACGGGGGTGGAGGACACGACAATGTTGAAGGTACGCGACATCATGACCAGCGAGCCGATCACCGTCACGCCCGGAACCTCGCTGCGCGACGCCATGGAGATCTTCACGCGCGAGCACATCAGCGGGGCGCCGGTCTCCAGCGGCGGCAAGCTCTTGGGAGTGATCTCGGCGAGCGATCTGCTGGCGTTCGCCGCCGCGCCACCGGAAAGCACGCGCGCGCCGGAGGCCGAAGTCGAATTGTACGACCTCTCCCAGATGGACGACGATGCCGACATGGTGCTCGCCGACGACACGCTCAGCGACGGCGCGTTCTTCACCGATCTGCTGAGCGACGCCGACACGGAGGTGGACAGGCGCTTCGCGGTCGTGTCCGACCCAGGCATGGACGCGCTCGACGAGTACTCCGTGGCGGACGCAATGACTACATCGGTCAAGACGATCGGACCGGACGAGACCGCGATCGCGGCCGCGCGACTGATGCAGAAGGCCGGCGTTCACCGGCTGCTGGTGATGGACAGCGGCCGCCTTGCCGGCATCATCTCGACGACCGACCTTAATCGGGCGGTGGCTGAGCGGCGTTTGCCGGACATGGCGCCCGGCGTGGAGACGAGCACTAACTTCGATTCCGGCTGGACGCACGAGCCCATCGCGCCTTACGACGACACCGAGTGACCCAAATGCCTGAAGCGGCCAAACTCCCACAAATCATCCAGGGCGGGATGGGCGTAGCGATTTCCAACTGGAAGCTCGCTCGCGCCGTATCCACCCGCGGCCAGCTCGGAGTGGTCTCCGGGACCGTGCTCGACACCGTCTTCGTCCGGCGGCTGCAGGACGGGGATGCCGGCGGGCACCTGCGCCGCGCGATGAAGCACTTCCCGATTCCGGGCGTGGCCGACGCGGCGCTGCACAAGTATTTCCGCTCCGCGGGAAGGGCGCGCGGCGAGCGGTATAAGCTGCTGCAGATGTACAAGCTGCCGGTTAGCATCGAGCGGCAACAGCTCACGATGCTGGCGAACTTCGTGGAGGTGTACCTTGCCAAGGAGGGCCACTCCGGCCAGGTCGGGATCAACCTGCTCACGAAAGTGCAACTGCCGAACATCGCGTCGCTGTACGGCGCGATGCTCGCGAATGTGGATTACGTGCTCATGGGAGCGGGGATCCCGCGCGAGATACCGGGCGTGCTCGACGCGCTGGCCGAGCATCGGACCGCGACGATGAAGCTCGAGATCGAAGGTCTGGCCGCCGGCGATGCGATGTCCATGTCGCTCGATCCGGCCGAGCTTGGCGTGGACCGTTCGGTGCCGGTGAGGCGTCCGGCGTTCCTGCCGATCGTTTCCGCGAACTCCCTCGCCACGACGCTGGCTCGCAAGGCGAATGGAAGCGTGGAGGGATTCGTGGTCGAAGGTCCGACGGCGGGAGGACACAACGCCCCGCCGCGTGGCGAACCCCGGTTCAACGAGCGGGGTGAGCCGCTGTACGGCGAGCGCGACAACGTGGACATGGCCAAGCTGCGAGAGCTCGGCCTGCCCTTCTGGATCGCCGGCGGCTCCGGTTCGCCGCAGCATCTCGTGGATGCGCTGAAGGTCGGCGCGGCGGGCGTGCAGGTGGGGACGCTGTTCGCGTTCTGCGAGGAGTCCGGGCTCGAGCCGGGGCTCAAGCAGGAGATTCTCGAGCACGCCGCGCGCGGCGAAGTGGAGGTCATGACCGATCCGCGCGCCTCGCCCACGGGCTACCCGTTCAAGGTCGTCCGCTGGAACGGCGAAACCGGCAAGGCCGAGCGGCAGCGGCTGTGCGACCTCGGCTACCTCCGGGTGGCGTACAAGCGCGACGACGGGCGCATCGGATTTCGCTGCTCCGCGGAGCCCGTGGAGGATTACGTCCGCAAGGGCGGAGCGATCGAGGACACCGTCGGCCGGCAATGCCTGTGCAACGCGCTCACCGCCAACATCGGCCAGCCGCAGCTGCGCGTCACGGGCGAGGATGAGCCGCCGCTCGTCACGAGCGGTGACGACCTCACGACGATCGCCGGCTTTCTCCATGGGCGGACCAGCTACACGGCCGGTGACGTCATTGACTATCTGCGCAGTTGGATCGCCGCGCCTCGGCAACTGGCGTCGGTCGGCTGAACCCGGGCGGATAGCCGCCCCCAAATCAATTCCTATTCGGAGTAACCGATGCAAATAGACAATAGCGTGAAAATTGATCCGGCCTGGACCGTGCACGAGCTGGTGCATTTCCGCCCCGAGACCGCGGCGGTCCTGCGGTCGTACGGCATAGACACCTGCTGCGGTGGCGCGCGCACACTCACCGAGGCCGCGAAGGTCGCGGGACTCGACGCCGCGGCGCTGGTGCAGGCACTCGAGCAGGTGGGCGGCGACACAACGCCCTGATGGACTGGTTCTCGAAGGCATTCATCAAGGCGGCGCTCGTGTGGCTCGGCCTCGGCGTCACGCTGGGAGTCATCATGGCCGTGCATCCGGAGATGGCGGTGTACCGGACCGCCCATCTGCACATGAACCTGCTGGGCTTCGTGAGCATGATGATCTACGGCGTGTCGTACCACGTGATGCCGCGATTTACGGGCAACGCGATCCACAACGTGCAGATCGCGGTCGCGCAGCTCTGGCTGGCGAACACCGGCCTCGCTCTGCTCACCGGCGGTTTCGCCGTGCGGGCGCATGGCGAGCGCGCATCCATCTATCTGCTGGCGATCGGCGGCGTGATGGGAGCGGTTGCAGCCTACTGCTTCATCTACAACATCTGGCGGACTCTCGAGGGGTCGCCGCCGGTCCGCCGCACGCTTCCGACGGCCGGCTAGGCGGTCCGTCCACCAACCGGCAGCAATCGCTCGGGGTTCGTCTCGAGCGCGGCACGCTTGAGCGAGTCCGACAGCGGCAGCTCCAGGAACTGATCCACATTCCGCCGCATCCGCGTCACCCCGGGGCTCGGCCAATCGGTGCCCCATAACAGCTTGTTCTCGAGCTCGGCGAGCTTGGGGAAATACTCGAGCAGAGCTTTCGGCGGAATGCCGGAAAGATCGAACCACACGTTCCGGTGCCGGCGCAGCACGAAGAACGCCTCACCCATGTAGAACGGCCGACCGCCGTGCGCCAGCACGATCTGCAGCTCGGGGAAATCGAGCGCGACATCGTCCAGCTCCAGCGGGTTGCCGAACTTGTTGCGTGCACGCGGGAAGATGCTGGTGCCGGTATGGATCAGCACGGGCAGGCCGCGCTCTTCACACCGGCTGTATATCTTGCCCAGCGCCTCGAGACCGTCGGTATACGCATTGGCCGTCATTTGCTGGTGGTTCGGGTGCAGCTTGAGCATCCGTACGCCCAGATCGATGAGCGCATCCACGTCGCCGGCGGGATCGCTGGTGTAGCGCGGATGCACCCCGCCGAACGGCATCAGCCGCGCGGGATCGGCCGCGGAATACCGCGCGGCGTGCTCGTTGATCCGCCAGTCCGTGCGCATCACGTCCGGCGACGGATAGTTGACGAGCCCGACCCGGTCGATGCCGTCCTCGTCCATCATGCGGAGCAGCAGCGTGGGATCGTACATGGCTTCCATGAGCAGGTCGATGTCCTGCTGCCCGCGCTTGAGCACTTCGACGATGTCGTCGGGCATGTCGCGCCACGGATGCACGTGGACGTGGCAGTCGGTAACGCGGATCCCGGCGACGGCCATCAGCTCTCCTCTTCAGTCCAGCGGTAAAACCCTTCGCCGGACTTCCGGCCCAGCCTCCCCTCTGAAACCATCCTTCGCAGCACGTCGGGCGCGCGGTACGTGTCGCCGCCGAGCGTCGCGTGCAGGTGGTCGGCGATCGCGAGGCGCACGTCGAGGCCGACGATGTCGCTCAACCTGAGCGGTCCCACGGGGTGGTTGTAGCCGAGCCGCATCGCGGTATCAATGTCTTCGGCGGAAGCGACTCCCTGCTCCAGCATTCGCATCGCTTCGAGCCCGAGCACCACGCCGAGCCGGCTCGTCGCGAATCCCGGCGTGTCCTCGACGACTATGGGCGTCTTGCCGAGCGCCGCCGCGAAACTCTTCGCGCGCGCGATGGTGGCCGCGGACGTTTCCTTGCCGCGCACGACCTCGACCAGCTTCATCGCGTGCACCGGATTGAAGAAGTGCATCCCGACGACGCGCTCGGGCCGGCTCACATCCCTCGAGATCTCGGAGATGGACAGCGACGAGGTGTTGGTCGCCAACACGGTGGCCTCGCCCGCGCCCGCCTCGATCTTCGCGAACACCGCGCGCTTCACCGCCAGAATCTCGGGAACCGCTTCGATGACGATCGAAGATTCGCCCACCGCGTCTCCCAGGCTCGCGTGCGCGGAGATCCGCTCGAGCACGTCGTCGTGCTCCTCCTGAGACAGCTTGCCGCGCTCCAGCCCGCCGCGAACGGCCGACCGGATCGCGTCCATCGCGCGCGTGAGAGAGTCGGCGGACGCGTCCGTGATCGCGACGGCGTAGCCCGCGGCGGCCGCGGCGTACGCGATACCCTGGCCCATCGTGCCGGCGCCGACGATCGCGACGGTCTTCCCGCTCATTCGACGCGCTCCACGATCGTCGCGATCCCCTGTCCCACTCCGATGCACATCGTCGCGAGGCCGTATCTCGCCTTTCGCCGGCGCAGCTCGTGCACCAGCGCCGTCATGATGCGCGCGCCGCTCGAGCCGAGCGGGTGGCCGAGCGCGATCGCGCCGCCGTTGACGTTCACCTTCGCGGGGTCGAGATCGAGATCGCGGATGCACGCGATCGCCTGCGCGGCGAATGCCTCGTTCAGCTCTACCACGTCGAGATCGGACACCGAGAGGCCCGCGCGCTCCAGTGCCTTGCGCGTGGCGGGAACCGGGCCGAGCCCCATCACATCCGGCGCGACGCCGGCCACGGCGCTCGCGAGTATGCGCGCGATCGGGCGCAGCTTCGCGCGCTCCGCCGCGCCGCGCTCCATCACCAGCACCGCGCTCGCGCCGTCGTTGATCCCGCTGGCGGAGCCGGCCGTTACAGTGCCGCCGTCTTTCGCGAACGCGGGACGGAGCGCGGCGAGCGCCTCCGCCGTGGTCTCGGGACGCGGATGCTCGTCGCGCTCGACCACGCTCGAACGACCCTGCGCATCCGTCGTCGTCACCGGCACGATCTCGTCCGCGAAAACGTTGCCGCTCAGCGCCCGCGCGGTCCGCTGCTGGCTCTCGAGCGCGAACGCATCCTGCTCCGCGCGCGTGATCCCATATCGCTCGGCCACGCGCTCGGCCGTCTCGCCCATCGAGATCGTCCAATCCGCCGGCATCGCGGAGTTGACGAATCGCCACCCGATCGTCGAGTCCGCGGTCTTCGGCATGCCCCGCGCAAACGGCTCGTCGGGCTTGAGCATCACCCACGGCGCGCGAGTCATGCTCTCGACGCCGCCCGCGATGAAGCACTCGCCTTCGTCCGCGCGGATCGCCTGCGCCGCGCTCGCCACCGCCTGCAGCCCGGACCCGCACAGGCGGTTCACCGTCTGCCCCGGCACCTCGACCGGCAGCCCCGCCAGCAGCAACGCCATCCGCGCCACGTTGCGGCTGTCCTCGCCCGCCTGGTTGGTGCACCCCATTATCACGTCGTCTATTCCCTTGGGATCGACTCCCGTGCGGGCGATCAGTCCCGTGATCGCGATCGCGGCGAGGTCGTCCGGACGGACACGGGAGAGCGCGCCGCGGTGCCGTCCGACCGGCGTGCGCACCGCGTCCACGATGACCGCTTCACGCGCGGTCACCCGGGAACCACCGCGGTCGCCTCGATCTCCACCTTGGCGCGAGCCTCGACGAGCCCGCTCACGATAGCGAGTGTCATGGGCGGGTAGTGCGCGCCGATCACTTCCCGGTACGCGGCACCGATCTCGCGCCGCGCGCCCAGGTACCCCTCCCGGTCGGTCACGAACCACGTCATCCGCACCAGGTGTCGCGGCTCCGCGCCTGCTTCTGCCAGCAGCGTGACGATGTTCGCGAGCGCCTGGCGCACTTGCGCGGTGAGCTGGTCCGTCTCGAATTGGCAGGAGAGCGGGTTCCACCCGATCTGCCCCGCGAGCACGACCAACCTGCCGGATACACTCACGCCGTCGTTGTAGCCGGACGGCCGCGGCCAGCCGTCGGGCCGCAGCACGCGCGGATTCTCGTCGCTCATTGCGCCGTCTCCCTGAGACGAAAGCGCTGGAGCTTGCCCGTCGCGGTCCGCGGCAGCGCGTCCACGAACTCGACGGCGCGCGGATACTTGTACGGTGCGATCCGCGCCTTCACGAAATCCTGCAGCTCCTTCACCAGCTCGGGACTGCCGCCGAAGCCGGACCGGAGCACGATCACCGCCTTCACCAGTTGCCCCCGCGCCTCGTCCGGGACGCCGACGACGGCGCATTCCTGCACCGCCACGTGCTCCAGCAGCACGTTCTCCACTTCCGGTCCCGAGAGATTGTAGCCGGACGAGATGATCATGTCGTCGGTCCGCGCCTGGTACCAGAAGTAGCCGTCCGCATCCATCAGGTAGGAGTCGCCGGTGAAGTTCCAGCCGTCGCGCACGTACTCGGCCTGCCGCTCGGGATTGTCCAGGTAACGGCACCCCGTCGGCCCGCGGACGGCGAGGCGCCCGATGGTGCCAACCGGCGCGTCCGTTCCGTCTTCGGCGACGATCTTCGCGGAGTAGCCGGGGACGACCTTGCCGGTCGCGCCCGGACGGATGTCGGCGCCCGACGCGCTGATGAAGATGTGCAGCATCTCGGTGGCACCGATCCCGTCTATGATCTCTAGACCAGTGGCGTCGCGCCACATCTCGAAGACGCTCACCGGCAGCGTCTCGCCCGCGGACACACACAGCCGCAGGCTGGACACGTCGTGCTCCGCCAGCAATCCGCACATCGCGCGGTAGCCGGTGGGCGCGGTGAAGCAAACCGTGGGACGATTCTCCGTGATCGCCTTGAGCAGGTGCGGCGGCGCACCCTGCTCCACGAGCAGCGCCGACGCGCCGATGCGCAGCGGAAAGAGCAGCAGGCCGCCGAGCGCGTAGGTGAACGCGAGCGGCGGCGATCCGCAGAAGAGATCGTCGGGCGACGCCTTCAACACGTACTTCGGAAAGCAGTCGGTGATGGCGAGCATGTCGCGGTGCGAGTGCATCGTGCCCTTCCCCTGTCCGGTCGTGCCGGACGTGAAGGCGATGCTCGCGGTGTCTTCGGCCGCCGTGTCGCAGCAATCGAACGTCGCCGGCTTGCGTGCCATGAGCGCCTCGAGCGTGCCGGCCGCATCCGCGCCGAAGGCGACCGTGCGCGCGCCCTGTCGCCGGCCGCCGGTTCCGCGGGTCGCGACCGCCCTCTCACACTCCTCCGTGAACCGCGCATCGCACAGCGCCAGCTTCAGGTCGGTCTTGTCGGCGATGAAGCGTAGCTCCCGCTCACGCAGGAGCGGCATCGTGCACACAACCACCCCGCCCGCCTTGAGCACGGCGAACCAGCACGCCGCAAGCATCGGCATGTTCGGGCCGCGCAGCAGCACGCGGTTTCCCGGGACCATCCCGAAGTCCTCCACCAGCACGCGCGCGATCCTGTTCGCGCGCTCCAGCAGCTCGCGATATGTCCACTGCTCCGTCGGCGACCTGACCGCGATCCGGTCGCCGTCGCCGCGCTCGACCGCGCCGTCCAGCAGCTCGGCCGCGCAGTTCAGGCGCAGCGGGTAGTCGAGCTCCGGTATCCCGCTCCAGTCGCGCACCGGCCACAGCTCCCGCGGCGGCAGATGGTCCGCGCAGAACGTGTCCGCGTGCCCGGTCGGCTCCAGCTCGTGCGGCGAGAGCTGCTCAGCCATTCCCGGCTTCGACTCCAGCCTTGTACGCGCCGAGAACCTGACCGGCGATGACGAGCTGCTGGATCTCGGTGGTTCCCTCGTAGATGCGCAGCGCCCTGATCTCGCGGTACAGCCGCTCGACGGGACTGTGCGCGACGACGCCGCGTCCGCCGAGGAGTTGGAGCGCGTCGTCAATGACGCGCTGCGCCATCTCGGTGGCGAACATCTTGGCCATCGCCGCCTCGAGCGTAATTCGCGCCGCGCCGGCATCGCGCGTCCACGCGGCGCGATACACCAGCAGGGCGGCGGCATCTATGTCGGTGGCCATGCGCGCGATGCGCGCCTGCGTGAGCTGCATGTCGGCGAGGACCTGACCGAAGACCTTCCGCGCCGTCACGTGCTTGAGTGCTTCGTCGAGCGCGCGGCGCGCGAAGCCGACGGCCGCGGCGCCAACCGCGCTCCGGAACACGTCCAGCGTGCCGAGCGCGACCTTGAGCCCGCCTTCCGGATCGCCGACGAGCCGGTCCGCCGGCACGCGGCACTTCGTGAAGGCGAGCGTGCCGAGCGGATGCGGCGCCATTGCTTCGATCCGCTCCGTCACCGCGAACCCGGGATCGCCCGCCTCCACTACGAGCGCGACGTACTTCCTGTCCGCCCCCTCGGCGCGGGCGAACACCACGTACCAATCAGCGATGCCGGCGTTGGATATCCAGGTCTTTTCCCCGTCAATCACGAACGAGTCGCCGTCGCGCCGCGCCGTCGTCCGCATCGCGGCGATGTCGGACCCCGCTTCCGCTTCCGAGATCGCGAAGCCCGGGATCGAATCGCCCAGCGCCACGGCCGGGAGATACCGCTCCTTCAGGCTCTCCGAGCCGAACATCGCGATCGGTCCCGCGCCGAGTCCCTGCATGGCGAACGCGGACTCGGCGAGTCCGGACCGGCGCGCGAGGATCTCGCGCGCGAGGCAGAGCGTCCTCACGTCCAGCCGCTCGCTGGCGCCGCCGTACGCCGCGGGCACGACGTGGCGCAGCCAGCCGCCGTCGCCGAGCTGACGTACCAGCGCCTTGCTCTCTGCGTCCACGTCGGCCGGGTGGCTGTCGGGCAGGTCGGCGGCCCACGACCACAGCGCGCCCGCGAACGCGCGGTGCTCGTCGGTGAAGAAGGGCCAGTCGAGCGGCTCGGCGTGCATCAGTCGCCCTGGAACGCCGGCTTCTCCTTCTTCACGAACGCGCGGTACGCCCGCTCGAAGTCGTTCGAGCGCATGCACTCGGCCTGCACGCGGGCCTCGTAGTCAATGGCGTCGTCCACGCTCATGTCCCATTCCTCGTGCAGCGCGCGCTTGGTCACCGCGTGCGCGGCGGTCGGGCCGGCGGCGAGCGTCGCGGCGAGCGCGGCCGCCTCCTGCTGGAGCGCGTCGGGCTTGACGATGCGGTTGTAGAATCCCCACCGCTCGGCTTCCTCGCCGCTCATCGTCCGGCCGAGAAAGAGCAGCTCGCTCGCGCGTCCCTGCCCGATGATCCGCGGGAGGATCGCGCACGCGCCCATGTCCGCGCCGGACAGTCCGACGCGCACGAACAGGAACGCGACCTTGCTGCGCTCCGTGCCGAGTCGGAGGTCGCTCGCCATCGCGATGATCGCGCCCGCGCCGACGCACACGCCGTCTATCGCGGCGACGATCGGCTGCGGACACGCGCGCATCGCCTTGACCAGATCGCCGGTGAGCTGGGTGAACTTGAGCAGCTCGGCGTGGCGGTTTTCGGTCTTCATCTGCACCAGCGGGCCGATGATCTCGTGGACGTCGCCGCCACTGGAGAAGTTCCCACCGTTGCCGGTGATGACCACGGCCTTGATGTTGGGCTCGTCCACCAGCGCGCGGAACGTGTCGGTCAGTTCGCGATACGCCTCGAACGTGAGCGGGTTCTTTCTTTCCGGGCGGTCGAGCGTGATGGTTGCCACGCCCGAATCCACCTTCCAGTCGAAATGGCGCGGCGCCTTCATCCGACTTCACCGCCCGCGATCGGCAGCGCGATGCCGGTCACCGCCGCTGATTCCGGCGCGCACAGCCACGCGACCGCGGTCGCGACCTCCGCGGCCGTCGTCAGCCTGCCCTGCGGCATGGATTTCAGAAGAATGGCGAGCGCTTCTTCCTTCGACACGCTCTTGGCGTTGGCGATGTTGAGCACGGCCGCCTGCGCGAGATCGGTGTCCGTGTATCCGGGGCAGACCGCGTTCACGGTCACCCCGTGCCGCGCGGTCTCGAGCGCGAGCGCGCGCGTGAGGCCCAGCACGCCGTGCTTGGCCGCGCAGTACGCGGTCATCGTCCGGTAGCCGCGCAGCGCGGCGGTGGACGCGATGTTGACGATCCGTCCCGCGCCGGCCGCGAGCATCGCGGGGAGGACGCGCGACGTGCACAGATAGGTGCCGGTCAGGTTCAGTCCGAGGGTCCAGTCCCAGAGCTCGCGGTCGGTGTCCGCGAACGCGGCGCTCTCGCCACCGCCGGCATTGTTCACGAGCACATAGGCATCGCCCTGCTCCTTCGCCGCGCTGTCGAATGCGCGCGCTACGGCCTGCCCGTCCGACACGTCGCACTCGACAGCCAGCGCCGCGACGCCATGCCGCTGGCGCAGATCGGCCGCGGCCAGCTCGAGGGCTGACATCGTCCGGCCCATCACGGTGACGCTCGCACCGCGGCGAGCGAGTGCGTCGGCGACGGCCGCGCCAATGCCGCGTCCGCCGCCGGTGACGATCGCGTGCTTGCCATCCAGGTACCGCTCGTCAGCGTTGATGGTCGTCGTGGTCAAAGTGTCGAACGGCTCACTGCGCCATCGTCCGACGGCGCTCGATCTCCCGCCGGAGCTGTACGCCGCCCTGATAGTATTGCCTGGGCCACTCGAATGCAGCGTACCCCAGCTCGGCGGCAGCGCGCAGCGTCCAGTGGGGATCGGTGAGATGCGGGCGTCCGATCGCGACGAGATCGGCCCGGCCCGACGCGATTATCGAGTTCACCTGGTCAGGCTCGGTGATGTTTCCCACGGCGATCGTCGGGACGCGGGCCTCGTTGCGGATGCGGTCGCTGTACGGCGTCTGGAACAGCCGGCCGAACACCGGCTTGGCATCGGCGGTCGTCTGGCCGGTGGAGACGTGGATGATGTCAGCGCCGGCTTCGACGAACGCCCGGGCGATCGTGTTGGCATCCTCTTCGGTCAGGCCGTCGTCGGTCCAGTCGGTCGCGGATACGCGCACCGACATCGGCCGGTCGGCAGGCCACACTTCGCGCATCACGGAGAATACTTCGAGCGGATACCGGAGGCGGTTCTCCACGCTGCCGCCGTATTCGTCGGTGCGCGCGTTGCTCACCGGCGTGAGAAAGCTCGACAGCAGATAGCCGTGCGCGCAGTGCAGCTCGATCATGTCGAAGTCCGCTTCGATGGCCATCGTCGTGGCACGCACGAACTGCTCGCGCACCGCGTCCATGTCGGCGCGCGTCATCTCGCGGGGAGCGGGGAGACTGTCGCAGTACGCGATCGGCGACGGGCCGGTCACTTCCCAGCCGCCGTCGGCGAGGGGCGTGTCTTCCCCGCCCTGTCCCGGGAGGCAGGTGGATCCCTTGCGGCCGGAATGTCCGAGCTGGAGGCAGATCTTCGCGGGCGACCACGTGTGGACGAAGTCGGTTATCTGCTTCCAACGGGTCACGTGCTCGTCGGTGTACATCCCCGTGCAGCCGAGGGTGATGCGCGCCTCGGGAGAGACGCAGGTCATCTCGGTGACGATGAGCGCCGCGCCGCCGACCGCGCGGGCACCGAGGTGGACGAGGTGGAAGTCGTTGGGCGTGCCGTCGGTGGCGGAATACATGTCCATCGGTGACATGACCACGCGATTCACGAGCGTCATCCCGCGCATGTGGTACGGCGTGAACATCGGCGGCGGCGGGCGCTCTCCGTTGGCTTCGGCAGGGCTGCCCGGTGCGTGCTCCGATTCGGCGCGACTGGCGAACCAGCGCTCCATCCCTTCGACGTATTTCGTGTCCCGGAGGCGCAGGTTTTCGTGGCTCACGCGCTGGCTGCGGGTGAGCAGACTGTAGGCGAACTGCTCGGGCTCGAGGTGGATGTAGCGCTTGACGTGCTCGAACCATTCCATCGAGTTGCGTGCTGCGTTCTGGAGGCGGAGGGCTTCGATGGAGCGCTCGTCCTGATAGCGAGCGAGCGCACGCGGGATCGTCGTCTCAGTCGAGAGCGCGCGGACGAGCGAGATCGCGTCCTCCATTGCGAGCTTGGTGCCCGACCCGATCGAGAAGTGCGCCGTGTGGGCGGCGTCGCCGGTCAGGACGACGTTACCGTGATACCACAGGGTATTGCGCACGCGGGTGAACGTCGTCCACGGCGAGCCGGCCGTGCGCGTGTCGTTCGACAGCAGGGGGTGTCCTTGCAGCCATTCGCCGAAAAGCTGCTCGCACGCCTTGATCGTGGAAGCTACGTCCATCCCGTCGAAGCCGGCCGCGCGCCACGACGCTTCGTCGCATTCGACGATGAAGGTCGAGTGTGTCGAGTCGAAGCGGTAGCAGTGCGCCTGGAACACGCCCGCCGCGTTCTCGACGAAGAAGAACGTGAAGGCGTCGAGCGGCAGCGTCGTCCCGAGCCAGATGAAGCGTGCCGTGCGCGTGTCCAGGTCGGGCACGAAGGTGGCGGAGTACTCGGCCCGGAAAGCGCTATTCACTCCGTCGGCGACGACGATCACGTCCGCGTCGCCGAGTCCGAGCTTCTCGAGGTCGGCGATAGCGCTGACTTCGGTCCTGAACCGGAGATCCACTCCCAGCTTGGCGGCGCGGTCCTGGAGGATGCCGAGCAGCGTCTTGCGTCCGATGCCGCTGAAGCCGTGTCCGCCGGAGGTTATGCGGCGCCCGCGCACGACGATGTCTATGTCGTCCCAGTGCGCGAAGTTCTCCGTGATCGCGCGGTAGGTCGGCTCGTCGGCGGCGCGGAAGTTCTCCAGCGTCTGGTCGGAGAAGACGACGCCCCAGCCGAACGTGTCATGAGCGCGGTTGCGTTCGAGGACCGTCACCTCGTGCGCGGGATCGGCCTGCTTGAGGAGCAGGGCCGTGTACAGGCCGGCGGGTCCGCCACCGACGACGACGACCTTCACGGCTGCGCCGGAAACGAGAGATCGCCGGGCTGCTCCATCGTGAGGAGCCGCATCAGGCGTGGATTGATGAACAGCTTCTCACGGCCAACTTTGTTTTCCTCCAGCACTCCCACGTCACACAGCTTCTTGAGGTAAACGGCAGCCGTTTGCCGCTGAGCTATCCCCGCCTCGACCACGTCCCTGATCCGGCAATAGGGCTGGACGAAGACGAGCTCCATCAACTCCCGGCTATGTACGCCGTACGCTTCTCTTCGGACGTACTCGGTCGTCTCTCCCATGAGCTTGCGAATGGCGCGAATTCGTTCCGTAGTCCAGTGCGCGGTCTCGGCGACCGCGCGCAACATATAGAGTATCCACTCTTCCCACGCGTCGTGCGTGGTCACGGCCAGCAGCAGCCGGTAGTAGTCAGACCTGCGCTGGTTGATGGCCCGGCTCAGGTAGAGCACCGGAAGCTCCAGGAGCTTCTGATCCACTAGAAAGAGCAGGTTGAGGATCCGCCCGGTGCGCCCGTTACCGTCGGTGAAAGGGTGAATGGCCTCGAACTGGTAGTGCGCTACCGCCATGCGAACCAGCGGATCGACGTCCTCCGCTTCGTGCAGAAACCGCTCCCAGTTGGCGAGCAGATCACGCAACAACTTTTCGGTTTCAGGGGGCGTGTACACGATCTGGCCGGTGGTGGCGTGCATCAGCGCAGTCCCGGGCACCCGGCGCACATCGAGGTTCACTCCGAGGAGCGTGCGGCATACGTCAATCGCTGTTCCCGTCGCGAGCGGTTTCTTCTGTAATGCCTCGAAGCCATCGCGCAGCGCGGTTCGGTACCGCAAGGCTTCCTTCGTCGCGGGGTCCGCGAGTTGTTCGCGATCCGGCTGGGCGTAGCGAAAAAGTTCATCCGTGGTCGTGACGATGTTTTCGATCGCCGAGCTGGCCCGCGCCTCGAGCAGGGGGATGGTATTGATCAGGACGGCCTGGTTGGGCAAGAGCCGACCCGTCTGCTTGAGCTCAGCTACGGCTGCGCGCGCCTCGATGCAGGCCTTTAGAACCGCCCTGGTCTCCAGGTCCGCGCTAGGCGGAAGGAGCGGCAGCTCGTTGTAAGCCCTTGCAGAGTCGAAGCTTGGGCGACTGGGACCGGGCTTCAGCCCGACGCGTGGTTGGCTCAGGTCGTCCGGATCGACAGGTCTGGCGAACATGTCGATATTTTAGTTTTTTTTCGACATGTTCGCAAGAGCCGGATCTGCATCAAGCCACGCCATCCTCGACACTACCGTCGCCCTCGGGCGCGCGGCGCAGCACACCGTGAAGCGACGTGCCGGGCAAGATCGTGTTGAACACCGTTCCATACTTCTTCACGTTCTGATGCAGGAGATCCAGACGTCCATCCGGCTCATCAGTGTCCACCAGGATCTCATATTCGATCTCCTCCATCCTGGGTGGAACGTCTTGCCGGATGCCGTGCACGCGCACTTTGACTCCCCGCATCTGGAAGCTGAGCATCGGCGCCACCCGCTCGATACCCTTGATGATGCAGGCAGCGAGCGCGGCGAGGAGCAGCTCCGCCGGATTGAACGCATCCGGCGACCCGGCCAGGTCAGTGTCGAGGCGGATGGTCGCCGACTTGCACGTGGCGACGCTCCCGTGTGCATCGACGCGGGTTGCGGTGACTTCGAACGTTAGCTTCGGCTTTGCTTCCGACATCGAAACCTCCATCCCCTGTAGCGGCGAGTCAGGCCATGCCCCGCTCCCAATTTGCCACTGGCCCCTCCACCACTTGAAATGACGGGTGCGCACCAGGAGCCGGACCAGCTCGATGGATACGTGCTCTAGCCGGATCGCGTATCTCGAGCTTTCGCAGAAGGTGCTCCCACTCAAATAGTAGCTGCCCCGTACTTACCTCAAACGGAGCGGCTTCCTCGACGCAGCCGATCTTCGCCGAGTCGAATTGGTAGCCGCGGCGATCTGCTTCCAGAGCTACGGCGCGCAGATAGCTCGCGATAAATGCGAGCGGCTGTGGATGGTCACGGAAGCGTTGCAGCTGCGGATGTCGGCGGTAGCCGCGGGTGTCACCAGACAGGACCTTCTGCGCGAGGAGCGCTTCCCGCCACAGGGCGATGAGCCCGATTCGGTCCAGGTACTGCGGGTGTAGGCTCCAGAGTCTCATCAAATGGCCACGATGGCTGACCAAACGCCTTAGTTCAGCTGCAAGCACGTTACTACAGGCTACCGGTCATCGGGAACGACTCGGTTGGTTTTTTGGCGCGGCAAGCAATAGAGTTCTCAACGTGTCGATCGGTCACCAGGTGCTCCTGCTGTTCCTCTTTGCGATTCCAGTCGCGTGCGTGAGCTGGACGGTCGCCCACGAGGATATCTTCCGCGAACTCCGTGAGTGGCTGGCCGCCCGGAGCAACGCCAGCCGGAACATCCTGTCGCGCAAATTCTTCTACGTGTTCACCTGCGAGTACTGCTTCAGCCACTATGTCGCGATCGGGATGCTGTTCCTGACCCGGTTCACTCTGGTTTTTGAGGATTGGCGCGGGTACCTCATCGCCGGTTTCTCGCTCGTCTGGATCGCGAATATTTATATGAGTCTCTTCGGACGGCTGCGGCTGGGGATTGCCTCTGAGCGGCAGGACATGGAGGTGGTCGAGAAGATGGTGAAGAAGGACGAGAACGAGGAGCGCGCCGAGGGATAGCCGGGTTCACTCCCCCGGCGGACGCTGTCGTGGCGGCTCGATGGTCATGGCGTCCGCCTCCACTGCGCCCGGGCGAACCTCCGTGTGCCGGACACGTCCGCCGAGAAGTCCCGTGTAAGCCATCGAGCCGCCGAGCAAACCCACAACGAAGCCCAGCGCATCACCTCTTCAGCTTCGCCCGCAGTTCGTCGAAGAAGCTCTGAACTACCACGAGCGTAGGCGTTCCCGCCATGTCTTCCCACTTGTTGTCTCGCACCATGAGAAACCGCTGATCGTCAGGCGTGATCGCAAACGTGCCCCGGACCGGCGATCCCGCGCGGACTCCGTCCGGGATCGTGAACAAGACGCGGGGTGGTTCTGCCGAAAAGGGCGGACCTGGATGGATCCTCACGACATTCATCTTTCCCTTGGCGACGTAGAACAGCTCGCGCCCGTTGTGCGCCCAGAGCGGAGCACTGCCACCGCCGCTCGAGACTTGCCACTTGCCGCCGTTCACATCTGGAAACGGGCGGACGAACACCTCGTTCGCGCCCTGCTCGTTCGACACGTACGCGAGCCAGCGGGAATCCGGCGACAGCGCCGCGCCCGTCGCGTTGGATCCCGTCGCCACTAGCCTGCGCGCCAGGATGTCCACTCCCGGGTGCGCCGCGAGCCTCGGTTCGCCGGTGCCGTCAGCGGCCTGCTCCCAGACGTTGAACGGGTTCACCTTCCGAGTCGTATCGGTCGAGATGGGCCGGTCCGAGAGAAACGTGATGGCTCGCCCGTCAGGCGTCCAAGCGGGCGATCGGTCCACACCGGCGTACAGCGTAAGCCGTGACACCGGCCCTGTGGAGACCTGCTTTATCCAGATATCAGTGCCAAGATCCGTCAACAGCGTGAGCGCGATGCGCCGTCCGTCCGGCGACAGGGCGAGTCCCCAATCCGTCCCGATGGACCCGTTGTCGGTGCCCCCCGTATTCACCTGCCACGAGGAATCCACCGGCTCGACGTGCCCGGTGCGATCCACCCACACGACGACCGCATTCGGCACTGGGCCAGGCGCGAATTCCGAGCGTCCCAGCAGGTAATACGCGGTCCCCTCGTCCGAGATCAGGAATCCCGGAGCCTGAATCCCGTCCAGAACAGGCACCGCCCGTCCGGCAGGGGCAAGCGCCGCGTTGTCCCAGGGCGCGGCCATGAGAGTGCCAGCGCTGGTCAGGTACAGCACGTGTCCCGTGGGAACGTACCAGGCACCGATGGCATCATCGAAGAGCGCGCGAACGGTCTCTCGGCGCGCGTCGTACACGAACACGCGGCTCGGACGACAGCTGACAGGTCCCACGCACTGCGTGAGATGGGCCGTGAACAGGACGCCCCGCGAGGAAGGAAGCGGCGTGGGCAACCACGGGTAGCGCCCGCCGAGCATCGCAGGCGAGACGATCACCTTTGATGTGGCGTCTCCGGAACCGAGGAGGCGGAGCGTATGGGCCGGATAGTCGTAGTAGACAATCGAACCGTCTTCCAGCCACGCTCCGCGGTTAAATCTCGCGTCGACGGAATCCGCGAGCTTGAGCGACGCTCCGCCCGTGCTCGGGATTCGCCGCAGTTGTCCGTTTGCGACGAATCCGATCCACGCTCCGTCGGGGGAGAAAAACGGTCCCGACCCACCTTCCGTGCCGGCCAGCGGCCGCGCGGCGACTTCGTCGCGGCGCTTGATGTAGAGTTGGCCGGGTCCCGTCAGCGGACTGCGGAAGACCAATGACGATCCGTCGGGTGAGAGTGCCGCCTCGACCCCGAACGTGATGCCATCGAGGGCACCGGGCGCGCCAAGCGTCGTCGGATAGCGGGCGACGGACGTCGTGCGACTCGGGCGACTCCACCCCCAGGCGATCAGCGCGACGGTCAGCAGGCTCACGGCCATCAAGGCGGGCAGGGCGACTCGACGGGAAGCCAGGCCTGCGGCAGCGACGGTCCTGGCGGTCGCAACGGGCGAGGCGAAGGCCGGATTGTGAAGCGCGTCGGCAAACGCTTTCGCGCTCTCGAAGCGGTCCGCCGGTAGCTTCGCCAGGGCCATCGCCACCGCTGCCGCGACGTGCGGCGGCACCGCCTTGCGCAGCTCGGTGACCGGCCGGGCCACGTCGGTCACGATCTTCATGATGATCATCTGCGCCGA
>JBPPMH010000114.1:0-8258 GCA_051305945.1 Gemmatimonadaceae bacterium
GCCCGTATTGCGGGCGTATTCCTCTTGCGCAGGCACAGAGTCGGATGGTTCGGTGCCGGAGCTCTCGCACTGCTGTTGATCGGATCCGGCGCCTGGGTACTCTCGCGCAACGGGATGGGTTTCCGCAGCGCTCGCGCGGCAACGGCTTTCGCCACGCACCTGGGCTCGGTTGCAGTTGTGCCGTTCGCGAACCTGGAGCACGATGCCGCTGATGGCTACCTCACCGTCGGATTCACCGACGAAGTCATCCGGCTTATTGCCAGGGATCCCCGTTTGAAGGTCGTCGGCCGGGCGGCTGTTTCTGCCCTGACACGCCGGGGCCTGTCGCCCCGGGCGATCGGCGACCGTTTCGGCGTGGCGACAGTGCTGGACGGCAGCATCCGGCGGACTGGCGAGCGGCTGGAGGTGAAGGCGCAGCTGATCGGCGCAGCCGACAGTGCCGTCCTCTGGTCCGCTGAATATGACCGGCCGATGACCCATGTCTTCGCGGTGCAGCAGGAGATCTCTGATGCGGTGGTGCACGCCCTTGCACCCCGATGGCCGGTCCGTGGAGGCGTCCGGACCGATGCGCCGACCGGCGACCTCCACGCTTATGAGCTGTACCTGAAGGGCCGATTCGCGTGGGATCATCGAACCCGGGCGAGTCGCGAGGAAGGGCTTGCCTACTACCGGGAGGCGGTCGCGCGGGATCCGGCATTTGCGCTCGCCTACGCGGCCATCGCAGACGCGTACGTGAACATGTTGAACTTTGGACACATGCCCGGCTCCGAAGCGCTGCCGCTGGCGGACGTCGCGGCAACCCGTGCCATTGCGCTCGATTCTTCGCTCGCCGAAGCCCACACCTCGCGCGGCTTCGTGCTTGCCTCTAACGGAGATTTCGCCGCATCGGATTCGTCGTTCCAACGCGCGATACGCCTGAACCCGAACTACACGTGGGCACACCATTACTACTCGCTGCTGCTCATGATGCTAGGAAGACTCGACGAAGCGGCGAACCATAATCGCCACGCCCTGCTGCTCGATCCGATGTCGCACCCGGCAAGTGCCACGAGCGGGATCATTCTGGCTCAGCGGGGACAGTATCCGCAAAGTCGCGTGGAGCTGCTGCGGGCCGTGGCACTGTCACCGGACTTCGGACTGTCGCGCTATTACCTGGGATCCGTCGAAGCGCGCGATGGTAACTACGCAGCGGCGCTGGAATCCCTGGAGCACGCCCGCAACCAGACTCCCGGATACCCCGGCGTCATTGGGGCGCTGGCTTACACGTATCGCCGGATCGGTCGGAACGCGGATGCGGTACGCGTGGTGAACGAGTTGCGTGCCGCCATCAGCGATGAGCGCACTCGGATCAACTATGCACTGGGACTGGCGGTGGTCGGTGACGCTGACAGCGCTTTCGCCATGCTCGAATCGGCTCGCTGGGATATTCCTACGCTGATCGGGCTGCGTGCCGACCCACTCCTCGAAGACTTTCGGCGGGATCCGAGGTACGCGCGGACCCTCGAACGGATCGGACTGCAACCTTAGATACTGCGAACAGCGTCCAAAGCTCAGCAGCAGCCGGCGCCTGGCCGTGAATAACGCAGCTCCAGCCGCTCCCGCATGAACTGATCGCGCTCGAGGACACGCGGACACCTGCACTGGACCAACCGGCAAGCGCAGGAACACACATCCTGGGCTTGACGTGGGGTGCCGCTTCACAGAAGGAATTTCGATCGGGTTCAGTCGCGTATTCGTCGAGTATGCGGCGCGATCGCCGACCATGCGAGCACCGGCGGGCGAGCGTCGGCTTGCCCTGCGCCCCACTGGATCACTGACGCCTGCGTGATGAATGCGACGATCCGCATGGGGCCGTGGTACGTCGGGCACGTGAGCGGGTCGACCTCGAAGATCTGTTGGAGCAGCGCCGCCCAGCGGCGCGTGGCCTCGCTGGGCGCGAGTCGTGCGCGAATGGGACAGGTACGTCTTTCAAAAGGGTAACTACATGTCAAAAAACAGTGCTCGTGGAAAGAATGCGCGTAACCGACGCGACAGGCGAGTCAAGAGCGAGACGCCTGCCTGAAAACCGGCGCGACGAGTCCGAGTTAGAGGACGGCGGCCATCTCGCTGGTCTGACCGTCGTCCCGCCGGAGGAAGCCGCCGAGCTGGTTGTCGCCGAGAACCACCTCCTTTGTGTCGGCGGTCCGCACGGAGGCGCACTGATCCCTTTTGCGTTGATCAGACTGAATTCCCATTGCGCCGTCGTCGGCGGCGAGAACTATTGCATTATGCGCGGATCCAAGAAGCGCCACGACAACTTCGCGGTGCTTTTCCTCCAGTGGATGCCGAGCGTATGAGGATCGGCCGTGTTCGTGTCAGCCAGGATCGCGAGGACTAGCGTGGTATTTCCGCGCTGCGTAGGTTACATGTAACCTGCTTTCCGGAGAGATGCTGTGCCCAAGCCTGATCGGTCGAAGTCATCGCGGGACAAGGTGCGGGCCCACCGCCAGCGCCTCCGGCGTCAGGGCTTGCGCCCGATCCAGATCTGGGTTCCAGACGTGCGATCCAGGTCGTTCAAGGCGCAGGCGCACCGGCAGTCAGTGGCCGTCGCTGAGAGTGCCAACGCACAGGAAGACCAGGATTTCGTTGACTCGGTCTCCGAAATAGGCTCGGCGTGAAGCGCGGCGAAATATGGACAGTCGCGGGTGGCAGCGGGTACGCCGGCAAACCGCGTCCAGCCGTCGTCGTTCAGGACGATCATTTCGACGCTGCGAGTTCGATGACAATCTGCGTTTTCACGAAGGACATGACGGAAGCTCCGCTGTTTCGCGTTCTGATTGAGCCGAGCGAGCGAAATGGGCTGCGGGTGCCGAGCAACCTCATGGCGGACAAGATCACTACCAGTCCGAAGGCCAAGTTCGGGTCGCGCGTCGGCCGACTCGAAGACGAAGACATGCTGCGCCTTAATCAAGCCATGCTTGTTTTTCTTGGATTGGCCGGCTCTTCGCGTTCCGCCCGGTGACCTCCCGCATTCTGATCCTCGACTTCGGCGCCCAGTACACGCAGCTCATCGCGCGCAGAGTCAGGGAAGCACGAGTCTACTCCGAGATCCACCCGCCCACGCGCGATCTGCAGTGGATTCGCGACTGGGCGCCTGACGGAATCATCCTCAGCGGCGGCCCCAGCTCGGTGTACGGCGAGGGCGCGCCGCTCATCGATAAAGCGCTCTTGGACGTCGCTCCGGTCCTCGGAATTTGTTACGGCATGCAGGTTATCGCGCACGTCTCCGGCGGAGAGGTGAAGCGGGGAGGAAAGCGCGAGTACGGCCGAGCCGAGATGACGGTGACGGACGCGGACACGCTCTTCGGCGGGTTCGCTGAAGGCGAGCCTGTCACCGTCTGGATGAGCCACGGCGACCACGTGGAGCAGCCGCCACCCGAGTTCACAGTGATCGCGACGAGCCGGTCGAACCCGGTAACCGCGTTCCGGCACCGGAGCAAACCGATCTTTGGCGTGCAGTTCCATCCCGAGGTCGCGCACACCCCGCGCGGCACTGAGATCATCTCCAACTTTCTATTCGAGGCGTGCAAGGCGGAGCCCACGTGGACGGCCGGCGCGTTCATCGAAAACGAGCTGACCAAGATCCGGGAGCAGGCAGGGTCCGCACGCGTGATCTGCGGGCTCTCCGGTGGTGTCGACTCGTCAGTCGCGGCCGCGCTCGTGCACCGCGCGATCGGAGATCAGCTCACGTGTATCTACGTGGACAC
Source organism: Gemmatimonadaceae bacterium (assembly GCA_051305945.1). Classification (GTDB taxonomy): domain Bacteria; phylum Gemmatimonadota; class Gemmatimonadetes; order Gemmatimonadales; family Gemmatimonadaceae; genus JACDCY01. Next base: position 3,747 of record JBPPMH010000114.1, read on the forward strand.
CGGACTGATGCGCATGCACGAGACCGAGCAGGTCGAGCGCACGTTCCGGCAGCACCTCGGGATCGAGCTGATCGTCATCGACGCCGAGCAGCGTTTTCTCGACGCGCTCGCCGGGATCGAGGAGCCGGAAGAGAAGCGGCGCCGCATCGGCCACACGTTCATCGACGTGTTCGAGGACGCGGCGGCATCCATCGGCGACGCGCAGTTCCTGGTGCAGGGCACGCTGTACCCCGACGTAATCGAGTCGGTCTCGGCGAAGGGCGGACCGTCGGCGACGATCAAGACGCACCACAACGTCGGCGGGCTCAAGCCCGGAATGAAGTTCAAGCTGATCGAGCCGCTGCGCGAGCTGTTCAAGGACGAGGTGCGCAATGTGGGGCGCGAGCTGGGGCTGCCGGAGGAGATGGTCGGCCGGCACCCGTTCCCGGGGCCGGGGCTGGCCATTCGGATCCTGAGCGACGTGGACCGCGCCAAGCTTAACACGCTTCGCGCGGCCGACGCGATCTACCTGGAAGAGATTCGGTCGGCCGGACTGTACGACGAGATCTGGCAGGCGTTCGCTGTGCTGCTCCCGGTGCGCAGCGTGGGGGTGATGGGCGACGAGCGGACGTACGACAATGTGGTCGGGTTGCGGGCGGTGACGAGTACCGACGGGATGACGGCGGATTGGTTTCCGTTTCCTCCCGAGGTGCTCGGGCGCATTTCGAGCCGGATTATCAATGAAGTGGCGGGCGTCAACCGGGTGGTGTACGACGTGAGCTCCAAGCCGCCGGCGACTATCGAGTGGGAATAGGGCAACTGGACTTACTACACAAAGAGCCGAGAGCAAATGCTCCCGGCTCTTCTTTGCTGCTGGCGAACCCCTGCGAAGGATTTGAAAGATAAGCGCCTTGTGATGCCGAGTCAAAGCTCGCCTGTACCCGGCACGGGAGTCGAACCCGTACGGCCTTACGACCAGACCCTTCGCAGGGGCCCGCGTCTACCAATTCCGCCAGCCGGGCACCGCACCGCTCGCAAGAACGGCACTACGCACACGCTGCGACGCGCACGCGGCGAACGGCTGAATGTTACGCATATCCTGCCCGATGCCGGAACGCGAATTAACGCGGGCGGCATCGCCATATGCCCGTAAACCTTTCCACCCCCACCGGCATCTTCATTGATAGGGATGCCTTCGACCTCACTGGCTCGCCATGACGCCTACGTGTACCTGACGGCGAACGACAGTTCCGATCATAGCTCGGACCTTGTCCAGCGCGCGCGCAACGGCGAGCACGCCGCGTTCGAGGAGCTGTACCGCGCGCATTCGCCGCGAGTGTTCGCGCTGTGCGTCCGGCTGTCGGGCGGAGACCGGGTCGCCGCGACCGCGCTGCTGCAGGACGTGTTCATCGCCGCGTGGCGCGGACTGCCCAGCTTTCGCGGGGACGCGCCCGTGACTTCGTGGCTGCACCGGCTGGCGGTGAACGCGATGCTGCAGAACGCGCGGTCGGACAAGCGCCGGTCCGCGCGAGTGCTGTTCATGGAGGACCCGCCGAGCTCCGGCGCGGAGAGCAGGGCGGACCGGCCGGACATTGCGATGGATCTCGAAGACGCGATCGCGCGGCTGCCGGCCGGGGCGCGGACTGCGTTCGTGCTGCACGACATCGAAGGGTACCAGCACAACGAGATCGCCGAGCAGTTGGGCGTGGCGGTCGGGACGGTGAAGGCGCAGGTGCACCGGGCCCGTGGACTTCTAATGAAGAGCTTGAACCGATGACTGACGACATGCTGGACGAAGCGAGGCTGCGCGAGCTGCGGAAGCTGACGGACCGGCTCCCGCGTGAGATGGACCCGCCGGCCGACGCGTGGGACGCGATCCGCGCGCAGATCGCGCGCGACGAGGCGAGCCCCCTTAACCCTCGCGCCGGGAAGCCAATTCATGTGTGGCAGCGCTCGCGCTTTCTCATCGCGGCTTCGCTGCTGCTCGTAGTTGGGTCCTCCGTCATTACCTACGTAAGCACGAACGGCACCGACACCGGCCCTGTGCCCATCTCCTCCGGCTCCGTGGGCAACGGGGCTGCCAGCACCGTGTCCGCGCTCACCCAATTCACCGGCAAGGAAAACGAGTACCTGCGGCGCGTGAACGGACTTGTCGCGATCATGGAGAGCGAAGAAGTCGAGTTGGCGCCCGAGACGATCGCCAAGGTCAAGGGAAGTCTCGCGGTAATTGACGCCGCCATTCTGGAGGCGCGCGCGGCGCTCGCGCGCGATCCGGCGAACGGGGCGCTGATCGAGATGCTAGAGTCCACGTACGAGATGAAGCTCGATCTCCTCGAGCGCACCACCGAGATGGCGCGGAGCTAGTGATGCGTACCCGCGTGCTGCTCGCGTTCGCAGCGCTGGCGCTCCCGTTCACGGTGGGAGCGCAGGCCAAGGTCAGCCGCTCGTTCCAGCTGAACGCCGACGGAGCCGTTCGCCTGCACGCGCTCGTGGGCACCGTCACGGTGCGCGGCTGGGATCGCGACTCGGTCACGATCCGCGGCAACCTCGGCGCCGGCAACCGGCTGCTCGGCGGCGGCGGACGCACGGGCGTCAAGATGTTCGTGGAGGCGGAGAACGACCGGCAGCCGGCCGCGAGCACCCTCGAGATCATGGTTCCGACTCGCGCGAAGGTGTGGATCAAGACAGCCACCGCCGACATCACCGTGTCCGGCGTCAATGGGAGCCTGGACTTGTACGTGATCGGCGGCACGATAGACGTCTCCGGGAATCCAGCGGACGTGAACGCGGAGGCGATCGACGGCAGTATCGTCATCCGCGGTTCGCCCGGGTGGGTGCGCGCGAAGAGCGCGAGCGGCTCGGTGACGCTGCGCGGAACGAGCCGCGACGCCACGCTATCAACCGTGAGCGGCCGGATCGTCGTGGACGGCAGCGCGACACCGCGCGGCGTGTTCGAGCGGGGCAGGTTCGAGTCGGTGACGGGCGACATCAGCTTCCAGGGCGGAATAGAGCGCGGCGCGGACGTGCGGTTCGACACGCACGGTGGATCCGTCAGCGTGATTCTTCCCGCGCGCGGCGCCGATCTCGAGGTCTCAACGATCGCGGGTACCATTCGTAACGAGGCGAGCTCCGCGCGGCCGCTGGCCGGCCGCTACGGCCGCGGCGCCGAGCTCAAGACCACCGTCGGCGATGGCGGCGCGGCGGTGTCGGTGCGGACGTTCAAGGGCGCGATCACGATTCGCCGCGCGAGGTAACGTTCCAACCCCGCGGCCGCGCGCGGCATCCTAGGAGAGAAGACAACTCTCACAGGAGCTAGAGCATGTCCGTCTCACCAATCAAGCGCGCGCTCGCCGTCGTGGTCGTGTCACTCATCGCGGCTGGAGTCGCGATCGCGGGCCCGCCGTGGATAGCGATCGAGTATCCCGTCAACCCACACGATCCGCTCACGCGCGATGCGTTCATGACCGTGCGCACATACCATCATGGCGACCAGGTCGGCCACGAGCTAGTCGGCACCGCCGAGGGCCTCGTGGACGGGCAGCGCCGTTCGATGCGGCTCGACATTCGCCGGCTTCCACAGACCGGCGCGTACACGGTTCGGTGGCGCAAGCCGGCGGATGGAAACTGGGTGTTGGTCGTTTCCAGTCGGCAGGAAGGAAAGCACATGGCCACCGCGGTAGTAACCGTAGACGACTCGGGCCGCGTAGCGCGGGTCAGTGTGCCGTCGAGACCGGTCGAGGGCGGGCGGTGGCAGGTGCCGCGCGCGGTAGCCGCGGCGGAAGTGAATGCGATCCTGCGAGGGGGGTCGGCTCTCTAAAGTTGATGAGTTGCCAGTGAGCCAGTCGTCCAGCTACCCAGTTCATGTGAGGTCACACTGGTCTGCTGGCTCACTGGCCTGCTGTCAACTCACTAACTCGGCCCTTCTGTCAGACGTGTTTCTCCTCCAGCAACGCCATGAACTCGCTCGGCGAATTGATCTGGTTCAGCCTGTCGGGCACGTCCTGCTCCTTGCTGAACTGCGCGATCTTGCCGAGCACGGGCAGGTACTGATTCGACACCTCGAGCGGCGGCGCGACGATCAGGAAGAAGAAGTTCACCGGCTTGTCGTCGATCGCCTTGAAGTCCAGCCCTTCGCGCTTTCTGCCGAACGCCACGCGCAGCTTGCTGACCACGAGCGAGCGGCAGTGGGGAATCGCGATCCCGCGCCCGATCCCCGTCGAGCCGAGGTTCTCGCGCCGCTTGAGCATCTTGAAGAGCATGCCTTCGGACTTCTCGTCCAGCTTGAGCAGCGCAATCAGCTCCTTGAGCACGTCGTCCTTCGTCGTGCCCTTGATCTCGAGCTCGATGGCGTCTTCAGAAAAGAAATCGCGTAGTTCCATAAGAAGCTGTTGGCTATTGGCTGGAGCTATTGTCTAAAAGAGTGTAAACACGCGGAAGGCGGTGACTACCTTCTCGGGTGAGACCATCACCCTCCGGGAGAATCCCGGATAACGAAAAGGAGCCACCGCCCAATGAAGAAGATCATGGAAGTCG
>JBPPMH010000115.1:0-2079 GCA_051305945.1 Gemmatimonadaceae bacterium
GGCGTGTTCAGCGGAGGGGATCCGGCGGCGGCGCGTATCGGGGTCGCTGTCGGGGAGACGATCCTCGACGTACGAGCCTGTGTCGAGGATGAACTGCTGCTGGATGTGCGTCCCGCGGCGCTCATCGCTTCTACGGCCGGAGACCTCAACCTGCTGATGCGCCTCGGTCGCGGCGCCGCGCGTGAGCTGAGGGAAGGCATCCGGCAGCTTCTGGCCGACGATGCCCCGGCGGCAGTCAGAGAGAAGGTGAGCGCGCTGCTGGTCCGAGCCAGCGAGGTGACGCTCCACGTTCCCGCGCAGATCGGGGACTATACGGACTTCTACGCCTCCATCGAGCACGCGACAAACGTCGGCAGCATGTTCCGGCCCGACAATCCGCTGCTCCCGAACTACAAGCACATCCCGATCGGGTATCACGGCCGTGCGTCGTCGATAGTGGCGACGGGAACGCCCATCACCAGGCCCGTAGGCCAGACGAAGCCGGCTGATGCAGCCGAGCCGCGCTTCGGACGGTCCAGCGCGCTGGACTACGAGGCGGAGGTTGGGTTCTACATCGCGCGGGGAAACGCGCTGGGCGATCCGGTACCCATCGACGCGGCGGACGAGCGCATCTTCGGCTTCTGCCTTGTGAACGACTGGTCGGCGCGCGACATCCAGAGCTGGGAGTATCAGCCGCTCGGCCCGTTCCTGTCCAAGAATTTCGCGACAACCGTGTCTCCGTGGGTGGTTCTCACCGACGCGCTCGAGCCGTTCAGGGTGCCGGCGCGGGCAAGAGACGAAGGGGATCCCGATCCCTTGCCCTATCTCCGAAGCGCGGGGGACAGCCAGCGCGGCGCCTTCGCCATCAGCATCGAGGTCTGGCTCAGCACCGCGCGCATGCGCGAGACGGCAGTGCCGGCCCACCGACTGAGCAGCGGCGATTTCTCCCGCATGTACTGGACTCCCGCCCAGATGCTCACTCACCACGCGAGCAACGGCTGCAACCTCGTTCCGGGCGACCTTCTCGCCAGCGGCACTGTCTCAGGCCCGACGCGGGAAGAGCGGGGCTGCCTGCTGGAGATGACGCGGCGCGGTGCGGAGCCGGTCATGCTGCCCGGGGGCGAAGAGAGGTCGTTCCTGGAAGACGGCGACGAGGTCATCCTCCGGGGCTGGTGCCGGCGCCCCGGCGTTGCAGCACTCTCATTCGGCGAGTGCCGAGGCACCGTGTCCGAACATCGGAGCGTTTGAACTGTATTGTGACCTTGCGGGCGCGCACGCTGTCTGCATAGCAGTCACGTCGTCAGCCACCACAGTTGAAACACTCACCAGCCCAGCCATGCCGGCACTCCCGTTCTTCTATCACGAGTCCGAAGGGATCAGGATAACGGTCAGACCCGTCTATCTGCGGGACAACTCGGAACCATCGCGGAACCACTATGTCTTCGCGTATTTCGTGAGAATCGAGAACATCGGGCCGCAGCCGGTTCAGCTGCTCTCCCGCAGGTGGCTCATCCACGACTCGATCGGCGAGGAAACCGAGGTGATCGGAGAGGGTGTGGTGGGGCAGCAGCCGCTGATTCCTCCGGCGCGGGTGCACGAGTATCATAGCTTCTGCGTGCTGAAGTCCGGCGAGGGATTCATGGAAGGGCATTACGTGTTCATTCGCGCCGACGGCAGCGAGTTCACCGCGCGAATTCCGCGCTTTACGCTGAACGCGAGCGCCGGTGAGCGCAGCTTCTGATGCGCATCGGAGACTGATGCCCCTCCCTCTCGCGAGCGCGCTGCTCGTGGCAGCGTGGTGGGCGGCCGGATGCGATGAAGGCAGGGCGAATGCGGGACTGGCCCGCGATACGACGGCGGTTGAGGCGGCGGGCGACAGCGTCGAGACAGCGATCGAGCAGGAGGTCCGCGACCTGGTGTTGCGGGCACGCGAGCATGACCGCGCCAACCTGCTCGACAGCGCGCGCGCCGGATACCTGGCGGCGGCCGAGCGCATTCCGGCGGTCTCCGACTGGCTGCTGCTTCGCGCGGCCGGCGTGATCGCGGACAGCGCGCAGCGTGCCGCGCTGTATGAGCGCGTGCGGACCCCCGTTGCTCGCG
>JBPPMH010000116.1:0-2453 GCA_051305945.1 Gemmatimonadaceae bacterium
GATCACCCGCGGCCGGCTCGAGCGCTACATCGCGGAGGGCTGGCTCACGGGCCAGACCACGAATCCGACGATTTTCGAGAGGGCCCTTGCTGAGGGCTCGGCGTACGACGATCAGCTGGTGTCACTTCCCAGAGGCATCGGCGCATCCGAAGCTTTCGAGTCGATCGAGGCGGAAGATGTTCGCGCCGCGTGTGACCTCTTTGCGGGCGTGTACGAATCCACCGGAGGCGAAGACGGTTACGTCTCCATCGAGGTGTCGCCGCAGCATGCGCACGACGTGAACACGACTGTGAGCGAGGCCCGGCGGTTGTGGGAGCTCGTTTCCCGTCCCAACGTGATGGTGAAGGTTCCCGGCACAGCCGCCGGCGCCCGCGCAACGCAGCAGCTCCTGAGCGAGGGGATCAACGTCAACGTCACGCTGCTGTTCGCGCTCACCGCGTACGAGCGGATCATTCAGGCATTCATGGGCGGACTTGAAGCGCGTGTCCGCGCCGGGAAGCCGGTGGACCGGGTCGCGTCCGTCGCCAGCTTTTTCGTGAGCCGGGTGGATAGCGAAGTGGACCGGCGTCTCGATGTGCTGGCTGCACATGCGACCGGCGACGAGCGGGACAGGATTCTGGCCATGCGGGGCAGGACCGCGATCGCCAACGCCAAACTTGCCTATCGCCTGTTCTGCGCCGAACTCGCCGGAGCGCGCTGGCGGGCGCTCGCCGAGCGCGGCGCCAAATGCCAGCGGCCGCTGTGGGCGAGCACGAGCAGCAAGAATCCGGATTATCGTGACGTGATCTACGTCGAGCAGCTGGTAGGACGTCACACCGTGAACACGATGCCCCCGCAGACGATCGACGCGTTCCGCGATCACGGAGAGCTCGGCCACGCGGTCACCGACGGCCTGAACGAAGCTCAGCTCACGCTCGCTGAGCTGGAGGCACTCGGAATCTCGATGGCCGAGGTCACCGACAAACTGCTCGTGGACGGCCTGGCGAGCTTTCAGAAGTCCTTCGACCAGCTGACCACGGGTCTCGACAAGAAGCTGAGCTTGCTCGTCGAGGCGTGACGCCACCCTACACGCCGCGCACCAAGATCGTCTGCACGCTGGGTCCGGCCACGGCTACACTCGACGGGATCCGGTCTCTCGTGGAAGCGGGGATGAACGTGGCGCGGCTGAATTTCTCGCACGGCACGCGGGATGAGCACCGGAGAACGATCGAACTTGTGCGCGCGGCGGCCGCTGAGCTCGGCCAGCCCGTGGGAATACTTGGCGATCTGCAGGGCCCCAGAATCCGCATCGGTGATCTCGACAAGCCTGTCACTGTCGAGACGGGCGACGACATGATTCTCGCCTACGAAGGGCAGGAGCGCGCCGGTGAGTTCCCGGTCACCTACGACCGCCTCGCCTCCGACGTCAGCGTGGGCGACCGCATTCTCATCGACGACGGCCTCATCGAGCTCGTGGTGCTCGACGTGGAGGAGCCGCGAGTGCGCGCGCGCGTGCTCTTCGGCGGCGAGGTCAAGGCGCACAAGGGATTGAACCTCCCGGGCGTACACGTGTCCGCGCCGTCCATCACCAGCAAGGATCGGGACGATGCCGCATTCGCCGCCGAGGCGGACCTCGATTACCTGGCCCTGAGCTTCGTGCGCCGCGGCGAGGACATCGAAGCGCTGCGCGCGCTGGTGCCGAAGCACATGCTGATCATCGCCAAGATCGAGAAGGACGTCGCGCTGTCGAACATCGAGCGGATCATCCGCGCCAGCGACGGCGTCATGGTCGCGCGCGGTGATCTCGGGGTCGAGCTTCCGTTCGAGGAGATCCCGATCGTTCAGAAGAACGTCATCGCGCTGGCGAACAGGATCGGCAAGCCGGTGATCACCGCCACACAGATGCTCGAATCCATGGTGGAGCGACCGCGTCCCACCCGTGCGGAAGCAAGCGACGTCGCCAACGCGATCCTGGACGGCACGGACGCCGTGATGCTTTCGGCCGAGACCGCGGCAGGCGCGTATCCGCGGCTGGCCGTCGAAGCGATGCGTCGCATCGTCGTCGAGACCGAGCAGCATCTGGGCGGACGCCATGAGGATAGGCGTCCCGAGGCGAGCGGGGTGGTCCCAACGGAACTGGCGATAGCGGCGGCCACGGTTGCCGCGGTCCACATGCTCCAGACCCCTGTCGTTGTCGCTTTCACCAAGAGTGGTTTTTCAGCCCGGATCGTGTCGTCGTACCGCCCGGGCGTGCCGATCCTTGCGCTGACGGACCAGGAGCGGACGTACCGACAGCTGGCGCTCATGTGGGGGGTCGTGCCTGAGCTGGTGCCGCACTGCGACACGTACGACCAGATGATGGATCTGGCGAAGGACGCGGTCGTGCGTCGCGGGCTCGCCTCTCCGGGCGACAGGATAGTCGTCACCGCGGGTGTGCCTTTCGACGTCCCCGGCACGACGAACATCCTGAAAGT
>JBPPMH010000117.1:0-2363 GCA_051305945.1 Gemmatimonadaceae bacterium
GCGCGCCATCCGAAAGCGAGGCGCGTCTGCTTCACGTCGCCGGAGAGCTCGCGGTACCTGAAGCCTCCGGTACCGTTCTCCTGCGGGCCGACCGCACGCTCGACGGGCGCGTCGTGCAGGCCGCCGTACAGCCGCCCGGCTTCGCGCAACGCGATGTCCGGCGCGACGCCGCCGGCGATGACCAGGATCGTGTTCGACGGCCTGTAGAATCCGCGATAGAACCCGTGCACGTCGGACCGGCTGAGCCGTCTCAGCCCCGCCTCGCGCCCGATCCGCCAGCGGCGAATGCGGTGCGCGTCGTGCAGCAGCTCGTACAGTGTTTCTGTGGTGACGGCCCCCGGGTTGTCCGCCTTCCGCTTCGCTTCCTGGATTATCACTTCCAACTCGCGCGCGAGCTCTTCCGCATCCATCAGCGAGTTGGAGTACGCGTCCGCCTGAATCTCCAGCCCGCGGGAGAACGCCGCGGCGGGGAGCACCGTGTAATAGCTGGTGTGATCGTAGATTGTGTGCGCGTTCAGGTATCCGCCGGCCGCCTTTGTCGCCTGGGCTATCTCGCCGACGCTGTACGTCGGCGTCCCCTTGAAGAACATGTGCTCGACGACGTGCGATATCCCGACGATCTCGTCGGGCTCGTCGAAGTAGCCCGCGCGTACGTAGGTGACGATGGCAGCGACCTCAGACTCTGGCTCGTGGTGGACGAGCACAGTGAGGCCGTTGGGGAAGACGCTGCGCGTGACGCTGTCCCTTTGCATGAAGCGATTAGCGGTTGGCGATCAGCGGAAAACGATGCTGAACGCCGGTACGCGGTTGCTTTCCGCTAACGGCTGATCGCTAACCGCCGTTTCATCGCGCGCAGTCGCTCCACGGTCCCGGGCCGGCGCGGCTGAGGAACCGCAGCGCGAGGTCGCGCTGGTTCAGCCGGGCGAGCGTGCACCCCATTATCCCCTGCGCAGTCCTGTCATCCGGACTGTAGCGGATGGCGCGCTCGAGGAATCGGCGGGCAAGATCGTAATTTCCCGTGGCGTACAGAATCGTGCCCATCTCGCGGTTGGCGAGCCCGCTGTGCGGTTCAGCCCTGATCGCAGCTTCTGCGTGGCGCCGGGCGGTGGCGTAGTCGGACTCCTCCCGGGCCATGCGCGCCAGGAAGAGATGCGGCTCCGCCAAGCGGGGATTCTCCCGCGCAACCCGTTCGAACTCGCCGCGCGCCGCTTCACGCCGACCCTCACGGAGCGCATTGCGACCATCGGCAAGGGGGTCCCGGTCGCCAAGCGTCAGGAAAACCGCCGCGCCCGCCGCGGCAATGGCGAGAACTGCCACAAGCACCCAGCCCCACGTGGGGATGCGTGCCCAGACACGATTGCGGGAAACGCGCTCCACCCCGGAGGCCGATGGCACGACCGGGGGCGGGACCGGCTGCGCCCGCGCCTGGGCCGCGTCCGGTGTCTGCGCAGCCGCACCGGGCGCTGCTCCCGCCATCGGCGTTTCGCTGAGCGCATCGTCAAGCTGCCTGATCGCGCTTTGCGCCGTCGCGATGTCAGAGACCACGGGCTTGTACGAAGGGTCGTTCAGCCGCTCGCGGACACCGAGAAAATCGAGAAGTGTGTGCGTGAGCGTGAGCGAGATCATCTCCCGCTTCCGCACCTCGCGCACCAGGTCCTGCCCCGAGAGCAGCGACCCGTTGAGCAGCGCGCGGAGCGCCGTCTCCACGCTCCCCCACACTTCGATCAGATCGGCTGCGGCGTCTTCAGGATCGCGCGCCGAGTCCACGCGCGCGATAGCCGCACGGGCGCTGCGAAGAGCGCCGAGCGCAACCTGCCTCGTCGCCTCGCTCACTCCAGGATCCTGAGCAATCCCGCGTCTGCGCTGTCACGGATGAAGCGTTCCGCACTGGACGTCGAGATCCGCACGCCGGTGAGCGAGTATGCGCGTCGCGCCTCCGTGACCATGAACTCCTGGAGCGACCGCTGCGAAGAGCCGCGCGCGCGCTGCAGCTGCCGCAATATCTCCTCCCACGTCCCGTCGAACTGGCTGCGTTCATCAACCGTGATGCTGTGCGTCTCCCGTGACTCAACGGGCTCCTGCTTCTTCCCTGCCAGGTTGGACAGGAGCGTGCCGAACAGTTCGAGCTGCCCGCGCGCCTGCGTTTCGGCTGCGTCAGCGGCGCGCGACTCGATCTCGGCGAGCATCTCGTCGATGTCGTCTATCTCGCCGGTGAGGTCGCCGATCCGGTCCTCCCACTGCTTCAGATCCGGGTCGCCTTCCCGCAGGCGATAGATAGTCTTCTTGAGCTCGATGAGGCGCCAGATGCCCAGCTCGTCCCAGTGGTCTTCCGGCGTCGTCCTGTCGAGGTGGTACAGCGCGGC
>JBPPMH010000118.1:0-19485 GCA_051305945.1 Gemmatimonadaceae bacterium
GAAGGCCGGCGAGCGTCGCGCGCTCAGCGAACTCCATATTCTCGACGTCGCGTCCAAGCGGCAGTTGCGTATCCACGCCGCCGAGGAACCGGGTCCGACCCCGCTCATGTGGAGGCCCGACGGGTCTGAGCTGCTGTTTCTGAATGTGGCGCGCTATGCCGTTAGCTTGGACCTCATGGCGGCGGATCCGACAACGGGCTCCACGCGGCGGGTGCTGACCGAGTCGGACCCATGGCCCTACCCGTTCCGGCAGCCCGAACAAATGGTCACGCTGTTGCGGGATGGCCGCAGGTTCATCTGGACGTCAGTACGAGATGGGTGGAATCACCTCTATCTGTACAATCTCGACGGGACGCTGATCAGGCGCCTGACGCGCGGTGCCTTTCCGGTGGTCCGCGTGATCGACGTGGACGAACAGGCCGGCTGGATCTACTTCACGGCTCAAAGCGATCCAAAGCGTCCGTACGACACGCACTTGTGCCGCGTCACACTCGAGGGCGAGCGGTTCCAGCAGCTGACGGACGCCGACGGTCAGCACGACATTCAGATGGCGCCCTCGAAGCAGGTGTTCCTTGACACACATTCGTCGGTGGATCGGCCGCCGGTCGTCGAGATTAGGCGCGCCGACGGCAGGCTGCTGCAGACCGTTGTCAGGGCGGATGCCTCCGCCGTGATGGACGCACTGAGGTGGAGGATGCCGGAAGAGTTCGTGGTCAAGGCAGCCGACGGGATCACGCCTCTCTACGGCGTGATCTACAAGCCATACGACTTCGACCCAAACACGAAGTACCCGGTGCTCCAATTCTTCGGGGCGACGCGCACATTCTTTCAGGACGAGGGCTACGGCGGGACATCACTGGCCCAGCTGGGCTACATCGTCGTGACCGCCCCGGCCCGCGGCACAGAGGGGCGCGGCAAAGCGTTCCAGAACGCCGATCGCGGTCATCTGGGTCAGTTCGAGGTCGCCGATCAGGTGGCGGTCCTTCAGCAGTTGGCTGCCACACGTCCCTTCATGGATCTGACGCGCGTTGGGGTGCTGGGCGGATCGTACCCGGGATTCATGACGACGCGCGCAATGCTGTTTGCTCCAGACGTCTACCGCGTCGGCGTCTCCGTCAATGCGATCAGCGACATGGCCGCGCACTGGCGCAACGAGGGGCTGCTCGGACCACCGGAGACCAATCGTGCGGCCTACGAATACGCGTCCAACCTGCGTCTGGCGAGTGCGCTCAAGGGCAGACTGTTGCTCATCCACGGAACGCGCGACACCGACGTTCCTATCTCACACACGATGAGGATGGTCGATGCCCTCATCAAGGCGCGGAAGCCCTACGATCTAATCGTGCTCCCCGACCAACCACATGTGCCGACTGGAGACAGTTGGACATATATGAGAGACAGGATTGCGCATTACTTCCAGGAGCACCTGAAAATGGGCCGGGACAACTGATTTGCAGACAGCCGATTGTCGAGTCGGTGAAGCCGCCGATGACGTGTGCCAGCTAGCATGTCCACCAACATCAGCCGTGCGATGCGTCACAAGGCTCAGTCGCTGCTAATTCTTGCTTCAGTGTTTCTCGTCTGTAGTTGCGCACTGCAACCTCGACCACAGGTCGAAGTAGCGCGTGCCGCTTCACATGATCAGGCATCGCTCATTGCGGCCGCGCAGAACTTCCTGCGTGTGTTCGATAACATGGACTGGGAGCAATTCAGTGCTGCATGGTCGCACAATCCGACGGCCTTCTTTCCGTCCGACATGCCCGACCGCGTCGAGGGCTCTGCGGTGTTGGCGCGTTTCCAAGAATTCTTCATTAGGGTGCGATCGAGCAACCCAGGACCTCCGTATCTCCACCTCGCGCCGCGCAGTCTGCGAGCGGAGACGTTTGGCAGTACCGGAGTTGTCACGTTCATGCTCGGAGACCGCCCAGGCAGAGTCGGCAGGCGGACGCTCCTTTTCGTGATCGAGAATGGCGAGTGGAAGCTCGCACATCTTCACGCTTCGGTCGTTGAGCCAGCGGAGCCCTAAGCGCCATCTAGAGGAATCGGTGCGCCATCGGTCCGTACGTCGAGGGGGCCCAACCCAACCCCTTGAAGTTTTTCCCGCAATGCGGAGTCGCCCACCACGACCATCCGCAATGAGTCCGGCCTGATGTGCTCCCGCGCTGCGCGCAACCCGTCGGCAGTCGTCACCGCGCCCACCCGGTCCCGATACGTGTCGTAGTAATCCTCAGGGAGATCATAGGTCACCAGATTCGCCAGCGCGGCAGCGATCGCCGCCGTGCTCTCGTACCTGATCGGAAATACGCCCTGTAGGTAGCTGGTAACCAGCGACAGCTCGTCCGAGGTCAGCTCCTCCTCGCGGATCCGCTCGAGCTCGCCGAGAACCTCGCGCGCGGCATCGGCGGTTACTTCGGTTCCAACTGCCGTGGACACGACAAACGGGCCCGCGTCCTTTCGCCAGTCGACGATCGAGTGCGCGCCGTAGGTGTAGCCGTGCTTCTCGCGCAGGTTGAGGTTGATGCGCGAAGAGAAGACGCCGCCGAGTGCGGCGTTCATGATGCTGAAAGGGAAGTAGTCCGGATGAGAGCGGGGAAGGCCCACGTGTCCGATGCGAAGCTCGGACTGCGCGGCGCCTTCCTTCACCACGAGCAACGCGCGGCTCCCGCTGCCTGTCGTCGCCACGCTCCGCTCCGGAGACCGGCCCGGCGTCCCCGACCAGCCTGACAACGCCCGCTCGAGTGCCGTCCGCGCGTTCGCCAGCGACACGTCGCCGGCGACGACGATCGACGCGTTTCCGGGCGAGTACATGTCGGCGTGAAACCGCGCGACGTCGTCACGCGTGATGCTCGTGACCGACTCACGCGTGCCGCCCGGCGGCACCGAGTAGCGCGCGTCCGGCGCGTACACCAGCTCCATAAACGCTTCCTCGGCCAGCCCGCGCGGCTCCGACCGGATCTGCTCGATCTCCGCGAGCCGCTCGTCCCGCAGCCGGTCCAGCTCCTCCTGCGGAAAGCTCGCGCCCGTGAGCATCTCCCCCAGGACGCCGAGCGATTCGGCGAAATGCCGTGAGAGGCACGTGAGGTTTACCCGCGCCGTGTCCCACCCCGCGTCGGAATCGATGACGCCGCCGAGCTTTTCGATGCGGCCGGCCAGCGCCAGTGCCGACGACGAGCGCGTCCCTTCCACCAGACAGCGCGCAGTGAGCTGAGCGAGCCCTTCCTTGCCGCGCGGGTCCGCGTCCGCGCCCGCGTTCACCACCACTGTGACCGTGACGACCGGCAGCTTGGCTATCTCGGCGACCAGCAGTCCCGCTCCGTTGCCGAGCGACGCGCGCTCGAACCGCGGAAAGCTGTACGGCCGCGGCGGGCCCGGCTGCGGGCGCGTCGCGACCGTCACGCCGCCGCCCGTGCTTCGCTGTCGGCTTGCACGTACAGCAGCGTCGCGCGGTTGTCGGGGCCGAGCCGCTCGCGGGCGAACCGCGAGACGCTCTCGCTCGTGACCGCGCGGTATCTGTCGGGCTGCTCGTTGACGAGCGAGGGATCGCCGAAATACGTGGCGAACATCGACAGCTTGTCCGCGCGGTCGGTGGCCGATTCCATCGACAGCGTCCAACCTGTCTCAATCAAAGCGATCGCGCGCGCGACTTCTTCGTCCGTGACGCCGTCGCGATGGATGCGCTCCACCTCCTCGATGACCGCCGCCTCCAGCGTCTCGGCGGACACGCCGGGAAGCGCAAGTACATCGAGCACCAGCAGATCGGCGCCCTTGGCGAGATCGAACGTGAACGCGCTCGCCTCGGCTGCAACCCGCTTCTCTCGAATGAGAACGCGCTGCAACCGGCTCGTCTTGCGCGTGCCGAGGATCGTCGCGCATACAGCCGCGGCGTAGTGCCCGGGCGATCCGAATGGCGGCGACCGGAAGGCGAGATATACACGCGGCAGCGAGACATTGTCGCGCACCACTTCGCGTAACGGCGCGCCGAACACCGGCGGCAGCGACGTGTCCGCAAGCGGAGGCTTGCCGGCGCCGCGAGGAATCGAGCCGAAGAACCGCTCGATCAGCGCGACCGCTTCGTCCCGCTCGAAATCACCCGCGAGTGAGAGGACCGCGTTGTCCGGCGTATAGTACGTCGCGAAGAAGTCGGACACGTCGGGAAGGGAAGCGGCGTCCAGATCTTCGAACGATCCGATGAGCGAATGATGGAAGGGATGATTCGCGGGATACGCGAGCGCGGGAAGCTTCTCCCACCAGCTGCCGTACGGCTGGTTGTCCACCGTCCACCGCCGCTCGTTCTTCACCACGTCGCGCTGGGTGTCGAGCTTCTCCTGCGTCATCCCAGGGAGCAGCGCGCCCATCCGGTCGGCCTCCAGCCACAGCGCGAGCGCGAGCTGGTTGGACGGCACGGTCTCGTAGTAGTTCGTCCGGTCGAGCCAGGTGGATCCGTTCAGCGTGCCCCCCGCGCGCGCGATCAGCTCGAAGTGCTCGTTCGCCGCGACGTGCTCCGAGCCCTGAAACAGCATGTGCTCGAACAGATGCGCGAACCCCGTGCGGCCGCTTCGCTCGTTCCCCGAGCCCACGTGGTACCAGAGGTTTACCGCCACGATCGGAGCGGTGTGATCCTCGGACAGCACGACACGTAATCCATTGTCGAGCCCCAGCGTTTCTATCGGAATTCGCATGGACGTAAATTAATCCGCATGGCTGAAACGCTGATGTGGGTAAACGGAAAGCAGGTCGACCCCGCCGTGCCGCAAATCTCGGGACTCGACCGTGGCTTCAATCGCGCGGACGGACTGTTCGAGACGATGCGCTCCTACGGCGGACACGTGGCATTTCTCTCGCGCCACATGCAACGGCTCGCCGGCGGCGCGAAAGCTCTCGGTCTCGCCCTGCCTGATCTGAGCGAGCAAGTCCTCACCGGCGCGCGCGTTGCGACGGAGAAAGGCTGGGGCGATTCGGCAGTCAGGCTCACGGTGAGCCGCGGCGTCGGAGACCTGGGCCTGCCGCCGACTCCCGGAGTGGAGCCGACGGCAGTGGTGATCGCGTCGCCGATGCCGACGACCCCTCCCGGCATGTACGACAAGGGCATCTCGGTGCAAATCGCCAAGGGCCGCCGCAACGAATACTCCGTCACATCCGGACTCAAGACTCTCGCGTACGCGGAAGCGGTGATCGCGCTGACGGCCGCGCGCGAAGCGGGGTTCGACGACGCGCTGTTTCTCGATATCGAGGGGCACGTCGCCGAGGGTCCGATAAGCAACGTCATGTTCGTCAAAGGACGGAAGCTTATCACTCCGCCGCTGACGTGCGGGATCCTGCCAGGCATCACGCGCGCCGTGACGATGGAGCTCGCCAAGGAACTGGGACTTACCGTTGAAGAGCGGCCCGTGGAGCGCGCGGAGATCGGTACCGCCGACGAGATGTTCTACACCAGCTCGCTACGCGAGCTGTATCCGATTGTGAAGGTGGACGAAATTGCGATCGGTGCAGGGCGGCCGGGCCCGATTTACCAACAGCTCCACGAGGCCTACGCAGCCGGCGTCAAGGCGCGCAGCTAGAGCGCGGGGCAACGGCGCGAGCTTCCGCGAACTGGCTGCGCGAACGGTGCTGATCGCGGTGGCGATAATCGCCGGCGTCTTCCTGCTGCTCCTCGCGCTCCTCTGGTGGGGGCAGGAAAAGCTCGTCTACTTTCCGCAGCCTGGACCATACGACCACCCGGCGGAAGTACATCGGATCGACTATTCCGCCGCGGATGGACAGCCGCTGCTGGCGTACGTGGTAGGCGACCCCGCCGCCTCCCGCGGCGTGTCGCTCTGCTTCCATGGGAACGCCGACCTCGCGGTCCACCAGGTGGACTGGGCTCGCGAGATCAACCGCCGCACCGGCTATGCGGTGGCGCTGGCCGAGTATCGTGGCTACATGGGGCTCGGCGGCAAGCCGACCTACGAGGGGGTTCAGCTCGACGCGGAAGCCGCGTACGAGATGGTTCGCTCGCGGCTCGGCGTTGATTTCTCGCGCATTGCGTTCTTCGGATACTCGCTGGGCAGCGCGGTCGCGGCGGAGCTGGCACTGAAGCACGAGCCGCGGGCGCTGCTGCTACAGGCCCCATTCACCTCGGCGAGAGAGATGGCGCCGCGCGTGATAAGTCCGCCGTTGGCGCTCGCTTTCAGATTGATATCGCGCGTGCACTACGACACGCGCGCAGCGGTAGCAGCGATCGACGCGCCGGTGTGGGTCGTCCACGGCACGCGCGACGGCGTGATCGCGGTGGAGATGGGACGCGCGGTCTTCGCCGCGGCCAGGCACAAGGGCGAGCTACTCATCGTGGACGACGCGCAGCACAACGATCTCGCGGGGCTCGGCGGCTCGGCGTACTGGGAGTGGTTGGAGCGGGCGCTTAAGCAGTAACTCTTGGCTCTACGGCGCTATCTCGTCCGGGATGATCTTCCTCACCGGCGGGAGCAGCTTGGTCGCGACCGACTCCTCGAGGAACAGCGCCGCCGGCGCCTTGAGGGATTCCTGGAACATGTACCGGAAGCGGGCCCGGCGGTTGAGGGCCGGACCATGCGTCGGCGACGTGTACGGCGTAACGCCGAAGCGGTAAGCCAGAACCCACAGCCGGAACATGTGCGCGGGATCGCTCACCAGCACCGCGCTGTTCAGGCCGCGTGACTCGAGAATCGACGCGACGGCCCGAATGGATTCTTCCGTGGTCCGCCCGCTGGCCTCCAGCAGGATGGCGCTGTCGGGCACGCCGCGGCGCAGCGCGTAGTTCCGCGCCACCGCGGCTTCGCTGGTCGTGTCGCCTTCGCCGCGCCCACCGGTGACGATCAGCCGCGGAGCGAGCTTGCGGTTGAACAGGCTCAACGCGTGATCGATGCGCGCCTTGAGCACGGGTGATGGCCGGCCGTCGTACTGCGCCGCCCCGAGCACGACGATCGCGTCCGCGCGGCGGGCGTTGTCGCGCGCCGCGAAGACGAACACCGCCAGCGCGGACAGCACCCACAGCCCCGCGAACGTGAGGACGATCGCGATGGCCAGTCTGAAGAAGATGAGAAGCTTCGACGCCACCAGCGAAAGTTATTCGCTGTTCAGAGCATGATTGTCGTACCGGGCGCCGGGCTGCTGACGGTGAATCCTTTCGCCGTGAGCGACGTCGCGAGCTCGTCCTGCGCGGGCGGCTCGCCGTGCACGAGATAAACGTTCCGCAGCGCGGGGGAGCTCTCCCGCACCGCCTGCAGCCAGGAGATCAGCTCGCCGCGATCGGCGTGCGCGCTGTAGCCGTTGATCACCTCGACGTTCGCCTTGAGCGGTATCTCGTCCCCGAACACCTTGATCATCGGCCGCCGCTCGACGATCCGGCGCCCAAGCGTATGCTCGGCCTGGAAGCCGACGATCAGGATCGTGTTTCGCGGGTCTCCGGCCCCCTGCGCCAGGTGGTGCAGGATCCTGCCGGCCTCGACCATCCCGGACGCCGCGATGATCACCATCGGCGTTTTGATGGTCGCTAGCTCCTTCGAGTCTTGCACGCTACGTGTGTAGCGTACAAGGTCGAACTGGAACAGCTCGGGGACCATGCGGACGAAGTCTTCGTTCCGGTCGAAAGTGTCCGGGTGCATCTCGAACACGCTGGTCGTGTCGATTGCGAGCGGCGAGTCCACGTAAATCGGGATGGCTGGGATCGCGCCTTCCTTATGCAGCTCATGCAGGCTGTAGATGAGCTCCTGGGTCCTGCCGACGGCAAATGCCGGAATCAGCACCCTGCCCCCGCGGGCCGCCGTCTCGCGCACGACCCGCGCGAGGTGCGAACGCGCGTCGGCCACGGACTCGTGGTCCCGGTTGCCGTAGGTGGATTCCATTATGACCGTGTCCGCGCCGGTCGGGATCTGCGGGTCGCGGATGATCGCCAGCCCGCTCCGGCCGATATCGCCGGAGAACACGAGCCGCTTGCTGACTCCGTCCTCCGTGCAATCCACGATCACCGATGCTGAGCCGAGTATGTGTCCCGCGTCTATGAACGTCACGCGCACGCCGGGGACGACGTCGAAGGTCGTCCCGTACGGCTGGCCCACCATGAGCTCGATCGTTCGTACCGCGTCCCGCGTGGTGTACAGCGGCTCGATGAACTCCTTGCGGCGTTTGGCGAGGAACTCCGCGTCCTTCTCCTGGATGTGCGCCGAGTCGCCCAGCATGATCGCGCACAGGTCGCGGGTGGCGGGCGTGGCGAAGATCTGTTTGGAGTAGCCCTCGCGGATCAGCAACGGCAGCCGGCCGGCGTGATCGATGTGCGCGTGCGACAGCACCACGGCGTCGATCTCCCCGATAGGTATGGGGAGCGCCTTGTTCTTGGCTGCTGACTCCTGGCGCGCGCCCTGGAACATCCCGCAATCGAGCAGTACCGTCTTTCCGCCGACCTTCAATACGTGACAGGAGCCCGTTACTTCACGGGCGGCCCCTACGAACGTGACTTGCATGCGCGCCTGGCTAGGGAACTCCCTCGACCGTGGCCTGTCGCTGGAAGATTACCGTCAGCCTGTGCTCATCCTGTGCCATGAGCGCGGGCTCCCAGCCGCTCCGGCTCCTCTCGTTGAAGAGATCGGTCAGAGAGTCCTCGTCTTCCTGCGTTCGGCGCGTCAACTTGACCACCACCGCCTGATATTCTCTCATTGGGCTGCTACGTTAGAGCGGGCGTTCCGCACGGAACCAGAATGGGACGGACATGACCATCGAGCGAGTCGCAGAGTTTCCATCGCTGTCAATTATCCGGCATCCGCTGATTCAGCACAAGCTGACGATGCTGCGCGACAAGGATACCCCGACGAAGATCTTCAAGGAGCTCGTCGACGAGATCGCGATGCTGATGGCGTACGAGGCCACGCTCGAGCTGGGGCTGGCTCCGATTGACGTAGAAACCCCGCTCGAGCGAACAGTCGGGGCCCGGATCACCGGGAAGAAGCTGAGCCTCGTGCCGATACTCAGGGCCGGGCTGGGAATGGTGGAAGGAATTCTCCGCCTCATCCCCGCCGCGCGCGTGGGGCACATCGGGCTGTACCGCGACCACGACACGCTGGAGCCCGTGGACTACTACTTCAAGGTTCCGGGCGACGCGCCCGAAAGAGAGTTTTTCGTGCTCGACCCGATGTTGGCTACAGGGGGCAGCGCCGTGGCGGCGGTCTCGGCGCTCAAGCGCGCCGGCGCGGAACGAATCCGATTCCTCTGCCTCGTGGCGGCGCCGGAAGGGGTCAGGCGGTTGTCTGACGCGCACCCCGACGTGACGATCTACGCCGCGTCGCTCGACAGGGCGCTGAATTCCGTAGGGTACATTCTGCCGGGGCTCGGCGACGCAGGGGATCGGCTGTTCGGGACGCGGTAGGAGCGATCAGCTAGCTAAACCACTCCTGCGGCTCCATCCGCTGCTGCTCGGCCACGAGGATCACCCATTGCTGAGTGTCGGCGTCGATCACTTCGCCCGCCACCCTTTCGAACCACTTGTCCGCCAGCTTCACGTCACCGATGCGACGCCACAGCTCGCCGACGAGATAGGTAAGCACCGCTCTTTCATTTTGCGGCACGCCATCGTAACTCGCGAGCGAGGACTCGAACCAGCGGGCCGCGAGCCGCCGAAAGTAGCGCTCGGCCTCGATGTCGCATTCATCCACGCAGCACCACGCGGCGCGCAGCCAGAGATCCGCGACGTGCCGGCTATCAGCCATCTGCCACCCCGCGACCTTCGCCGCTGCCTCGTATTTCTCCGAGCCGGTCATTGCGGCAGACGATGCGATCGGCGCCAGCTCTTTCCACACTTGTTCTTTCAGACCGGCACTGACGTCCGCTTCGTCCGCGAAATCGCGCTCTAACCCGGAGTACCCACACGTTCTGCACATGTGGACCAGATACGCCAGCGGTTGTTTACCGCTCGCGCGCTCGTGAAAGTCGGTCCGCTTCCCACCAAACGCATTGGTCGAGACCACCGCGTCGGAGTGAAAGCGGGTGTCACAGATCGGGCAGTGCAACTCGATCCGTCGAAGCGTTGTCAAGACCCTGCCTCCTTACTCGACAAAAGAGAGAGGGAATTTTTGTGCCATGCGAAATTTTTTTACGAATTAAAAGTTTTCCCCTTGTTCGAAATTTTTGCACGGCGTATCTTCCCGCGTCTTTTACAGTGCCTGTGTTGACGCACGCCACCTCGCGCCTGGGACAGGATGCTGATCAATCTGTTGCCCGATTTCTTCGCAGTTCACAACAGCTCTGATCGCGTCGCCGCCTATCTCCGCTACTTCGAAAATCATCGTCCTCTCCTCGAGGCATACTGGCACAACTACGTGCTGGATCCGCGGGGGCCGCATTTTCAGGAAGTAGTTCGCGCCACGGTCAACGCGAATCGCGTGGACCTTCGCACGATGCTCGAGCGGCGCGACGTCGTGGCGCTGGCGCGGGAAGCGGAAGAGAAATGCCGCGTCGCTCTCAAGATCGACAGCGATGTGGACATCGTCCTCATGGTCGGCGTCGGCGCGGCGAACGCCGGCGAGCTGGTGGTGAACGGTAGGGGCATCGCTTTCGTCTGCCTGGAGCACTTCACCAGCATCGCCAACCCCGACACTCAGGGGCTCGGCCTCGATCCGGAGCTCATACCGCTCTGGCTCGCGCATGAGCTGGCCCACGCGGTCCGGTACACGTCGCCCGAAAGCCGGAGCGACATGAAGCAGGCGATCGCCGAGGCCGGCGGCAACTACTCCTACTGGGAGACGGGGCGCTCGGTCCGGCTGCGCGAGCTCGTGATAAACGAAGGGCTGGCGGTCCAGGCTGCGCGAGCGGTGAGCCCGGGCCACGCCATCTGGGAGTACTACGGCTACGGCAGGCGCGAATACGCGCGCATCCGCGAGCTGGAGCCGGTGATCACACCAGCGCTGACCGCCGAGCTGGACCGCGCCGCGCTCGGGCTGCGGCTCCGCTTTCTCTCCGGCGGGATGAGCGACGAAGCGCGCACCACGCAGCGGAGCGTGCTCCCCGAGCGGTGCGGCTACTACATCGGGGCCAAGATGGTCGAGCCCGCGATCGCGGCGCACGGGCTGGATTGGGCCGTCCGCGCGAGCGCGCAGGAGATCCTGGCGATCAATCAGCAGGCGATCGCCAGCGCCTGAGCTCCGGCTACTTACCCACGCAAAACGAGCTGAACACCCGATCCAGCACGTCCTCCACGTCCACGGATCCGATCAGCTCTTCCAGCGAGTGAACCGCGGACCGAAGGTGTACCGCGGCGACGGTCGCTGGCAGCTCGTCGGAGATCCAGCCCTGCCGGAACGCGGCTAACTCTTCACGCGCCGCTCCGAGGATCGCTCTGTGCCGGGCGCGCGTGACGACGGGCGTGTCGGCACCGCCGGAGTCGTACCGCCGCGAAAGCTCCTGATCGATTCGTGCCAGCAGCTCTTTCAGGCCGTCGCCCGTGGACGCGCTCACGTAAACGGCATCGACCTCGACTGACTGCGGCTCGTCCTCCGCCGCCAGATCGCTCTTGGTTCTCGTTGCGATCACGACGGGGCTTCTGGCGATCGCCCCGACGCGCTGGAGGACGTGCTCGAGCGACGCGGCGGAATCGCCGCACGCCAACACGACGTGCGCGCCCTGGATGTGGCGCTGACTCAGCTCCACGCCGAGCCGCTCGACGACGTCGGTGGTGTCGCGAATTCCGGCCGTGTCCACGAGGCGAAGCGGCCAGCGATCACCATCGATCAACGCTTCGATCGCGTCCCGCGTCGTTCCCGGCACGTCCGTCACGATCGCGCGGGAGCGGCCGAGCAGCGCGTTGAACAGCGAGGACTTGCCCACGTTGGGCTCGCCGGCGATGACGATCACTGCGCCCGACCTTATCAGCTCGCCGCGGGGGACCGTGGCCAGCAGGCCGTCGAGTGATGCGGCCGCGGCGTCCACTGCGCGCACGATTCGCTCGCGTGGCACAGGGCCTTCGTCTTCTTCGGGAAAGTCTATGTCGTAGGCGAGCAGTGACTCGATCTCGAGCATCTTGTCGCGCAGCTCGAGCACCCGCCGTGACAGGCCGCCGTCGAGCTGCCGCACCGCCGCATCCCGCATCGGGCGCGAGGACGCGTCGATCAGATCCGCGACGGCTTCGGCCTGAAGCAGGTCCATCTTCCCGTTCAGCACCGCGCGCCGGGTGAACTCGCCGGGCTCCGCCGGCCGCGCACCGGAAGCCACCAGCTGTTCGACCACCAGCGCCGGAGTGAGGTCGCCACCGTGCGTCGCGATCTCGATCACCGTTTCGCCCGTATAAGAATGCGGTGCGCTGAACAGAGTCACGATCGCGCGGTCCAGCGGCCGCCCATCCGCGTCGCGCACCTCGCACAGCGTGGCTGCGCGCGGCTCGATCGGCCAGGGCGCCATGTGGCGGGCGGCGATGTCCGCCGCGTTCATGCCGCTCAGCCGGATCACCGCGATGGCGCCGCGGCCCTGAGGCGTCGCTACCGCGACGATAGTGTCAATCGAGCTCAAACGCCTCGCCCGGCTCCAGGATTCTTACGTCGCCCTCGCGCGGGTGCTCGGGCAGCAGCCGCCGGAATCTGTCGATCGCGTCGAACGCCGTCGAGGTCACGTGGTCGAACGTTCCCCAGTGGTATGGGATCAGATACCGCGCGTCCAGCCGGCCGAACAAATCGAGCGCGTCGGCGCTGGTGAGATGTCCCTTCCGAAAACCGGTTTCCTTCCACCAGGGAGCGTGCCCGATCGGCAATAACGCGACGTCGAGCCGCCGGTCGAGGTCGTGGCAGTGCCGGCGAACCAGCGCCGCAGTATCGTCGGTGAGTGCCGTGTCGCCCGCGAAGAAGCACGAAGTCGAGCCGGTGTCTATCAGATACATGTTCGCGTGCTTGCGCCATCTGTCTACGCCATACCGGCTGCCCTGATGAGTAGCGAGCTCCGCGTGAATGGACAGGCCGTGCACTTCCGCGGTCTCGCCGGGCGCCAGCGAAACGGCGTGGCTATACCCGAGCCGCGTCAGCCACTTCGTTACGGTCGGCGGGGCGTACAGGGGAATGTCCCGCGGCAGCTGGTTCAGGGAAGTGAACGACAGGTGATCGGCGTGCGCATGCGTGACCAGAATCGCGTCGAGCTTGGGAAGCGCTCCCAGCGCTATGCCCGGCTGGCTCACGCGCGCTAGAAACCGTCCCAGTGCCGGATCGAAGTTGGGGTCGGTCAGGATCCTGCGACCATCCACCTCGATCAGCAGCGTCGCGTGCCCGATGTACGTGATTCGCATTGTGACCCTGCCGTTAGCTGCTAGCTGCTCGCTGCTAGCTGCCGGCTGTCCCCCTCATTTCTTCACGATCTTTGTCGTCGCCGCGGCCGCCATCTTCTGCCGCTCGCGCGCGATCAGCCACTGCTGCGGCAGTGCCGCCACGTTCTGCACCGCGTAGTACAGGTTGAGACCAGCCGCCAGGTTCATGAGGAAGAACGTCATCATGAAGGGGAAGATGTAGCTCATCATCTTCGCCTGCGGATTCGGCGGCGCGTTGCGCAGTCCAATCCACGACAGCACGTACATGGACGCTCCCATGAGCACCGGCAGGATGTAGTATGGATCCTTGATGGAGATGTCCGTGAGCCAGAGGAACGGCACGCCGCGGAACTCGATCGTGTTCTGGAAGACGAAGAACAGGGCGATCAACACCGGCATCGGCAGCAGCATCGGCAGACAGCCCGTCACCGCGCTGAATGGACTGACGCCCTCCTCCTTGTAGATCTTCATCATCTCGGCCTGCTGCTTCTCGCGGTTCCCCGCGTACTTCTTCTGCACCTCCTGCATCCTCGGCTGGATATGCTGCATGCGCAGGCTCGACTTCATCGCCTTCTGGTTGAGCGGCCAGAGAATCAAGCGCACGACGATGCCGAAGATCACCAGCACCCAGCCATAGCTCAGCTGCAGGACGTTGTGCATCCAGAGCAGGATCCGCATGACGATCCGGGCGAACGGCTGCACGAACCCCTGCATGAACTTCCAGCCGTACGGATTCACGCTGTCGAACTCGCGTCCGACCTTGAGCATCCGCTCCCACTCCTGCGGACCCGCGTACAGCTCGAAGGCGAAGCCATTGTCGCCGACGCTCTCTACCACGGTCGCCATCGCGTTCGTCGCGTCGCGCGACGTGCGCGGCCCGCCCGTGAACGTCGCTTCGCTGAACGACTCGTCACCCTCGGGCGTCAGCACGCCCACTACGAAGTACTTGCTCTTCGCGGCCACCCAGGTGAGGGGCGTCGCCTCGAGCCGGCGCTCACCGGGATCCAGACTGCTGAAGCTCACGCTCTTGGAGGACTCGCGCTCGGACTTGAACGCATACGCCAGCGCGCGCCTGTCGCCAACGGAGTCGGCCTCGGTGACGGGAAAGCTCGTCGGTAGGTCGACCAGCAAGAAGCGTGGGCCCGTCGCTCCGCCCGGCGAGTCAACGCGGCCCGTGACGCCGAGGAGATAGCTGTCGGGTGCAAATGCGTAGGCGATCGTTACGACGTGTCCGCTCACGGTCGCCGAGTACTGGAGCGGATTTCCGGGCCCCGGTACGCCGGTAGAAGTCCGGCCGAACTTCACCCGCGACAGATCGACCGTGTCACCGGGAACTACCAGGCGGTAGCTGAGCAACGGCGCGCCGATCGCGCCCAGATCCACCGGGCTGTCTCGTCGCGCGAGGTTGGTGTACTTGTTGATGACGAGCGAGATGGGAGCAGCGCCGACGTCGACGAACCGATAGGTGGCCAGGTCGGTCGCGACCATGGTCGAGTCCGCGCTGACCAGGGCCTGGACGGGGGCCACGGAGTCGGCGGCCACGGAATCGGCGGCTGCCACGACCGGCGCGGGCGTCGGCTCCGGTTGTACGGCAGCCGGCTGCGCCACGCGCGCGTCGCGCGTCGCCGGAGCGACCGCCGTGCTGTCGGCACGGCCCGCGGGCACCGGCGCGGACGGAAAAAGTACGGGCGTGAGCCCCACGACCGCAGCCGTGAGTACCAACGCCAGGATCATGCGCTTTTCCATTCAGTTGCTCGTTACAGTTGTAGCGTAATCACGGCACCGGGTCGAATCCGCCGGCGCGGAAAGGATGGCACCGGGCGATCCGGCGCAAAGCCAGCCAGCTTCCCCGCGCCGCTCCGTGCCGCTCGATCGCCTCGACGGCATACGCGGAGCAGGTGGGATAATAGCGGCATGAAGCAGGAAGCAGCGGCGAGATTCCTACCTGATATCCGCGCACCAGCAGGATCAACAGCTTCCCCATGATCAGTTGCCAGCCGACAGTCGCCGCGCGATGCCCGCCACCTGCTGCTCGAGCTCGTCGAACGACGCCGAGTACGCGGTTGGAAGCGCGCGGATAACCAGATCGACTCCGCGAATTCCGGAAGGTGCGAGGATCCTGGTCCGAACCAGCTCGCGCAATCTGCGCTTCAACTTGTTTCTCTCCGCCGCTGTCTTGCCATGCTTCGGAACTACCAGCCCCGATCTGGCAAAGCTCAACGGGGAGGCGGTGGCACGGACATCGAGATGTTCCGTCCGCCACCGCCTCCCCGTCTGTCTTACGCGCTGAAGCTCGGCTCCGGTGGTGATCCGCTTCCGCCGCGGATATCCGGACCCCTTACGCTCCAGCGTACTTCGAAGGCAGTCTAACTGTCAGAATCTTCCGCCCCTTCTTCCGGCGGCGGCTCAAAACTGCGCGTCCCCACTTCGTCGCCATCCGCGTACGGAATCCGTGCTTGCGGATGCGCCGTTTATTTCTGGGACGGTATGTCGGCTTTCCCATGTTCTCTCCAAACGATAATCCTGCTGCGAACCGTAAAACTAAACGGGGCCTGAGGTTGCGGCAAGAAAACCGCACTGTGTGATTTTCGGTGGTTTGACTTTTCCACACGGGACGGATAGGTTCGCTCTCCCTGCCGTAGTGCCCCCAAGAAAGAAATGGAATTAACCGCCGCCGAAATCTGGAATCGTCTGCTCAACCAGGCGAAAAACGACCTGCCTGAGCAAACGGTCAGAGTTTGGCTCGACTCGGCTCAGCCGCTGCGAGTAGAAGGCGATAAGCTGGTGATGGGCACCCCCGACCAGCTCGCTGCGGACTGGAATGAGATGAAGCACGCGACGATCCTCGCCGAGTACGGCCCCGTTGCCCTTGGACATCCGATCCGGGTCGAATTCGAGGTGATGCCCGAGAGGCTGTCGCGCGCCCAGATGGACCTCTTCGTCGCGCCACCCAAGGGAAGTGCCGAGTTAGCCAACGCGACGACCCCGAGCTCGGCTCCGCTCAGCGACCGGTACACTTTCCGGCATTTCGTCATCGGAAAGTCGAACGAGCTGGCCGCGGCCGCGGCCCACGCTGTGTCCCAGGCGCCCGGCAAGGTCTACAACCCGCTGTTCATCTACGGCGCCACGGGACTGGGCAAGACGCACCTCATGCAGGCGATCGCCCACGAGATCCTGAGCCGGCAGACGGGAGTCCGGATCACTTTCGTGGGCACCGAGCAGTTCACCAACGATTTCATCTCGTCCGTGCAGAACCGGACGACGCAGGATTTCAGACGCCGGTACCGGGAGACCGATCTGCTGCTGGTGGACGACGTCCATTTCCTGAAAGGGAAGGAGTCCACCCAGGAAGAGTTCTTCAACACCTTCAACGCCCTGTACGAAGCCGGCCGGCAGATCATTCTCACGAGCGATCGTCCGCCGCCGGAGATCCCGAGCCTCGAAGCGAGGCTGGTGAGCCGGTTCCAGTGGGGAATGGTCGCAGACATCGACCTCCCGGACCTCGAGCACAGAATCGCGATTCTCCAGCAGAAGGCGCGGCTCGACCACCTGGAGATGACGATCCCGGACGACGTGATCCGGTTTATCGCCGAGAACATCAGGTCCAGCGTGCGGGAGCTAGAGGGCTCGATCATCAAGCTGCTGGCGTACTCCTCGCTCAAGCACCGGGACGTGACGATCGAGCTCGCCAGGGAAGCGCTGCGTGACAAGCTGCAACGGATGGCTGCGGGTCAGAACGGCGCGGTGTCGGACCTGACCATCGCGACCATACAGGGTATGGTGGCGCGGGAATGGGGTGTCACGCCAGAAGGGCTGCGCTCGGCAGGCAGGACCAAGACGCTCACGGTTCCGCGGCAGATCGCGATGCTGCTCGCGCGTGATTTACTCGGCACTCAGCTCGTCGAGATCGGGCAAGCGTTCGGCGGGCGGGACCACTCCACCGTTATCCACAGTTTGGAGAAAGCAGCGGAGCGAATTCGCACAGATGATACAGTGAGAACGCGCACCGATCGCATTCGCGGACAGCTGTCCACATTGACGGTCTGAATCTCACCAGAACCATCACATCATATTCATTGCTTCAACTCTTCGCGCAGTCATACTTTATAGAGTCTCTCCACACTGAAGTTTTCCCTACTACTGCTACTGTTCATTTAATAAAGAAGAGTACTAACAGCTAGTTGTTGGTTGTGGGTTTACCGTCTCGAGGTTTCATGCGCTTCACGATCACGCGAGAAAAACTGCAGGAGGCGTTGAACGCCGTTGCCGCCAGCGTCCCCAGCAAGACGACGCTGCCGGTGCTGGCGAACATCCTGATCGAGACGACCGATCGCGGGATCCGCCTGTCCGGAACCGATCTCGATATCGCGGTGAGCACGGAAGTGCCGGCGGATGTCGAAGCTTCGGGCGCAACGACGATTCCCGCGAAGAAGCTGGCGGAGATCGCGCGGGAGCTGCCGCCGTCGCCCGTCAGAATCACGACATCCGGCGAACAGCGCGCGACACTCGAGTGCGGCCGCTCGAAGTTCAAGCTGCTCGGTCTTCCACGCGACGAGTTTCCCACTTTTCCCAGTGTAAAATTCTCGGACAGCTGGAGAGTGAAATCGGGAGATCTTCACAAGCTGATCGGCCACACGATCTTCGCGGTGTCCACCGAGGAGAGCCGGCCGATTCTGAACGGCGTGCTGTGGGAGCTTCGGCCCGGCTACATGCGCATGGTGGCCACCAACGGCCACCGGCTGGCGCGGATGGAGGTGCCGAGCAGCGCGACCGCGGATGCCGGCGCCACGGATCTCATCGTCCCCCCGAAGGCGTTGGATCAGATCCGCCGCCTTTTCCCGGCCGAAGAAGAGCTCGAGATCGGCCGCGGCGAGAACCACATCGGGTTCCGGTCGCCGTTCACCGCGGTGTACACGCGGCTGATCGAGGGCCCGTACCCGGGCTACGACCAGGTGATCCCGAAGGACAACGACAAGTACGCCATCTGCGACAAGCAGTCGCTGGTAAGCGCGCTCAAGCGGATGTCGGTTGTGGCGTCGGACCAGACGCACCGGATCAAGATGGCGTTCAACGCCGGCATGGTGAAGTTCAGCGTGCAGACCCCCGACCTGGGCGAGGCGCAGGACGAGCTGCCGGTGCGCTACACCGGCGATCCGCTCGACATCGGATTCAACGCCAGCTACCTGCTGGAGATCCTGCGCTACATGCCGTCGGACGAGGTCAAGATGACGTTCCGGGCTCCCGAGCGCGCGGCGACGATCGAGCCGGAGGGATGGGACGATCCGTCGAAGTATCTCTGCCTGGTGATGCCGCTGAGGTTGGTGGACTAGCGGCTACCGACCCTGGACGGTTTGAACGATCCGCTGCGAAAACCGCATCGTTCTGCCGGAAGCCGTGACGTCGATTTCGGAGTTGATCTCGTCGTCGGCTCTGAGCAGTCGGCCCGCGGAAGCATCCAGGATGAGCGTTGCTTGCCCCGAGCCCGACCCCGTGACGCGCACGTTGTGCTGGCCTTCCACACCTGAGCCCGAGTAAGCGAAGCTGCTGCTGCGCGTAAGAGTGACTCCGGTTCCCGCGACCTGGGGCGCGCGACCCGTCACGATGTAGCTGTCCGTCCGCTCCACGCGGATCGGGATCGGCCCTTGGCAAATCCCATAGACTAGCCGGCGCTGCCAGCGCACTCCCTCACGCAGCTCGAGAGGCACGGGTGGAAGCAGGGTGACCAGGTGCATCGGCGGCACAGTGTCGCGGCCGCAGATGGGCAGCGTGGGCTCCGCAACGGTGCCCGTGCCGTTCACGTGGAGCGTGTCCGCGAATGGTTGGATGATTCCGGCCGAAGTCGTGCCTTCGACGGTGCCGGTGGTCGTGACGAGCGTTGCGCCGTTCACCGTGACGATCCTCACATCCACCCGCGCCACCTCACGGAACGCTCGCGGCTCGCTCGCCACCGAATTGATTTCGGCGATCGTCGCTTCTGTCGTGACGACGAACGTCGCGCTTCCCGGCGCGTACACGAAGCTCGCGCGCACCGGCGTCGCTGCCGGCGTCCGCGGCTGCTCGCGCACGACTTGCGGCTGTGTGCGATCGGGATCGACGCCGGCCCCGGGTTCCGGCGTCCTTCCCGCGCAACCCAGCGAGGCGAGCAAAGCCAGACCGCCACTGGC
The DNA here is from genome assembly GCA_051305945.1 of Gemmatimonadaceae bacterium. Classification (GTDB taxonomy): domain Bacteria; phylum Gemmatimonadota; class Gemmatimonadetes; order Gemmatimonadales; family Gemmatimonadaceae; genus JACDCY01. Next base: position 19,450 of record JBPPMH010000118.1, read on the forward strand.
GATGTAGAGACAGTGTTGCATTGGCATCGAAGCTAG
>JBPPMH010000119.1:0-22773 GCA_051305945.1 Gemmatimonadaceae bacterium
GCCGCCGGGACGTCCCGGCGAGAACGGAGAGTTCGCGTTCATCGCGGACCCGCGGTACTGGCGGTGCGGCTGCGGGATCTGGAACCACGACCGCGTCGACATGGCGCGGCCGCGGTGCGGTGGCTGCGGCACCCGGCGCCGGAAGGACTGGAGCGCGCCGGCGCCGTGAACATCGAGCCGCCGACCTACCGCGTGTCGAAGCACTGCAGCGAGACCGAGCTCGACGTCATCTGCCGCCCGCGCGCGAACGCGATGCGCCGCGGCGACTTCAGGTGGGACCGGCGGCTCCGCGCTTGGATCGATCGCATGCGGCCGGTACGAGCGATGAGCAACCGGACAAGATACTTTCTGTACTCCGAGCGGCGGGATCTCAACCACCCGGATCACTCCGGCGAGCCGATCCAGATCTGGGATTGCCCGTGGTGCGGGGTCGCGCTCCCTTCCCTTCACTCCGTCGCAGCGCGTCCGTCGCTCACTCAGAGCGACGGCGCCGAATAACCAGAACCCGGCACGCGACCCTAATTCTGGTGGGCTACTCCGGAGGAAGGGACTTCTGGTCGCTGTTAGACCGTCGAAGCCAACTGGGTAACAGCGCTTTCGTCCGACGCATAAAACGGTCGCGCATCGGCGCCGGCGCAGGATCGACCTCATAGCGCACCACGGTGGCCAAGATAGCTGCCACATGGCTTCGAAGACGTAAATCGAGCGTGGGGCTGAGGACCGCCCCGGAGGGAAGCTTTTCGCAACTCTCCAGTCTGCGCTGAGCGAGCTGCGCACGTGCGGCAATGATCGCGCTTGCCGCGCTTGGCGAAGGTCAGCATGACATCGCGAAGCTCGAGCAACAAGTAATCCAACAGTTCAATGTTCGCTATCGGGCGGCGTCGGGCCGTCGAGCGTAAAAGAATAGCCGACGCCTCGATACCATGCTTCCACGTAACCCACAAGGTCATCAGTGACCGTCTCCTTTGGTGACGTGAACAGACGCGAGCGTCGCTCGGGACCTCCCGCTCTGAGTGGATAGGTCGAGAAGCCCGGGATCGACGGCAGCGCAACTCCCAGTGCCTTGGGGAGTCCCGTGGCCATAACGATCTTGAGAGCGTCTCTGTCTTTCGGCCACGCACCGCTGATGTGAACGCGCCTGCAATTTCCGACCTCGATTGCCAAGGCATCCAGTACCGCCTCAGCGCATAGGTCGATGTTCTTGCACTGCGCGTGTTCAATGTGGAGGGTAGAAGCGCTCTCCCGTACAAACGTTACGAACTGGGCGATTGAGCGGAGTGCGGCGTCAGGTTCGTCGATGAAGGAGAACGTGCGCGGTAGCGTCACCGTACGCGGCTTCCTTTTTCGACCAGGATGCGGCAACCCCATTCGCCGTCCGACATAATCGATCAGCCGCGAGGACCAGGCCTGAGCATGGCGGGTGGGCTTGCCATGTCGCTCAGCAAAGCGGTCTATGGAACCCTGGCGAATCCGGGTGTGCATCTGATTCAAGTACGGCGGTGGGCGCCCGCCGCTCGGATAATCGGACTGTCGCCAGCCATCCTCGTCGCCTTCGGATTCTGTCACCACTTCAACGCGGCTGGCCGCAGCAGCTGGTGCCTTTCGAGCGTCACGCCCTCTCGGTGGGTCGCGACACGTGGCTGTAAGCCGCCTCCGCATTGGCCAGCCGGATCCGGCGCTCGTAGTCCGCGAGCAGCTCGATTAGCTGGATTTCCTGCTCCTCAGAGAGCAGGTCCTCGCCGGCCATGTAGCGGTCGAGCATCCCTGCCTCGATGCCGAGCGCCGCCTCCACAGCGAACCGAGTCGTGAAGCCGGTCGCGAAGACGGCGTAGAGCTGAGCGGCGGGGGTCATGGATTCTCAGCCAGGTCCGAACGCCATCCTCCTGGCGAGCCCGTGTTAAACCGCGGCGAAAACCAAAACGCGAGTTTGGCGCACGATCTTACCGCTTCGCCGCGAACCTCGCCGGGCGACATGCGGTACCGCGGAATGATCTCCAGCACGGCCGCCGTAAGCATCGGATCGCTACTAAACAATGTCTCCGTCTTCATGGCATCAATGCGGCCGTCAACTCCTACCACGGTTCGTACCAGCACCCATCCCCTCTTCCCGGCAGCTTTCATTTCTCGCGGGAAGCGCGGGTGAACGCGATCAATAGTCGGCTCGCGCGGGTCCGACGTGAGCTCAGCCGCGAGTCGACATGACGCAACGGCCGAAGGGGCCCTTAGAGAGCGCGCACTCACATCAGTCAGCAGTTGCTTTATGTCCGCGATATGATACGGCAGCACCTCGAACGTCTCACCCCCGATCCTTCCCTCAATCTTTGCGGCTCCCGCAAACTGCGAAATGCGTTCCGGCGGGAGCCTTACCATTACGAGTTCGGCGAAATAGGAGTCCGGCACGGTGACTGTCGTGCGCGCGTCATGCAGCGTAACACGCAAGCTATCGTCGAGAAGGAAGTGGATCTCGGCGACATTATCAAACCGGGGCCGCGCCCAAGTCCCGATGAACGTGAGCATCACCAGTGGCGACTCGCCCAGGGATACCACCAAGCCCATACTCAAATTCCGGCCAACCCGGGCAGTGTCCGTGCGCGCCGTGGTGCGCCCCGTTATTCGATCGTGACTAACCACGTATGACGGAAAGCCCTGAGCGCCTGCGTCGGCTTGGGTCGTAAAGAGAAGCGCGAAGACGATGCTCAGCCACATTAGCAGGATGTTCACTTTGCCCTCACTTTGAATCCGCGGTCCCGCAGAACGTTTCGGATGTGGCCGGCAAAAGACTGGAGTCCTTGCATGGCCTCCTCCTCGTAGCGGGCACCCGGGCTGCTCCCGACAAAGAAGTCGAGGTTCTCTGGCGCAATAAGCGCACGCTTGGCTGCATCGATCTGTTCGTCGGGGACGTCGGCCTCGGCGAGCTCGAGTAGGAACTCGTGGAGCCACACGCGTACGGACTTAGGAAGATCCCGCGCGATTAAAGGCGCCCTGTACGCCGAGGGGGATTCGCGCACCACCATCGGCTGGCCCCCGTTTTCGCCGTAGCGAAGGGCCGCGGCCGTCGTTCCGTACGCCTTCGCAAGAACCTTCATATTCGGATCCTTTGGGGCAAAGAGCCCTCGCTCCTGGTCCGAAATGGTCTGAATCGAGAGGCCGGTGGCCCGGGCGGCATCCGCCTGAGTCATCCCGGCAGCTTCGCGAGCGGCCTTCAGGTTCTTCCCGATCAACGCGGCGGGTCGGCTAAGGGGTGTTCCTTGTGCCATTTCAGGCACCCCCTTGACAGATAAGGGGTCTTCCCGTACCTTCGCCACCGTACCCACCATGCCGTCGCCTAAACACCGTATCCCAAGAGGGCGCATAATGCCCTTGTCTCCTATAGAGCGCAAGGCGGAGTTCGCCAAGGCTGCCACCCTGAAAGAGAAGGGTACGAGCCAGGCCGCAGAGGATGATCTCGACGTCTCATGGACGCACCTGAAAGCGTGCATGGAAGGCGAGCGAGTCCCGAGCGAGGAGCTCGCGCAGCGCGTCGCCGAGTACGTCGGCATCCCCGTCGAGAAGTTCTGGGGATCCCGCGAAGCAGTAGCCCGCGCGAGCTGATCATGACTGCGACGATGACGGCACCTGCCCCCGCTCGCAACCACGACAGCGCGCGTTTGGTGGATGCCCACGATGCGGAGCGGTGGCTCAACGACGTCCTCGTCGCGACGTCGCGGCGGTCACCGCGCGGCGCTCGCAGCCGGCGCATCATGCAGATCGAGAAGGACATCGGACAGGGGCGGTGCCGGCCGTGGCGCACCGTGGTCGAGCTGCTCGTTTCGTCGCAGGGAAACGGCGTCAGCGCCGACGATCTCGATCTCGTGGCGCGGACGCTGTCCGGAATCATGCGGTCGCGCGCCGGCCTCGCGCCTCGAGAGAGCCTGAACGAACTGCTCCGCACCGCGCACGAGCTCGACTGCCGGCACGACCTCGTGGAGTGGGCGCTGCGCGACGGTGAGACGTCCATGGACAGGCTTGTCGCGGCCCGCGATCTCACGAACAGATACATCGACTCGCTCGAGGCGGTGCGCGACAAGCTGGACCAGCAGATTCTCGCCCAGCCGACCCCCCCGGCGCATCGACTCAGGATGGTGGCGCCGTGAACCCCGCGCTCGCCGGCCAGATCATCGTGACAATCGTCCTGGCGGCCGTCGTCGGCGTCCTGCTCGCCGCCGGCTTGGTGGCGATCTACTTCCAGTACCAGGAAATGGTCGCGCGCCATGAACGGCGCATGGAGCTTCGCCGGCGCGCCGTTCCGGAGCCGCACGACGTAAAGCCATGGATCCCCGCCGACGCCGAGACCCTCGACGACGACGCCCACGAGGACTCCGAGCACATGCGCGTCGTCCGTGAGGCCACGCCGTGACGCGCTTCAGGCCCGGGCAGGTGATCCGGCGCGAGGTTGAGATCGACTGCGGCGAACTCGGGAAAAGGCTCTACACCGTCGAGATCTCCGCCAGCAACCTCGTCATGCGCGAGAAGGGGAAAGTAAAAGTCGACGGCGAAGGCACGTGGCGCGAGGTCGCGTACCTGCTTCGCCGGTGGTCCCGCAGCGGAGACTCGGCATGCCCGGCGTGAACTCCTCCGATGCCGTGCTTGAGCTCGTGCGCAGCTCCGAGTTTCTGATTCAGAAGGTCGAGCGCCTGGAGATCCAGGCCCACGCCCTGACCCACGCGCTGCTCATGACTTCGGGCGCGCTCGCAGACGCCAAGGAGGCGGTGCGGGCCGTTAAGCACGACCTCTCGCGCATCGCCGCAACCGACCCCGCGGCCGACGCCCGCACGATCGCCGCGGCCATTTCCGAAAACGAGCAGCCGGCCGAATCCGGCAGGAGCCTCAACTCATGACAGCAGCAGCGAAGCCCACAGACGTCGCAGAGCGGAGCGAAGCGGCGGCCGCCACCACGCCGGCCCCCTCGCAGTCCACCGCGGTGGTCCCCGCCAGGCCCCCGCTCCATCCGGCGGCGGAGCAGCGCCGCCTCGAGTCCAGGATCGCCGCGCAGATCTCCGGGCAGACCTGGGGTAAGTCGCTCGACCAGCTCACGCGCGTCGCGTTCGCGAGCTACCTGATCCGGCACAGCCTCGAGCTCGACGAGGTCGACGTCCTCGGCGGCCGCATCTACAAGAACGGCACGTACTACCTGAACCGCGCCCAGCCGCTCGTACGCGCCGGCACGATCGAGCTGAGGCACGAGTACATCAACCACGACCCGCGGCTCGACGAGCTCGCGAAGTCCACGGACAAGGAGATCTCGGCCAAGGCGAAGTCCGAGGCCGAGCGGCGCATGCTGCTCCGGATCGAGCACAGCGCTCCCGAGGACCAGCCCGCCATCGTAATCGCCTACGTCACGATCGCGAAGACCGGAAAAGTCCTCGCCGGCGTGAACTGGTGCGGCAACGGCGGCAAGAACACCAGCGGCAGGCTCAACGATCCTGTCGGCGACGAAGAGCCCGCGAAGACGGCGATCACGCGCGCGTACCGCCGCGTACTCCGGATGGCCGTCGGCTACGAGCCCGAGATCGCGCAGTTCATCGAGATCGATGACGCAGAGGACGCCGGCACGGTCGAGGAGAAGATCTCCGAGTCGCGCGCTCTCATCCGGAAGCAGCGCGAGGAGAGCGGGCCGCTCGTCCAGAACACGTGGCCGAGCGGATACGACGACGAGGCCGACGCGCGCGAAGCGGAGGAACTCGCGAAGCTCAAGCCGACCGATGCCCAGGTCGAGCGGCTGCTCGATCTCGCGGCGCACGACCTTACGCCGGCGACGGTCAAGGAGAAGATCGAGGCCAAGCTCCGCGAGAAGACCATGACCCGCGGTGAGGCGATGAACTACATCGTCACGCTCGAGACCGCGACCGGCGCCGGCGAACAGCAAGCCGACCTCGAGCTGTAGCCGAATCTCATGACCGCGGCGTACCAGGACTTCGAGCGGCTTCAGCGGTGTTCGTCGTGCGGGACCGGCGTCGTGCCGGCCGAGCAGCCGCGCGTGTGCCCGAGCTGCTTCGCGGTGCACGCGTGTCCGCGCGTGGAGGACTGGCCGCCGCGGATGATAGCCTTCCTGTGCCGGCGCCTCGTGCAGCAGTGGCTCCGGCCGTTCTCGAGCATGACCCGCCAGGCACAGATGGAAGCGCTGCTCAAGAGCGTGTTCCGCGGCGAGACGGTCGCCGGGCAGACGATGGCCCGCGCAGCCACAGCCGATGATCTGTGGCCGTTGGCCCTTCGCACCTACGAAGAGTGGGTCGCGGCAGGACAGCGGGCGGTGGAGCAATGACGACCGCAGCAGCGCCCGCGGCCGCGGTCGACACGAGCACGAGCTTCGCCATGACCGACAGCGAGCTCGAGTTCACGCTGATCGCCGTGCTCCTGGCGAATGCGTTCCTGACGAACGATTACGCGCAGCTCGGGACGATCATGAAGCAGCTCGTCGCTTCGCCGCCTAGTCCAACGCAGCGCGCAGACCTCATCCAGAAGTTCACGGAGGCACTCAGGGCATGAAGGCGAGCAGTCAGAACGGAACCGCCGACTACGCGTCGGACGAGATCGTGTATATCCCGCGCAAGCATATCCACCCGGATCCGGACCAGCCACGGGTGAACGCGGACGCGGAGCTCCGCGCCTCCATCGAGGCGCAGGGCATCATCCAGGCGATCACCGTGCGGCCGCACCCGGCGATCGGCGAAGCTTTCTTGATCGTGGACGGGGAGAGGCGCTACAACGGCGCCGTCACGCTCGCCGAGATCCCCTGCCGGATCCGGCTCGACCTTGAGGGCGACGAGGACCGCCTGGTCACGCAGATCACGGCCAACACCGGCAAGCCGCTCTCTCCGATCGAGCAGGCTAGAGCGTTTAAGAAGATCTTGGACGCGAGCGAGGACCTCACCCAGGTGGAGCTCGCGAAGCGCCTCGGCGTCCCGCGGAGCACGGTCGGCGATCGCATCCGCCTCCTCGAGATCCATCCGGCCTGGGTCCATCTCATCGAGCAGGGCAAGCTGCAGCTGTCGCACGCGCCGGCGATGCACCGGTTCCGCGAGGTCCCGGAGAAGTACCAGCTGCAGGCCGTCGAGCGGCTGCTCAGCAAGGGCACCGGATACGGCCTCGGTCACGACATCGGAAGAGGCGAACCGATCCGGATAGACGCGTTCGAGAGCAAAATTCGCGACTGCTTCCGGCCGTTTATCCGCCCGGTTGGCGAGCTGCCTGGCTACAAGGGGCCGACCGTCGAGCTGCGCGACTGGCAGGCGACGAGAAAGTACGCCGTGGACCCGGACCAGTGGAAGCCGATCCGGAATGCGCAGATCAAGCGCGCGAAGGAGAAACGGAAGAAGGCTGGCGGCGGCGAATCGGGGCGAGAGTCGCATCGCGAGCAGAGGACGACGCAGCAGGTGGACATCGAGCGGCTCGCGGCGGCGGGCGTGCCCGTGAAGGAAACGAAGAAGTTTCGGGCCGAGCCGGCGACGGGTGAAATCGAGATTTTCGCGCGCAGCGGATGGGGTCGTGCGATCGATCCCGCAGCCTTGCTCGAAGCAATCGATTCGTCGAGTCTTGCCATCCGGAAGTCGACTGACAAGTACTCGAGCAACAGCGGCATCGTGGTGACGACCGACGCCGCGGCCGTCGAGAAGGCGCGAGCAGCGTACCTCGACGCGCTCAAGAAGTCAGCTCGGGCTGCTTGCGCGAAGGTGCTGGCCCGGCTGACGCCCGACGTTCTCGAACAACACTCCGTCGCTGGTCCGGGCGTCGTACAGCTGACGCGTGGCCTCTCGCTTCGAGGGGAAGACGAACGCCTGAGCACGCTGGCGCTCGCCCTCGGGCTCGGGCTGACCATGGAGGTGGACGAATACGATGTGAACTTCTCCGTCGTCACGCGCGATGACGCCGAGATCCTGCTGTCGTCCCTGGCGGCCGTCGTCCCGCTCAAACTCGGCCTGCCGGACACATACTCGATTACCAACCCGGTCTCGGCCAAGCGCAATAAGACCCGCTTTCTCCTGCCCGAGAAGACGAGCAAGAAGCAGCAGAAGCGCGAGGCCCGCGGCCGCGGTGAGCAGGTCGGAGATCCCACGCGCGCGCCGGCGCCACGTGCCCGCCAGTTCGAAGAGGAGCTCGTGGGCGCATGATGGACTTCGCGAAGATCAAGGTCACGAACGACGGCGTCGAGCTGAAGTGGGGCGGCGAGCGCGACGACGGCACCGAGCTCGTCCACGACCTGAAGTCGCACGACCAGCCGGCGGAGGATCTGCGCCAGGCGATGACCGCGTTCCGCGCCTACGTCCAGAAACTGCTCGGCATAACGTCCGAGGAGTGGGTGTCAGACCTGGTCGTTACAGGGCTGTCGATCAATACCGAAAAGGACGGCCGCCGCGGCCTCGTCGTGACGTGCATGAAGAAGCTCGCCGACGCGAACTCACCGCTGGTGCTGAACACGCCACACCTCCGAGAGCCCGTTGACGACATCACAGACAGCGGCCCCGGGTTCTTCATTGATGGCACGATCGAACTGATCCGCGCCGCGGAGCGGGCAGCTGAGGCGTACCTGCAGGGCAAACGCGCCCAGGGGGATCTGTTCGCGTGACGGATCTCGCCCTCGTCATCGCCGATGCTCGGGAAGAGGTCGCCGTGCTATCCCGTGCCGGCCACAAGGATCAGGCGGAGTACATCGACGCGCTGCTCGACAAGGTTCACGCGGCTGCGGAGGACTACATCACCTGGCTTCCTGAGTCGGCCGCGGAGCTCAAGTCCGGGCTCTCCGTGAAGACGCTGCGCCGACGCTGGCGCGAGCTGTACGACTCTGACAACGCCCGCTTCAACACGAAGGGAGAGCGCGAGTACCGCAGCTGTGCGATCCCAAACCGACCCGACGTCGCGGCCGCGCGTGAAGCTGGCCGTGCGATCGCCGCCGGCGAAATGAAGAGGGCGTCATGAACGTGGGCAACGTCACGGTGAACGTGGCGCTGACGATAGATGCCACGATTGTTCCGATGTGGCGCGTGCGCGCTTTGGGATGGTTCGCTCGCCTGCTCCGCGTGCCGATGGATGTCGTCCGGACCCAGTCGCTGCCGAGGCAGGGCGCGTGACGCCGAAGAAGCTCTTCCAGTTCGGCCAGCCGCGGCGCGCTGGGTATGTGCGCGGCGTGCGCGAGAGCGTGCGCGGCCGCGACATGGTGCGAGTCCTCTGGAAGGATGCTGCCGGACGCCACGCCCAGTCGTTCGAGAACACTCGGAAGGGTGTGGCTGAGGCGAAGGCTTTCGCGGAAGGTGTGCACGAACAGGTGCTCGCGCCGCCGAAGGCAGACGTCCAGCCCATCGCGATCCGTGACCTCTTCGCGAAGTACGTGGTCGCAAAGATGGACGGCTGGCGCCCGCGGACGCTCGAGCTGCAGCGCGAGCGCTGGGGGAAGTTCGAGCTCTTCGCCGGGCGGTCGACGCCGGCGCACATGATCACCCGGGAGAAGCTGGACGAGTTCAAGCGCGCGATGGTCGCGAACAAACCGCGCGGCGACCGGGATCGCTCCGTCAACCAGGTGAAGATCTGCATCGGCTACGTGACAGCCGTGTTCCGCTGGGGCGTTGATCGCGATCTCATTCCGCCGACAAAGGTCGGGAGCTACAAGCCGGAGTTCGGACGCGACGCCAAGCGCCAGGTCGTGACCATGGCGGAGTACTCCGCGGACGAGCGCATACGACTGATCGCGCAGCTGTCACCCAGGGATGCGAACCGTTGGCGCGCATGGGTATTGACGTCGCTGATCGGGCTGTGCGGGCCCCGGGCTGAGTCCGCGTGCTTCCTCGAGTGGACGGACATCGAGCTCGACGAGCCGCGCTTCGACGCTGAGCTCGGCCGGGTCGTGTACGCTGGCCGGATCCACTGGCGCCCCGAGCTCGACAAGATGGGCACGGAGCGCTGGCAGCCGATGCCCGAGCCCGTCGCCGAAGCGTTCTGGGTTGCCTATGGATGGTCGCTGAACGCTCGCTACAAGAGCCGCTGGGTCTTCCCGTCAGTGCAGAAGCGCCGGCGCGATCGCGACCTGCCATGGACGTACCAGGCGGCCGTGAAGATGCTGCACGACGCCGAGGCGAGAGATGGGATCCCTCACATCAAGTACAGGGCGTACCACGGTTTCCGGCGCGGGATCGCCGGCGACATCTACGACGCGACGGGGAGCGAGAAAGCGGCCGCGGATTGGATCGGTGACAAGTCGCTGCGCATAGTCCGCGACAAGTACCTGCTGCAGCGAGAGGACGCGCTTAAGAAGACGGCCGCGATGGTAGGCGAAGCGCGCCCGAAGGCAAATACCGAGACACCCTCAGATACAATCAATCCCGCAGAAGGCGTTGAATCACACCGTCGTACGGGAGGTAAAGCGCGTGCTGACGCACACAACTAGAGAGCCACAGGTCGGGATTGAACCGACGACCGCTCGATTACGAATCGAGTGCTCTACCACTGAGCTACTGTGGCGGGGGAACTGCTGCCATGCCCTGGCGCGGACTCGAACCGCGACGCCTTGCGGCACCACCCCCTCAAGATGGCGTGTCTACCAATTTCACCACCAGGGCAAGAACTACGGTTACTAGTGACTTGTGACTAGTGACTTGTAACCGCGTACTACGGGGCTGACGGGGATCGAACCCGCGACCTCCGGTGTGACAGACCGGCACTCTAACCAGCTGAGCTACAGCCCCCTAAAAAAAACAGCTAGCAGCTAGCAGCTAGCAGCTTAACGCAAAAGCATCGTGCACGTTCCAGTAGCCCCAAGGGGAATCGAACCCCTCTCTGCACCGTGAAAGGGTGCCGTCCTAACCGATAGACGATGGGGCCGTACGATTTTCCCCTCGACAGCTTCCAAAACAACATAGCGGTAACGGGATTCGAACCCGTGTTTGAGCCTTGAGAGGGCTCCGTCCTAGTCCCCTAGACGATACCGCCAGAACTGCAGTTACTAGTTACTAGTCGCTAGTGGTAAGTAACAGCGGAACTGCGGGTAAGGCAGTTACTAGTCACTAGTCACTGCGGTACAGGCCCGGCAGGACTTGAACCTGCAACCCCCGGTTTTGGAGACCGGTGCTCTACCAATTGAGCTACGGACCTAACACGGTCTCCAACTCGACCGCTTTTTTCAGGGTGGCTGACGGGAATTGAACCCGCAACCCCCGGTGCCACAGACCGGTGCTCTAACCAATTGAGCTACAGCCACCATGTGCTACTCAGTGATTCTAAGCCCGCTCGAGGGGCGAATCAACCGATGCTACTTCGCCCGATCGAGGTACTCTCCCGTATTCGGGTTCACCCGAACCTTCTCGCCCGGCCCGACGAACTCGGGCACGTTCACCGTCACGCCGTTCTCCAACTTCGCCGGCTTGGCCGACGCCGTCTTGGTCGCCGTCTTCATCACCGGCGACGTATCCACGATCTCGAACACCATCGAGTTCGGCAGCTGAATGCCGATCGGGCGGCCGTTGTAGTACTCGGCCTGGATCCGCATCCCCGGCTGCATCCACTGCGCGTTGTCGCCAAGCGCTTCTTCTTCGAGCTCGATCTGGTCGTAGTTCTCGGTGTTCATGAAGTGGTACGTGTCGCCGCCCTGGTACATGAACTCGAGATCGTGCGTCTCCATCGAAGCCTTCTCCACCGTGTCCGACGCGCGGAAACGGTGCTCGAAGTTGGATCCCGAGCGCAGGTTCTTGAGCTTCGTCTGAATCATCGCGCGCAGATTCCCCGGGGTGTGGTGACGGAACTCCACCACGCGGCACGGCTCGCCGTTGTGGACGAGAACCATACCCCGACGGATCTGGGTTGCGGGCATTGCCATAGCTGAGCTTCCTTCAAAAACGTTAGCTGCACCGCCCGGAAGCGCGTGCAGCGGCCATAAACCAAGACAGCCTTTGAATTTAGCGGATTTTGGGGCATCCGGCAACGGGCCGGACTGGCGGGCGTTGGGTCAATTTGACCCAACGCCGACTGGCGCGATTGCGGATCGAGGACCCTTGCGGCCTCAGTCGCAGTCAGCCTGCTAGCCGCCGGACCCTCTCTCCACCAGCTGCACCACAGGCCTGAGCGCCTTCCAGACGTTCGCAGCGACCAGCTCCGCGCCGCGCCTGTTGGGGTGGATTCCGTCCGCCTGGTTAAGCTCGGGCAATCCCGCCACGCCATCCAGCAGGAACGGCGCGAGCACGACGGCCTCGCCCCGCGCGACTTCCGCGTACATCGCGCGAAAGCGCCGCACGTAGCCGGTCCCGTAGTTCGGCGGCGCCTCCATCTGCACCAACACGATCTTCGCCCGCGGCTGAGCCGCCCGGATCCGCTCAATGATCCGCTCGAGGTTCGCACGCGTGGAGTCGGGATCCAGCCCGCGCAAAGCGTCGTTCGCGCCCGTCTCGATCACTATCACATCGGCGGGACCGCGGAGGACCCAGTCCATCCGCCGGAGCGCGCCCGCAGACGTCTCGCCGCTCAGCCCGGCATTGGTAACGTCGATCGGCACTCCGTCCGACTCGGCCAGGCGCGCGACGACTGACGGATACGCCAGCTCCGGCGTGAGTCCGTAGCCTGCGGTAAGGCTGGTGCCGACGAACAACACCTTCGTCGCGCCTGCGCGCGCGACGCCCGCGACCGGCGCGGTATCGCGGCTTTCGTCCGCGCTCATCTGCCCCGCATCCGCGCGCGCGGTATTCTTGTCATCTGGCGCGCACGCCGCGACAACCGCAACCATCGCGATCCAAAGGATTCTCATGCTCGTTGCCACCAACCTCACGAAGGAATACCAGAGCGGCTCATCAAGCTTAACAGCTCTGCGAGACGTCAGCTTCAGCGTCCCGCAGGGCGACCTGGTCGCGATTTCCGGACCGTCCGGCAGCGGCAAGACCACACTGCTCGGCCTGCTCGCGGGACTTGATACACCGACGCGGGGCACCGTGGTCCTCGACGGCGACGACATCACCGCCATGTCCGAGGACGGGCGCGCAAAGCTGCGAGGCGCCAAGGTCGGCTTCGTCTTTCAGAGTTTCCAGCTGATCCCCGCGCTCACCGCGCTGGAGAACGTGCAGGTCCCGCTCGAGCTGCGCGGCGAGCGCGACGCGTCCGCCCGCGCCCGTGACCTCCTCGCCCGCGTAGGCCTCGCCAAGCGCGGCAGCCACTTCCCCGCCCAGCTCTCGGGCGGCGAGCAGCAGCGCGTAGCGATCGCGCGCGCCTTCGCCAATTCCCCGCGCATCCTCTTCGCCGACGAGCCGACCGGCAACCTCGACGGTGCAACCGGCGAGATGATCATGGACACGGTCGTGGAGCTGAACCGCGAGTCGGGCACCACGGTCATCATCGTGACTCACGAGCAGACGGTAGCTGCCCGCGCGCGGCGCCTCATTCGCCTGAGCGACGGCGCACTGGTCGAAGACCGGTCCATCTGATGCAACTGTGGCGCTCCATCTCGCGGCTTGCGTGGCGCGAGAGCCGGACGGCGCGCAGGCGCCTGCTGCTGTCCATGTCGTCCATCTCGCTCGGCGTCGGCGCGCTGGTCGCGATCGACTCGTTCGCCGCCAACCTCACTCGCTCGCTGCGCGAGCAGTCGCGCGCGCTGCTCGGCGGCGACATCGCCTTCGCCGCGCGCCGCCCGTTCACGCCCGCGGCGGACTCCCTGTTCGATTCCCTGGCGAAGAGCGGGATCGAGCTGGCGTACTCGACCAATTTTCCGTCCATGGCGGTCGTGCCGCGCACGGGCACCACGCGGCTCGTGCAGATCCGCGCGGTGAGCGCCGAGTATCCGCTGTACGGCGAGATCACGACCCAGCCCGCCGGAAAATGGAAGGAGCTCCAGACCGGCGCCCACGCGCTCATAGACCCGTCGCTGCTCGTCGCGCTCGACACGCGCGTGGGCGACACGATCACGGTCGGCTACGCGCGCTTCCTGATCGCGGGCACTGTGACCGACGTGCCCGGCACGCCGGGGATCGCGGAGATGATCGGCCCGCGCGTGTTCATCCCCGCGCGATATTTGCCCGAGACGCAGCTGTTGCAGTTCGGCAGCACCGCCGGCTACGACGCGCTGGGGAAAACGCGGACGCCGGAGATCGCCGAAAAGATTTCGCGCGATGTGCGGCCGCGGCGGCGCGCGCTCGATCTCCGGGTGCAGACCGCCGAGCAGGCCGAGGACGACGTCAGCGAGGCGATCGCGCAGCTCGCGCAGTTCATCGGCGTCGTCGGCCTGGTCGCGCTGCTGCTGGGCGGGCTCGGCGTCGCCAGTGGCGTGCACGCGTTCGTAGCGCGCAAAATCGATACGGTCGCCATCCTCCGCTGCCTCGGCGCGACGAGCCGGCAGGTGCTGGCCGTGTACGTGCTCCAGGCGTCGGTGATGGGGCTGATCGGAGCCGCGTTCGGCGTCGTGCTCGGCCTCGGCATGCAGCTCCTCGTGCCGATGGCGCTGAGCGACGTGCTCCCCGTTGACGTAAGCGTCCGCCCCGAGCCGTCGGCGATGCTGGCCGGGCTGCTGGTGGGCGCGTGGGTCGCGCTCGCGTTCGCGCTGCGTCCGCTGCTGGCGCTGCGGAAGATTTCGCCGCTGCAGACTCTGCGACGCGACGCCGATTCGAACGTGCTCAGAATGCACTGGCGCGACGCGCCGCGGCTGCTGGTCAACGCCGCCATCGCGGGCAGCGTGCTCACGATCGCCGTGATGCGCACGGGCTCCCTCAACGAAGGCGTCGCGATGAGCATCGGAGCGGGGCTCGCGCTGCTCATGCTGGCATTGAGCGCGGCGCTGCTGTCTTGGCTCGCGCGCAAGGCCGTGCGGCCGCGCTGGCCGTACGGCCTGCGGCAGGGTATCTCCAACCTCCACCGGCCGGGGAACCAGACGCGGCCGGTCATCCTCGCGCTCGGCTTCGGCGCGTTTCTCGTCACGACCCTGTACGTGGTCCAGTCGAGCCTGCTCGCCCGCTTCTCGCTGGGAGTCGGCAGCTCCAGCGCCAACGTCGTTTTCTTCGACGTGCAGCAGGATCAGGAGCCGGGCGTGGACTCGCTGGTGCGCGCGGGCGCGGAGCGACTCGTTCAGTGGGCCCCGGTCGTGGTCATGCGGGTCGCCTCCATCAACGGAGTGCCGATCACGGACGACCGCATCGAGCGCACACCCGAGGGGAACCGGGCGCGCTGGGCGCTGCGCCGCGAATATCGCTCGACGTTCCGCGACACATTGGTGGCGTCCGAGCGGCTGGTGTCCGGCCGCTGGGACGCGGAGACGAACGCCCGGTCCGACACGTCCGCGATCTCGGTGGAGCAGGACGTGGCCCGCGATCTCAGGCTCGAGCTTGGCGACGTCGTCGTCTGGGACGTGCAGGGAGTGGAGGTCCCGACGCGAATCACCAGCCTGCGCACCGTAGACTGGAACAGGTTCGAGCCGAACTTCTTCATCGTGTTCCGGCCCGATGCGCTCGCGCGCGCGCCCACGCAGTACATCGTGACAGCCAAGACGCTCGACGGGGCCCAGACCGCGCGCCTGCAGCGCGCGATCGTGTCCCGGTTCCCGAACGTGTCGAGCATAGATCTCTCGCTCATTCAGAACACGATCGGCAAGATCCTGGATCGCGTGACTGTCGCCGTGCGCTTTCTCGCGCTGTTCAGCCTCGCGATGGCGGTGCCGGTCATGATCTCCGCGGTCGCCGGTGCCCGCCGCGAGCGCGTGCGCGAAGGCGTTCTGCTCAAGACCCTCGGCGCTACCCGCGCGCAGGTCGCCCGGGTAATGCTGGCCGAGTACACCACGCTCGGCGTGCTGGGAAGCGCGACCGGGCTGCTGCTGGCCTACGCGGCCGGGTGGGCGATCACCCGGTTCGTGTTCAACACGGCTTTCGCACCGGCGATAAAGGCGAGTCTCGGCATCGCGGGATTGATGATCGGACTGACGGTCACGATCGGGCTGCTGGCGGGGCGGGAGGTGTTCCGGGAAACGCCGATGGCAGCGCTTAGAAGTGACTAGTGACTAGTAACTAGTGACTAGTAACTGCTAACTACCCTGCGCGCTGCGTCCTGCGTCCCAACGGCCGAGGTTTTCCGCTTTGCTGGACGCTGGCAGCTTCGAGCTGGAAGCTCGCAGCGCAGTGACCCAGTTACGTCTTATGGCGGAACGTGATTCGTCCGCGCGTGAGATCGTACGGCGATACTTCGACCGTTACGCGATCGCCTTGCAGCACGCGGATGCGGAACCGCCGCATGTTGCCGGCGAGAGTGGAGAGCACCTCGTGCCCGCTGTTCACGGATACGCGAAACGTCGCGTTGGGGAGGACATCGACCACCGTGCCCTCGAGCTGGATTGAATCTTGTTTTGCCACAGAGTGTATAATGGCCTGACGCATGAGCTTGCGTCAACAACGCGGCCGTAGTTCTGCCCTTACCAGTCACTACTCACTAGTCACTAGTCACTAGTCACTAGTCACTAGTCACCTATATTATCCCGAGCCAGCATCTGAGGACGTAGAATGGCTGTCCCAGTGACGGAAGTCAGTCGAGCGGGTCTCACCACCACGAAGGCGCCCTTCATCGAAGCGGCGGTGAGTCGCGGCGAGCTGTACATCCACCAGCCGTACGAGCTGTACAGCGACGCCAACCACGAGGCGTGGCGGAAGCTGTACGCCCGCATGCACGACCGCTGGCTGAAGTACGCCAATCACCGGTTCCTTCAGGGACTGGAGACGCTGTGCCTGACGCCCGACCAAATCCCGCGGCTCGAGGACGTCAACAAGTTCATGGCGCCGCGTACCGGCTTTCAGGCGAAGCCCGTGAGCGGGTACGTGCCGCCGTTTCTGTTCTTCGATTGTCTCCGGCGGCGCGAGTTCCCGACGACGATCACCATCCGCGACGGCGCGACACTCGACTACCTGCCCGAGCCGGACATCTTCCACGATATCGCCGGCCACGTCCCGATGCACACGGACAAGGCGTTCGCCGACACGCTCGTGCGATTCGGTGAGGCGGCCCACACCGCCGTGCGGCGGGTGCAGGACATCCGCGACAAGGACGAGCAGGCGCGCCGGACCACCAGCATCATCAAGGCGATGGCCAGGTTCTTCTGGTTCACGATCGAGTTCGGCCTGATGAAGTCGGAGGACGGCAAGGGGCTCAAGGCGTACGGCAGCGGGCTGCTCTCGTCCTACGGGGAGCTGGCGCACAGCGTGGATTCACCGACCGTGCAGCGCTTTCCGATCCAGCTCGAGTGGGTCGTGAACCAGTACTTCGAGATCGATCACTACCAACCCTTGCTCTTCATCGTGGACGACTTCGATCACCTCTTTGATTTGGTCGGAACGCTCGAGGAGTGGATGAAGGACGGCAAACTCGACAACGTCTCGCCCGGCGAGCCGGCGCTCAGCGATGCCGACATCCGCAGCTTCATCGAGGCGACCGTCTAACAGCTACTCCGGCTCGAGCTTCAGCACCGCCGAGTTGATGCAGTAGCGGGTACCTTCGGGCCCCGGCCCGTCGGGGAAGACGTGGCCCAGGTGCGCGTCGCACGCGGCGCACATCACCTCGATACGCCGCATCCCGTGTTTCGTGTCCTCCGCGGTCTTCACGTTTTCGTTCGCAACCGGCTGCGTGAAGCTCGGCCAGCCGGTGCCGGAATCGAACTTCGCGTCCGACCGGAACAGCTCCGTGCCGCAGGCCACGCACCGGTACACGCCCGGCTGCTTCGTGTCGTGGTACGCGCCGGTGAACGCGCGCTCGGTACCCTTCTCCCGCGCGATTCGATACTGCTCGGACGTGAGCTGTTGCCGCCACTCGTCGTCGGTCTTCCGTCTGGATTCAGGCATGCGCCTCGCTCCTTGGCCCTGCGGTTCCTTCGCGTGGTGCGGTTCTTGACTGATATCTAGCCGATGAACGGACCAGATGGGCTGTACAGAAGCGTAGTCGCCACGACCCCCGACGCCATCCTCACGATGGACGATACCGGCCGCATTCTGTTCGCAAATCCGGCCGCGCAGCGGATGTTCGGGTACGCCGAGCACGAGCTGGTCGGGAAGCCGCTCACCGTGCTCGTGCCGGAAAGGATGCGGCAACGGCACGAAACCGGCCTCCGGCGCTATCTCGAGACCGGCGCGCGACGGGTGGATTGGTCGCTGATGCGGCTGCCCGGCGTTCATTGCGACGGCCACGAGATGGCGCTCAGCATCTCGTTCGGGGAATATCGCGACGGCGACAAACGGATCTTCACAGGCATTCTGCGCGACGTCTCCGAGGAGGTGCAGCAGGAAGCCCGGATGCATTCTCTGCTCAAGTCCGCGGAAGACGCGCGGCTGAACGCCGAGCGTGCCAACGCGGCCAAGTCCGACTTTCTGGCGATGATGAGCCACGAGCTGCGGACCCCGCTCAACGCCATCAGCGGCTACGCGGAGCTGCTCGAGACGGGAGTCCGGGGCCAGCTGACGCCGGAGCAGCTGGCGGACGTGCACAGCATTCAGCGAAGCCAGGCGCATCTGCTGTCGATCATCAACGACATGCTGAACTTCGCCAAGCTGGAAGCCGGAAAAGTGCAGTTCCAGCACGTGGAGACGACGCTGAATCCCCTGCTGGACGGCCTCGAAGAGCTGATTCGGCCGCAGCTGCGCGAGAAGAATCTGGCCTACGAGTACCGTCCGTTCGACCGGCGCTCTACCGCGACGATCGACGGCGAGAAGTTTCAGCAGATCCTGCTCAACCTCCTGTCGAACGCGGTCAAGTACACCGACGAGGGCGGTCGCGTGTGTCTCGAGTGGGAGATGGATGGTACCGACATCGCCGTGCGAGTGAGCGACACAGGCAAAGGCATTCCGCGCGACAAGCTCAAGGCGATCTTCGAGCCGTTCGTGCAGGTGGAGCCGTTGCGGACGCGGTTGACGGGCGGCGCGGGACTCGGCCTGGCGATCAGCCGCGACATCGCGCGCGCGATGGGCGGCGACATCTCGGTGAAGAGCAAGCTGCGTGAGGGATCGACTTTTACGCTGCGACTGCCGAAGGACGGTCCGGTGGGGACGGGTCAGCCGGCCGTCTGAAGGCTCCCTACCCTGAGGGTGCTCGTCGGCACCGGCTCCACCTCGAGCGGCGCTCCGTTCCTCCGCACCACGTAGGCCTCCATCGCGAAATACTCCGGGAGGCCGAGCTGATCCACGAGATGCGCCGTATTGCGATTGCGCCCCTCCACCCGCTGCCAGAACTCCCGCTCGTCCTGTCCGGGGAACGGCGCACGGTCCTTCTGCGACTGGTGCTGGAAGATCGCGGTGATCTTGGCGCGGAGCTCGTCCTCGGACAGCGGGACGAGCACGTCGGCGTCGCTCACGCTCCACTCCTGCCACGCGCCGCGGTAGTACCACATCTCCGGCGTCTCCCCACCGTAGGACGCCAGCGCGAGCTCGACCGCCTCGAGGCACATCCGGTGGGTGCCGTGCGGGTCGGAGAGATCGCCCGCCACGAAGATCAGCTCCGGGCGGTGCTCCTCGAGTAGATCGAGCACTATCTGCACGTCCTCGTCGCCGATCGGATCCTTGCGCACCTTGCCGGTCTGGTAAAACGGCATGTTGAGGAAGCGCGCCTGCCCGCGGCCCATGCCGAAGGTGCGGATGCCGGCCACCGCTTCCGCTTCGCGGATGGTCCGCTTGAGGATGAGCACTTCCTCGCTGTCCACCTCGCCGGGGTATTTCCCGTCGAGAAAGTTCTCGATCGCCGCAAGCTTGGTCGGCGTCGCTGGATCGGTGACGCCAAGCTCGAGTCCCGCGCGGCGGATGAAGTCCACGTACCGGCGGACTTCGTGATCGAACACCGCGATGTTCCCCGAAGTCTGGTACGCGACCAGGATGTCGTTGCCGTTCTGGTGGAGCTTGTGCAGGATGCCGCCCATCGAGATAACGTCGTCGTCCGGGTGCGGCGAGAACACGATGACGCGCTTCCCCGTCGGAAGCTTGCTGCGGCCGCGAATCTTCGCGACCAGTGCGTTGAACACTTCGCCGTTGAGCGGGCCTGCCGAGCCGTAGCGCGCGAGCAGCGGGCTGAGGTGGTGCTCGCGATAGTCGAGCGAGTCCAGCTTGAGCACGGACTTGCTCGTGACCTCGCTCAGCCAGATGACCGCCTCGATCTCGCGCGCGCGCGTCCACAGCACCTCGCCTACCACCCACGGCGTCTTGACGCGGGTCAGCTCGGCCGCGGCCGCCGGGTCGAGATAGAAGACCGCGTTCGCGTGCTCCTGCAGATACGTCGCGGCGACGTCGGGATCCGGCTCGCCCTCGACGGCGCGCCGCACGATCTCCGACTTGTGCTCCCCGGTGGCGACCAGCGCGATCTCGCGCGCATCCATGATCGAGGCAACGCCCATCGTGATCGCTTCGGTCGGGACGTTGTCCTCGCCGAAGAAATCCGCGGCCGCGTCGCGGCGCGTGACGGTGTCGAGCGCGATGCGCCGCGTGCGGGATTCGACGCCCGAGCCGGGCTCGTTGAAGCCGATGTGTCCGGTCTTGCCGATGCCGAGCAGCTGGAGGTCTATGCCGCCCGCCTCGCGGATCGCTTCCTCGTACGCGACGCACTCCTCGTCCACCTGCTCGCGCGAGACGTCGCCCCGCGGGATGTGCACGTTCTCCGGCCGGATGTTGATGTGCGAGAACAGATTCTCCCACATGTACCGGTGATAGCTGTGGATGCTGTCCGGCTTCATCGGGAAGTACTCGTCCAGATTGAACGTCACCACGTCGGAGAAGTCGAGCCCCTCCTCGCGGTGCATGCGGATCAGCTCGCGGTAGATGCCGATCGGAGTGCTGCCCGTGGCGAGCCCCAGCACGGCGTGCGAGCCGGCGGCGCGCCGCTCCTGAATGATCTCCGCAATGCGGCGGGCAAGCTCCGCAGCAATCTCGCCGTATTCGACGATTACGAGGGGGACGCGTTCTCGGGCGGACATTACAGGGTGATTAGTGATTAGTGATTTGTGATTAGTGACGGCAAATTGACGGGGCGGATGGAGATTCGGCAGCGCCGCATCAAGTGTGAGAAGTTATCGGATTCGTAACGCGCGGCCATTGTCACCAACTCCTAATCACATGCAGGATTTCAGAAGGCTGAAAGTCTGGGGCAAAGCCCACTCATTCGTGCTAAACATATACGCCGCGACCAAGCCGTTCCCGCCCTCGGAGCGGTTTGGATTGACCGCCCAGCTACGTCGATCTGCCGCTTCGATCCCCACCAACTTGGCAGAAGGATGCGGCCGAAGCACGACGGGATCGCTTGACGCATTTGTCCAAATCGCGACTGGATCGGCCTGCGAAACGGATTATCAGCTTCTTCTCGCCCGCGATCTTGGCTATCTCAAGGACGAGACATTCAACGACCTCTCGCAAGAAGTCGCTCAGATTCAACGAATGCTTGCCGCCCTTCACGGCACCTTAGCGAAGAAGAATGCCGTTCGCGGTCGCGGTTAACTAATCACTAATCACTAATCACTAATCACCTGCTGCCCACGGGCACCGGCGGTACCCGCGTGACCTCCCACTCGACAAGCGGCGCGTCCATCACCGCCCACTGCGCCGCATCGGCCACGTCCCGGCGGAGCTGAAATACGCGGGTGCTCTGCCGCGTCGGATTGACGCGGTTGGTGAGCAGAATCACATACATGTCCTTCACCGGATCCATCCAGATGGACGTGCCGGTGAACCCCGTGTGCCCGAAGCTGCGCGGCGAGAAGAAGCGGCCCGCGCTCGACCTGCCCGACGGGGTGTCCCACCCCAGCGCGCGGCTGGTGTCGGCGTCCTGCCGCGACGTCCAGCGGGCAATGGTCGCGGGACGGAGGATGCGCACCGCTCCGTAGTGCCCGCCGTTCAGCATCATCTGCGCGAAGATCGCGAGATCGCGAGCCGAAGAGAAAAAGCCGGCGTGTCCAGCGACTCCGCCGAACGCGCGCGCGTTCTCGTCGTGCACCACTCCGTGAATGAGCTGTCCGGTGGACGTCAGCAGCTCGGTGGGCGCGATGCGCGCGACGAGCGTCGGGTCGGGATTGAAGTAGCTGTCCGTCATCCCAAGCGGCTCGGTGATGCGCCGCCGCGCGAAGGCGTCGAGCGGCTCGCCGGTGATCCGCTCGATCACGAGCTGGAGCAGGATCATGTCCCAGTCGCTGTACACGCTCCTTTCTCCCGGCGCGTACCGCAGCGGCCGGCTGTTGATCGCTTCGAGGTACGCTTCGCGGCCCCGCAGCGTAGTGAACAGCTGCGCGTACGCCTCCAGGCCGCCGCGGTGGGTGAGCAGCATCTCGATGGTGATCGTGGCCTTGCTCGAGTCGTTGAACTCCGGCAGGTACGACGCGACTGTCCGATCAAGATTGAGCCGCCCTTCCTCCTCGAGAATCATCGCCGCGGTCGTAGTGACGACGACCTTCGTGAGCGAGGCGAGATCGTAGATCGTGCGGTCGTCCACCGCGGGCGCGTCGGCCGCCCAGTCGGTGCGCCCGTAGCCGCGCGCGAGCACGTGCTGGCCGTACCGCCCGATCGCGATGGACCCCCCGGGGGCGGCCCGCTCCGCTATCCCGACCGCCATGATGGAATCGAGCGCGGCGGGAAGGCGGTCGTCGATGCCGGCGGCCATCGCGCGCCGGACGTGCACGGCCGGCGCCAGCGGCTCGGGCGCGCGCGCCGGCGCGCACGCGGACACCAAGACCGCCCCGCCCGCGAAGAGCAGGCGGGCGCGGACGAACGTGGCGCGGCTCGCGTTACGCGGCAACTTGCGTCCCGGCCGCAATGGCTTCGAGCTGCTGGACGCGCTCCACCG
>JBPPMH010000120.1:0-2050 GCA_051305945.1 Gemmatimonadaceae bacterium
CCTGCGACGTACCCGCGATGGTCAGAGCACTCGCGTCGGGCCGCGCGCCCGCGGCGCCCGCGGCGCCCGCAACCAGCTGACCACAGGAGATCAGTCATGATCGTCAAACGCTTCTACGACGAGAAGCTCGCGCAGGCGAGCTACCTGATCGGCTGCGGCCGCTCGGGCGAAGCTATCGTGATAGACGCCAACCGCGACTCCGCGCAGTACGTCCGCGCAGCCGAAGCGGAGAAGGTGAAGATCACGCACGTCACCGAGACCCACATCCACGCCGACTATGTGTCCGGCACGCGCGAGCTTGCGGCCGCGACCGGCGCGAAGATGTATCTCTCCGCCGAGGGCGGACCGGACTGGCAGTACGCCTTCGCCAAAGCTGACGGCGCGACTCTGCTGCACGACGGCGACACGATGAGAATCGGCAACGTCGTCATCACGGCCCTGCACACGCCGGGTCACACGCCCGAGCACCTGACCTTCCTCGTCACCGATACCGCCGCCGCCGACGAGGCGATCGCCGCCGTCACGGGCGACTTCGTCTTCGTCGGAGACGTCGGCCGCCCCGACCTGCTGGAGAAAGCGGCGGGCATCGCCGGCACGATGGACGGAGCGGCGCGGGCGCTGTTCGCCAGCCTGCAGAAGTTCAAGAGCGAGCAGCCGGACTGGCTGCAGATCTGGCCGGGACACGGCGCGGGCTCGGCGTGCGGCAAGGGGCTGAGCTCGGTGCCGCACAGCACGGTCGGCTACGAGCGCCGCTTCAACTGGGCGTTCGACATTGACGACGAAGAGCAGTTTGTGGCCGCGGTGCTCGAGGGACAGCCCGATCCGCCGAGGTACTTCGCGCAGATGAAGCGCATCAACAAGGAAGGGCCACCGGTGCTCGGCGGCTTCCACGAGCCGAAGCAGCTTCCCGCGGAAGAGCTGGGCAAGACGCTCGACGCCGACGCGCTCGTAATAGACACGCGACCCGCGCTCGTCTTCGCCCGCGGACACGCCCCCGGCACGATCAACATCCCACTCGGCAAGAGCTTCAACACGTGGGCCGGGTGGCTCGTTCCGTACGACAGGAATTTCTATCTGATCGCCGACGACGCGCACGCGGCCGAAGCCGTGCGCGATCTGGCGACGATCGGGCTCGACCGCGTCGTCGGCTACTTCCCCAGCTTCGCCGTCGCGATGTGGGCGGGCGGCGGACTCAAGCTCGACACCGTCGCGCAGGAGGATTCGTCGCGGCTCGCCGCGCGGATAAAGACCGGCCGCGTGAGCGTGATTGACGTGCGCGCGCTCTCCGAGTGGGAAGCCGGACACATTCCAGGCGTGCCCAACATTCCGCTCGGCCACCTCGCCGAGCGGCTGGCAGAGATCCCCGCGGACCGGCCACTCGTGGTGCAGTGCCAGACCGGCGCGCGCTCCGCGATCGCTGCAAGCCTGCTCCAGGCGCACGGCGTGAAGGACGTCGTGAATCTCACCGGCGGGTTCGTCGGCTGGGAAGCGGCGGGCAATCCCGTCGAGCGCGAGACGCTTGCCGCGAGCATGGCATGAAGCAAGGCGAGATGTCTCCCGAGCTGATGGAGCTGGTCGCCGCGCGCTTTCGCGCGTTGGGCGAGCCCGCGCGGCTGCAGATCCTCGACGCGCTCCGCCGCGGCGAACAGTCGGTCAACGACCTCGTGGACGAAACCGGGCTCGGCCAGGCCAACGTGTCGAAGCACCTGCAGATCCTGCACTCGCTCGACTTCGTGGCGCGGCGCAAGGAAGGGCTGTTCGTGTACTACCGGCTCGCGGACAACAGCGTGGTCCGGGTGTGCGACATCATGTGCGGCCGGATCGAGTCGCGCATGCGCGGCGTCGAGCGCATACTCCGCGTCGGCTAACAGCGCGTAACGCGGCGGCTGCCGGGGGCCGGATCAAGCGCCGGCCGCCAGCGACGCTCGCAGCTGTCCGATTCGCTCCGCTATTCCCGCGGCGGCTTCAGCCGTCGCTTCGCCGATCGCCGACTCGCGGACACGAGCGTGTTCCGGGTGTGCGACATCATGTGCGGCCGGATCGAGTCGCG
>JBPPMH010000121.1:0-16526 GCA_051305945.1 Gemmatimonadaceae bacterium
CTGACTGAGTCGCACAGCAGTCAGCTTGAACTCGTCGCTGTACTTCCGGACCTTCCGTGGTCCTGATCGTGGCATTGAAGACACCCCATACTGGTTAGGTGGAAGTGTCTACAAAAGTGGTGCAAGAACCGTAGTCTCCTGTGCAGGTGAATAGATAGTTAGGCCGCAACATGCCGACCAAGGGTTACCTCCTCGGAGAGTTCATGACTTACCAATCGTTTCGTCACCCATTTGACAGCATTCTCGCCAGCGCCATTCTCGTGACGGCGTGTGCGTGCGGCCCTGCACCTCACCGCCCGGTCATCGAGCCTTCGGCGCTCGTGCTGAGCGATTGCACGGTCCAAGACCTAGACGGGCGGATGCGGTGCGGGAGCCTCGACGTCTTCGAGAATCGGGACCTAGGCACTGGGCGCATCATTCGCCTCAGGGTCGCCGTGCTTCCGGCGCGCGACGGGACGCTTAACAAAAATCCCGTCTTCATCATCGTCGGCGGCCCAGGTCAGAGCGCCGTCGACAACGCCGCCAACTACGCGGCACTGCTCGCGCCGCTCCACAGTGACCGCAGCCTAGTCTTCGTCGATCAACGGGGCACTGGTGCCTCGAATCCGCTTCCGTGCGATCTGTACTCTGCACAACCATCTGGGCCCCTCGGCGATTTCATGCCACCCGAGGCTGTGCGCGCGTGCCGAGCCGCTCTGGAGACCGCTGCGGATCTCCGGTACTACTCCAGTGAACTGGCGGCCGACGATCTCGATGACGTACGCGCCGCGCTTGGTTATGATCAGATTAACATCGAATCAGCCTCGTACGGCACGCGCGTAGCGCTCCTCTACTTGCGTCGACATCCGGCGCATGTCCGGTCAGCCGTACTCCGAAGCGTATCACCACCGTGGGTAAAGCAACCCCTCCACTTCGCCGAAGACGCACAGGCAGCGTTCGATTCGCTAGCGGCTGCATGCGACGCGGAACCCCCGTGCCGTTCGACCTTTCCACACTTTCGGGAGGAACTAGGCTCAGTGCTCGCGCGGCTGGGAGCTCGCAATGTCACGGTTGAGCTGCCGGCGGCCGATACCTCAGCACCGGCGCGTAGTATCTCCCTGAGTCGTGGCGCGTTCGCTGAAAAGGTGCGACTGATGTTGTACGCCCCCGAGGTCGCGAGCTTCCTGCCACTCCTGGTTCATCTTTCTGCATCGGGCGATTTCCGTCCCTTTGCCGAGCTTGCAGACGAGATGGGGCAGCAGATCGCGGGGCTGGCGAGCATCGGTATGTACCTGTCCGTGACGTGCACGGAGGACGTCGCGCAGATCACCTCGGCCGAGGCTGTCAACACTTGGCCGGGCACCTTTCTCGGTGACTACCGGGTACGGCAGCAGCGGGGCGCATGCGCTCTGTGGCCCAAGGGTCGGTTGTCGGCCGACTTTGCCGCACCGATCCGGGCCAACGTCCCAGTGCTCTTGATCTCGTCGATGATCGACCCCATCACACCCGCGCGGTGGGCGGACGAGGTGGCTCGTGGCCTTGTCAACAGCCGCCACATTGTAGTTCCGAATGCCGGTCACAGTCCCTCGAACAAATGTGTGATGCGTATCGAGCACGAGTTCATAAGGAACGCATCACATGAGGGTCTGGACCTAGGGTGTCTCGGCGAGATACGCAGACCGGCGTTTGCGCTGGAGGTGCCGCAATGACCGCGAGTCGCATGGCACCGCGCTCACTGACTGTCATGCCACTTCAAGGCGGCCGCGAGCCAAGTGCGGCCTAACATGGAAATGGAGCTGGCGAGCCGCGGCGCCGGGCATCGGTTCAGCATAGTCGGCTCTCGGAGGCGCGCCGCGGCTCGCAGCTCATTTCCGGTCCGTTAGACGGTCCCCGACGGAACGTGGGATGCACCTTGATTCGGAGGATTCTGTGATGCACATGGACCCGGAGTTCCGCTTTGGCATCCCCGATTCGGAGTCGATTCGCTTGGCCCGAGTCACCCGCGGTGGCCTGCGGTTGGCTCAGCATGCTTCCTCCCCCAAACCCAACCCTGTCAGCCCTTACAAGCGCTTCATCGAGGTGATTTTCCGGTCCGGCGGCCGGCGAGGGACGGCACGGGTGCTTGCGGGCATTGTGCTCGCGTGCGCTACCAGCGCACCGCTTGCGGGCCAGGCGGGGTCAGCGCCGGGAGCAGCCGTAAATCTGGGCGAACGTACCGATACGACGATCTACACAGTTACTGTGCCGGCCTACGACAACCGCTCAATCCGGGTGCGGGCGCATATCGTGCTCGCCGACAGCCTGCTCCTGATGTACCCCGAAGGCGCGGACCATGTCCCTGACGGCTGGGCAACATACGTCCGCGACCTCACGGCGACGGATGACAAGGGGCGTCCAGTTGCGCTCCGCGCCTCCGGTCCCGCCCAGTGGGTTGTCCCTCCGCCGCTGCCGCGCGCGCTGAACCTCCGTTACGAGGTGCTCGTGCACCACGACGCAGGCCCGTGGCCGTTCGGCTCGAAGGAGGCGGCGTACGCACGCCCTGACTTCGTCTTCCTCACCGGCAAGGCCCTGTTTATCGCACAGTACCAGACGGCAGATGCCGTCGTGCGAGTCGTCCTCCCGCCCACCTGGTCGGTGGCGACGCCGTGGGCAGACCTGGACACCGTCCGCATGCCCCAATTGGCCGCGGCCCCGTCGGCGGTGACCCACACGTTCACGGTGCCGAACGTCTACGAGCTGCTTGAAGTCGGGATGCTCGTCGGCCGGTACCTCGAGCGCACGATCCGCTCCGGCGACGCAGCCGTGACACTCGCCGTCGGCCGTGACCTCGAGTCGGCGCTGCCCCTCTTCGAGGCGGCCGTCCGCCCCCTCGTGCCGGCTGCGGCCGCGGTGTTCGGGGGCACACCGAAGGGCAAGTTCGTCGTGATCGCGAATCGCGATACCTACGACGGGGGCACCAGCTTCACGCGGAGCTTCGGCATGGTGTTCAAGGACGTGCCGACGGCTCAGAACCGCGGCAACTGGGGCCACGTCATCGCGCACGAGCTACTGCACCTGTGGAACGGGACCGCCATCCGACCCGCCGACGGTGCGCAGGAGTATTGGTTCTCTGAGGGGTTCACTGACTACCTGGCCGACTTGCTTGAGCACCGCACAGGCATGATCACCGAGAATACGCTGATCGCTCGGATCGGCCAGCACTACGATAAGTACCTAGCGGCCCGTGCGGTCGGGCCGGGGATGTCGCTTCGGTCGGCTGGCGACGAAAAAGCGAAGTACTATGACCTGGTCTATAGCGGTGGGCTCCTCACGGCACTCGCGCTCGACGTCGAACTACGACAGCGCTCAGCAGGGCAGCGGGGCCTGGAGGATCTGCTGCGCGTGATGTACCGTGACTTCGGCGGGACGGGGAAGCCGTACGCCGCGGCCGACGTGCAGCGAGCGGCGACTGAGGTTGCCGGGGCCGATCTCGCGACCTTCTTCGCACAGTATGTCGACGGCACAGCTGCACTCCCGATGCAAACATACTTCCGCGCGCTGGGTCTCGTCCATGACGACCGCGGAGCGCCGTCCGACACCACCAGCCCTCGGCGTGCTGTGCGTACCGTTGACCAAAGCACGCTCCGCTGGCGCGTCGGCGCGACCGCTAGGGAGCGGGAGTTGGCCCAGCAGGTCTTCGGCGGCAGAACTACCCGGTGACCCTCCGGTCGTCGCGCATGCGACCGCCGCCGGTGACCTTCTTTCATGGCCCTTTCATGATCAGCATGGCGCAGGCCCCGGCATTGTCTCGCCCTTGACTGAGCTTGGCAGACCCGGGGAAACACTTGACGCGGCCGTCTAACTACAGCATGCAGCTGGCAGCGCTTCGCGCTGCAGCTGATGCTGAGCGTTAGGCGTCACTGAAAGCTGCATTGGCCCCGAAAACGGATCTACTGGACTGCTCCCTCCCAACAAGGTGCACAAGATGATGCGATCTGGCATCGCGGGCGGAGCCATCACACTTCTGGCATGTGGCCTCCTTGTTCCCCCTAGCCTAGATGCCCAGGCAGGGGAACGGACCCTCATCCGCGACGTCACCGTTATCGATGGTACGGGCAGTGCGGGCACGAGCGGCCTCGACGTAGTGCTCAGTGGCGCGGTGATAGAATCCGTCCACGCGACGTCTCCCGACAGCACGTTCGAAGGGCGCGTAATCAGTGGAGCGGGACTCTATCTCATCCCTGGCATCGTGGATTCACACGTCCACCTGTCGGGCGCGACTCGCGCGGAGGTCCGAGATCTTCTCGAATGGATTGTCCAAGGCGGTGTCACGTCTACCCGAGACATGGCCGGAGACGCCCGTGACCTGGCGGGTATCAAGCGCGCTCTGATCTCGGGTGAATTGACCGGTCCTTCCATCTACTACTCGGCCCTCATGGCCGGACCGGCATTCATGTCCGACCCGCGCCTTGCGGCGGCCACCGCCGGATACGAGCAGGGCGAGTCTCCCTACATGGTGCCCCTCACGCCTGAGACCGATCTCGTGCGGGCCATGGCGATGGCAAAGGGTACAGGGGCCAGCGGAGTGAAGCTCTATGCTGCGCTTGATGCTTCGCTTGTGAGGGCTGCCACGAGGGAGGCTCACAGAGTGGGGCTCCAGGTGTGGGCACACTCGGCGATCTTCCCTGCTAAGCCTGTTGAGATATTGGACGCAGGCGTGGATGGTGTCTCTCATGCGCCCTACTTGATCTGGGAGGCCGAGCCAGCATCCGACGATTTCGGCAAGAGAGGGAGGGGAGACTTCGCTCGGGTGTCGGCGTCAGGCGACGAGATGGATCGGGTGATCGAGGCGATGGTACGAAACGGTACGGTTCTAGATCCTACCTTGCTCGTCTTCCAGCGCTCCGATGCAGAGGACGGAACCCCTCTGCGGCTCGGTTGGGGTGCGGAGTTCACGAGACGTGCCCACGCGGCTGGTGTGACGATCGCCGCCGGGACTGACGGGGTGGGGCAACCCTTGGCCGGAGAACTGCCGGCAGTGCATGAGGAGATGGCGGTGCTTGTAGATGTCGTCGGCCTAACTCCGCTTCAGGCTCTGACCGCCGGCACTCTGGCTGGGGCTCGCGCCATCGGAATTGAGGCCACGGTCGGTTCGATTCGTCCAGGCAAGGCAGCTGACCTAGTCCTTTTGTCCGCTGATCCCAGTGTAGACATCCGAAACACTCGGAAGATCGTTCATGTGATCAAGGGCGGCCGACTCGTACGGTAGAGCGCCGGATGGTGGGCGGATGTGAAGCCTAACAAGCGTTTGCTGCTGTCGCGGAAGACGGTGTAGGTGCGCGCTCCGCGCGAGAGGTGCATCTTGGTCGCGCAGCAGAAACGCAGAACGTTAGGCGGACGAGGACAGTGGGGATATGACGGAGAGTGAGGTAGGCCGCGCAGTGATCGACAAGACTCGCTTGCCCTATGCGTTTCCAACTCAGTTGCTCGCTGCTTCTTTCTGGGAGCAGCTTGGTCGTGTAGTCGGCACCTTCGGCGCACTCGAGGAAGTCCTCGGCAAAGCGATCTTCGCGCTCACCGGCACGCGACGCATCGAAGAGGCGGAGACCCCACAAGCTCTCGAAGTGTGGGGCAAGACGCTCGAGGGTGCGCTCACAGATCCACTTGGTCTGCTGATTGAGTCGTTCGGGAAGGCAGTCCGCGAGCACCCTGACGCGACGCTGGAGGATGTGGACGACTTGCTTGCAGCGCTTCGCGCAGCGTCGAAGTTGCGCAACGCGCTGTGCCACGGCTCGTGGCAGTCACCTGACGAACACGGCGGCTCAAAGCCGCTGTTCGTCGATAAGAAGTTGAACGTGTTCGACACGGCCGTGGATGTCCCGTTCCTGAAGGAGACCCAGAGACATGCGGCTGACCTCATGTGTGAGGTCATTAGCACCGTGACGCATATGGGCATCCAGTTTCCAGGATCCGACGGTCCCGGCAAGCCAGTCTGGTAGCACGCCCGCGAGCTCGAAGCCTGCGCCCTAGGCCCTCGAGATCTGGCTCTGAGCAGCCGAACGGCGGTAGGTGCAGATGGCCGTGCTAGGGAAGCGGGAGCGGGGCCGGCCGGGATCACCAAGAAAAAACGTTATATCGTCCGTAAGAGGGCAATATACCGTTTTTTCATCGACGCCCCAGCAAAGAGTGGCTAAGTCGCCGTCTTGTACGCCACTCTCGGATCCGCCTTCGCGTAGGCCAGATCGGTAATCAGATTGACCAGCACGAACACCACGCTGAGAAACAGCACCGATCCCTGAATTGCGGGCAGGTCGCGGCGGGCGATCGCGTTCACCACGTAGCGGCCGAGCCCCGGCCAGCTGAAAATCGTTTCCGTGAGAATGCTGCCCGTCAGGTAGTAGCCGAAGTCGAGGCCGAGCACTGTGATGATCGGGATGAGCGCGTTCCGCAGCGCGTGCCGCGTTATCACCAGCCGCTCGCTCTGTCCCTTCGCGCGCGCGGTCCGAACGAAGTCGCTGCCGAGCACGTCGAGCATCGCCGAGCGCGTCACGCGCGCGAGAAAGGCGATCGAGCGGGAGCCGAGCGCGAGCGCGGGAAGGATCAGGTATTCGATTCCGCCGTAGCCCGACGGCGGGAGCCAGCGCAGCATCACCGCGAACACCAGAATCAGAATCAAGCCTACCCAGTACACCGGGAAGGAGATCCCCAAGTACGCGACGCCGAGCGAAATGCGATCGAACCACCCGCCGGGGACTCGCGCGCTGAGAATGCCGATGGTGATTCCCACGATCGATGCGAGCAGCATCGCGGCGCCGGCGAGCTGCAGCGTTTTGGGAAACCGCTCGGCGATGTCCTGGCGGATCGGGCGACGCGTGATGTACGACCTGCCGAGATCGCCCCGGAGGACGCCGCCGGTGTAGTGAATGAACTGCGTGTGGAGTGGATCGTCGAGCCGCAGCTCGGCCCGCAGCCGCGCGACGGTCTCCGGGTCCGCGCGCTCACCCACCATCTCCTGCACCGGATCGCCCGGCGCGACATACAGCAGGAGGAACACGACCACCAGCACCCCGAACAGCGTCGGGATGGAAAGCAACAGGCGGCGGAGGATGAAGGAGAGCATGGCGCTTAGCTGTTAGCTCATCTGGCTATGGACACGCCTGTCCAGTTCTGCCCGTTGAAGATCGTCGGGATCTCGAAGTCCTTCACCCACGGTTGAATGGCGTACAGCACCCGGTGATGAAAGAGGAAGATCATCGGTGCTTCCGCGAAAGCGATCTGGTCGGCCTGGCGGTACAGCGCGGCGCGCGCCGCGTCGTCCTGCTCGCGCCTGGCCTGATCCACGATCCGGTCGAAGCTGGGATTGCTCCAGAAGGAGATGTTGCCGCCCACGCCGCGATTGGTGGTGTGCAGCAGCGGATACAGGAAATTCTCGGCGTCCGGATAATCGGCGAACCATTCCTTGAGAATCATGTCCGTCTCGCCCTTGCGCGACGCCTCGCGCACCGAAGACGCGTCGCGCTGTACCAGCTTCGCGCGGATGCCCGCTTCGGCGAGATATGCCTGGATCACCTCGGCGATCCTCGGGAACGGGGGCGACTGCGACGACCACAGCTCGACGTCTATGCCGTTCGGAAAGCCGGCTTCCGCGAGGAGCTGTTTTGCGCGCGCAATGTCGCGCTTGTACGGCGCCCGCATGGTGTCCGCGCCGGCAAGCGTCGGTGGTATCACCCCCGCCGCCACGCGGCCGTGGCCGCTGACCATCCGGTCGAGGATCGTCGGAACGTCCACGGCGAGATTGAGCGCCTGGCGCACACGCACGTCCCGCAGCGGGCCGCGCGTCGTGTTGATGCCGACGTACCAGAACCGCAGTGCCGGCGCGGAGGAGAGCATCGCGCTCTTCTCGTCGGTCTGCTCCCAGTTGCGCGCTTCCTGCTCCGGCACCTGCAACACGTCCACGTTCCCCGTCTCGAACTCCGCCACGGCCGTGCTCGGCTCCGCAATGATGCGGGCCATCAGCGACTCGGCCTTGGCGGCTCCGCCCCAGTACGCGTCGTTGCGCGCGAACAGCAGGTAATCGTCGTGCCGCCACTCGACGAACTTCCACGGCCCCGTGCCCACCGGGTGCTCGCCGAAATTCGTCGGCACGGAATCGGGAATGATCGAAGTCACCGGCATGGCCAGGAGCTTCGGGAAGATCGCGAGCGGCTCGGTGAGCGTGATCACGACCGTCGAATCGTCCGGCGCGGCGAGCCCGGAGATCGTCGGGGCATTGCCGTCGGCGTACTCCCGCGCTCCGCGGATCGGGTACAGCGGCCAGCCCCGGCCACCGGTGGTCTCGGGGTCGAGCACGCGCTGGAAGCTGCTCAGCACGTTCCGGGCGGTGAACGGGCGCCCGTCGTGGAACTTCACCCCCGTCCGAAGATGGAAGGTGTACACCGACCCGTCGGACGAGACGTCCCAGGATTTGGCCAGGCCGGGTACTATCTGCGCGTCCGGTGTAAAACGTACGAGGCCGTCGAACACGTACGCGACTGCCCGACCGGTGGGTACGTCGGTGGAAAGCGCGGGGTCGAGCGAGCGGGGATCATAGGTATCCCGCGAATCGATCAACGTCCGGCGCGACGGCGAGGAATCACCACCGCGGCACGCCACTGAGGCGAGCAAAAGAAGGATTAGGTAGGCTCGGCGCATAGGGCTAAACTGTTGACTGGTGGTGAGATTCGCGTGAACTTAGTGAACCATTCCAAGAGCATAAATCGTGACCGCGGAATACAACTATCGCCGACGACTTGGCCTGGCCGAGCTGCTTCCCGCGATCGCGGTCGGGCTGGGCGCGGGACTGGCCGGATTCTATCTCGCCCGCATAATGGCCGAGAAGACGCCGCTGGTTCCACGCTCGGACGGCACGAAAAGCATCGCACGTTCCGAGCCGCCGCAGCCACCTCGCGCAGCAATAAAGCCGGCAGCGCGTTGATGGAGCGCCGCCCCGCGCGGCTCGTCTGTTTCCTCACATCGCTGGTTCTGGCGCTCGCGTCTTCCGCGGGCGCACAGACGGCCCCCTGTGGACCGGGCGATATCGAGGTGCGCTCCCTCCAGTTCTCGGGGAACAGCGCGTTCTCCGATCGGCAGCTCGCGCAGACGATCGCCACGACGCCTTCCGGCTGGACCCGGCGCGCGCTGCGGCTGCCGTTCGCCGTGCGCCGCTGTCTCGATCCGGCGGAGATCGTAAACGACCGGATCCGGTTGATCGTGTTTTATCGCAATCGGGGATACTCCCGCGCCACGGTAGACACGTCCACGACGCGGCTCGGCTCGAGCGCGCTGGCGGTCCGTTTCCTGATCTATGAGGGTCCGCCGACGCGACTCGCGACGTTCGTCGTGACCGGACTGGAGGGCGTGCGGGACTCGGCCCGCATGACGCGCAGTCTTCCCATCCGCGCCGGCGATCCGTTCGACAGGGTGCGGATCGAAGCGGCACGCGATACGATCGCGCGCCGGCTCAGAAACAACGGCTACGCCGCGGCCGTCGTCACGAGCTCGTTCGTGGAGGATCGCGCAGCGCTGGTCGCGTACGACACGCTGCGCGTGGCGAGCGGACCGTTCACCCGGATCGGGCGCGTGAGCGTGGTCGTCACTCCGCGCGCGGGGAAGACGCAGCAGATCCCCGACGCCGTCGTGCGCCGGATCGCGGGCGTGGACAGCGGCGCGATGTATCGCGAGCGCGATCTCCTGAACGCGCAGCGCGCGCTGTACCAGACCGAGGCGTACCGGCAGGTCGCGATCGGACTCGACGACGCCGTGCCGGGTGATTCCGTCGCCGACGTCCGCATCGCGCTCGCCGAGGACGCCATGCGCTCGGCGCGGGTAGGCCTGGGCTACGGCACGCTGGATTGCGTCCGCGCGACGGGCGAGCTCACCAACTACAACTTCCTCCGCGGCGCGCGCCGGCTCGAGCTGAGTGCGCGCGTGTCGAAGATCGGAGTCGGACATCCGCTCGATGGCGCGCGTGATCTCTGCCCGCAGGCGAAGTCCGACCCGTACAGCAGCCGCCTGAACTATTACGTCGGTGCGACTCTGCGGCAGCCGTCGTTCTTCGGTCTGCGGACTGTACCGACCATCACGGTGTACAGCGGCCGCACGTCGGAGTACAAGGCGTACCTCCGCACCACCGCGATCGGCGGAGTCGTCGGACTCGACTGGCGCAGGTTCCAGCGCACGCCGGTCGGCTTCGCGTACCAGCTCGACTACGGTAAGACAGAAGCTCAGCCGGCGCTCTTCTGCGCGGTATTCAACCGGTGCGACCGGGAGGATCGTGAGCGACTGCAGCAGCTTCAGCCGCTCGGCGTCGCGAGCATCGTGGTCTCGCGCAACGCGGCCAACAACGCGATCTATCCGACCGCGGGCTACACATGGCGCGCGGAAGCGCGGCACGCCTCGCGGCTCACGCTGGCGGACAAATCGCTCGGCTTCAACAAGCTGCTGGGCGACGCGGCGCGGTACTGGGCGCTCGGCGGGAGCAACGTTCTCGCGATCCGGCTGCGGGCCGGCGGTCTGCTGGGCCCGGCATTCGGCGATCCCACGCGCTTCGTGCCGCCGGAGGAGAGGCTCTTCGCGGGAGGACCCACGACGGTCCGCGGCTTCCCGCAGAACGAGCTGGGATCGGCGATCTACATCGCGACGCAGTTCGACACTCTGTACCCCGGAGTCACGGGGCGCTCCGACACGCTGTTCCGCGTCAGCGAAGGTGAGCGGCGGTTCCGTCGGGCCGTGCCTGTCGGCGGCAACTCGCTGCTGGTGGGGAACCTCGAGCTGCGCATGCCCGCGCCGGTCTTCTCCAACGTGCTGCAACTGACGCTCTTCACGGACGTGGGCGACGTCTGGACCCGCGGAACCGACGATGTGTTTCTGAATTTTCGCCTCAAGGCCACGCCGGGAGTTCAGTTCGGCGCGTTGTCACCCGTCGGCCTGATCCGCCTGGTGGTGGGCTACAATCCGTACGACCGCCCGGCCGGGCCGCTGTACTATGAAGTGCCGGCGGCGCTCGGCGGCGCCCTGCCGTGCGTGAGCCCCACGAACGTTCTGCCGGTACACGCCGTGGAGGGTGAGAGCGGGACCGTGCTGACGCAGGTAGAGGGGCGCTGTCCGGGGACCTTCGTGCCCGCGCGCGACGGGACGTTCGCTTCGCGTTTGACCTTCGGCTTCGCCATCGGGCAGGCGTTCTAGCAGATGTCGCGCAGGCGGAAGGTTGTGCTGTCGAGCGCAGTGATTCTCATCGGGTTGATGCTGGTGGTGGTCCTGCTGATTGTCGGCGGCACTCAGACGCGATTCGGGCAGGAGCGCGTCCGCTCGTTCGTGCAGTCCTGGCTCGCCGCGAAGGTGCGCGGCACGATGTACGTCGGACGCATCAGCGGCGGCCTGCTCAACGGCGTCGTCATCGACTCGATCGAGATTCGCGACGAGAACGACTCGCTCTTTCTCGCGACCGGGCGGGTGTTCGTGCGGTACGAGCTGCGCGACCTGTTCGACAAGCGGGTGCTCGTGCGCCGCCTGGAAGTCGAGCACCCGAACGTGCACCTGCGGTATTACCCCGACGGCAAGTGGAACTTCGAGCGGATCTTTCCGCGCGGGCAGCCCGCGCCGCTCGGTCGCCGTCGCGGCTTCGGCGAGTTCGTGCAGTTGGATTCGGCGTTGATCCGCGACGCCAGGTTCGCCGTGACGATTCCGTGGCGGGTGCTCGGCAACCTGCCCGCGCGCGTTCGGGACAGCATCGTCACGGCGGCTCTGACCGATCGCGGAAGGGAAGTGCGCCGCTCGGGCGAAGGCTTCACGCGCACGTGGCGCTGGGAGCAGGGGAACGTCGCGCTCGGCTCGTCGCGCCTCGCCGATCCGGACAGCGCGGCGCGAGTGTTCACTATTCGCAATCTCGCGGTCAAGGGCCTCGACCCGCCGTTCCATTTCAGGAACGTGCGAGGCACGATCCGGCATCTGGGTGATTCAGTGTGGGCCGACGCGCCGCACTTCGATCTGCCGGGATCCACCGGGAGCGGCAAGGCGAAGGTCGTCTGCTGCGGCGGATTGCCGCTGCGGTACTACGTGGACGTGATCGGCGACTCTGTGTCGCTGTCCGACGTCGCGTGGGTGTATCCGACGCTCCCGCGCACGGGCGGCGGGCGCATGAAGCTCGCCATCCGCAACTCCCCCGGAGATCTCGGGGTACTCGACTACCGGATCTACGACATGGACGTGCGCAGCACGAAGTCGCGGCTGCGCGGCACCATGACGTTTGGAGTCGGGCGGCCGCTCCTCATCGCGAAGGACATCCGGATCGAAGCGGCTCCGGTGGATTTCGATCTGCTTCGGACGCTGGCCGGCGGGCCATTCACGTACGACTGGCAGGGAAGAATCACGGGAACGGTGATGGCGTCGGGCGGCCCGCTCGACCGGTTTCGGGTGGAGCGCGCGGATCTCGCGTTCGCGGACGCGCACGTGCCCGGCGCGATCTCGCGCGGCACCGGCCGCGGAGTGCTCGACATCAGAATCCCCGCGCTCGCGGTCTTCCGCGGCTTCGACGTGAACGTGGCGCGCTTCGACATGCGCACGGCGCAGTATCTCAATCGCGAATTCCCGCGGCTCCAGGGGACGTTGGCCGGCACGGCGAGACTCGACTCCATCTGGACGGACGTC
The DNA here is from genome assembly GCA_051305945.1 of Gemmatimonadaceae bacterium. Lineage (GTDB taxonomy): Bacteria > Gemmatimonadota > Gemmatimonadetes > Gemmatimonadales > Gemmatimonadaceae > JACDCY01. The sequence goes on from JBPPMH010000121.1 coordinate 12,643, forward strand.
CGCATCAGTAACGCGGACGTGCTGCACCACGACGGGCCGGGCCCGCCGTCGAGAGTAACGGGCGCCGCGCGCCTGACGCTCGGCGATGAGTACGTGACGTACGACGTGGACCTCGTCGGTGCGCCGGTGTCCCTTACGACGCTCGCGCGGTCGTATCCGGCGATACCGCTGCGCGGGGAGATGAGCGGACCGATCCGCGTTAGCGGGACCGCGGCCGGAATGACGGTCGCCACGACTCTGGCCAACGAGCAGGGCTCGATCTCCTTCGATGGACAGGTGGACGCGGAGGCGCCGGGCTATAGTGCGAAGGGTACGGGCGTCGTGACGCGCGCGAGCGCGGGCGGATTGCTGGCCATGCCTGATCTTCCGCCGACGTCGGTGAACGCGGAGTACTCCGTGGATCTCACCGGAACGGCCGCCGAGGATCTGCGCGGCATCGTGCGCGTCACTGCCGGCGGCTCGAAGGTGGGTGAAGTGGCCATCGACGGGGCATCCGCGCTGGTCTCGATCGCGGACGGAATTGCGCGGGTGGACACGCTCACGATCACGTCTCTCGCCGGGACCGCGTCGGCCAGCGGCACCATCGGGTTGACGCCTTCCGCGGCGGGCGCGTTCGACTTCGCGCTGCGCGTGGACTCCCTCGGGGCGCTGCGGCAGTACGTGGGCGAGGGTGCCGCGTCGGGTACGGTGATTGTGCGCGGGCATGCTACGACTACTGCCGGAGTGCTGGCCGTGGAGGGAACCGTCTCCAGCGGCGACGTCGCGTTGGGCAACCGGCGGGCGGAGCGGCTGAGTGGGACATTCGCTGCGCGGCGGGAGAACGGCGCGGTCTCAGGCTCGGCCGCGCTCAGGGCAGACACCGTGTCGTTCGGCAGGATCAGGCTTGCGTCCATCGACGTCGGCACCGAGCAACGCCCGGCTGGAACGGGCACGGTCGCGGCGACTCTCACAGGCATCAACGGGGCGAGCACGAGGCTCGCTGCGCGGACCGAGCGGCGCGGCGACACACTGCTCGTAGCGTTGGACACGGCATTGATCGTGGCGGATAGCGCGCACCATTACCGGCTCAGCTCGCCCGCGATGATCACGCTCGCGCGGAGGTTTGTGGAGCTCGATTCGCTGCGGCTCGAGCTGCTCACCAGAGACGGCGACGCGCCCGGCCGCTCGGGCGGAAGCCTGCTGGTGCAGGGAGTGCGCGTGGCCAACGATTCCGTTCGCGGCTCCGTGGTCAGCGCCGGTGTGGACCTGTCCGTGGTGCAGAGCGTTCTCCCGGTTACCGACGCGGGCGGAGCGCTCGACATCAATCTCAGCGCCGCGGGACCGGTGACGCAGCCGGTCCTCAACGGCACGCTGCGGGTCGCGGACGGGCGCTTTGTCATTCCCGCGACCGGAGTGTCGTACGCCGCCTTCGACGGCGATATCGAGTTGGTGCAGGACACGCTGTACATCCGCCGGCTTATAGTGTCCACTCCGCGCGGCGGCGGGCGAAACGGCAGCGCCGCGGTGAGCGGCAACATCGATCTCACCACGTACACGCAGCCGCGGTTCGACATCAGCGCGCGCGCGGATCATTTCCGCGCAGTGCAGCGGCCCGGGCTCGCGACGCTCGACGTCTCCACGGGCCCGGAGATCCAGCTGCTGGGTGACTATGACGCCGCCGTGCTGCGCGGCGGACTCGTGGTGAACGAAGGCACCGTGCATCTCCCCGAGCTGCTGGACAAGGACGTCATTGATCTGGACGACCCCGGGCTGTACGCTCTGGTTGATTCGACGTTGCTCCAGGCGCGACGGTTTCTGCCGAAGGTGCCGAGCGCGTTCGCCACCAACCTGACGCTCGACAACGTCGCCGTCACGGTGGGTGACAACGTCTGGCTACGCTCCTCGGAGGCGAACATCAAGCTGGGCGGGCGGCTGGGTCTCGTGCGTGGCCGGACCGAGTCGGTGATCACCGGCGCTTCGGAAGACACGCCGCGGCTTGCGCTCGCCGGCACGCTCAACGCGGAGCGCGGCACGTACGTGCTCAACCTCGGCGTGGTGCAGCCGACGTTCGAAGTCGAACGCGGGACGCTGCGGTTCTTCGGCGAGCCGGAAGTGAATCCCTCGCTCGACATCCGCGCCATTCACACCGTGCGCCGTCCGCGGCAGAGCTTCAACCGGGAGGACGTACGCGTGCTGGTCGCCATCACCGGAACGCTGAGCGCGCCCGTGCTGTCGCTGGCGAGCGCCGACAGCCTGCCGCTGTCGCAGTCAGATCTGTTGAGCTACCTCGTGACGGGCGAGCCCGCGTTCGCGCTGAGCAACACGTCCACGCAGTACACGGAGCAGCTGCTCACCATCGGGGGCCGGCTTGCGGGCACGTTCATCAGCAGCAGGATTCCGCGGAGCGTGTTCGACATCGTGGAGGTGCAGACTGGCACGATCGGCGGAGAAGGGACGGCGGGCGGGTCCACCAGCTCGTACCTGAGCAGTCTCTTCACGACGCGCGTCATCCTCGGCAAGCAGCTCAGCGAGCGGTGGTTTCTCGGCCTGAGCACGGGGCTGTGCCGGGCGAACTTCGCGGAGAATCTGGGACTGCGGCTCGAGTACAGAATCAGCAGCACGCTGACCGCCGAGGGCGGGATCGAGCCGGGCTCGGGGGAGCTGGCATGCGCGGGTACGTCGGCCGCTCGCGGGTTTCAGCAGACGCCGCCGCAGCTGGGTGTCGATGTATTTCGAAGTTGGAGATTTTGATCCACCGCGAAAGTCCTGGATTCCCCTGCAACATTGCAGGAGGCAGCCGAATGACTAATGCGATCTCTCCCCCGCACCTGTAACTTTCGATAATGGCCAAGCAGCTCACGGAACGGGACGCGATGATCTGCCGCGCGTGCGAGCGCGAGGAGCGCGCGTCGGAGGGATATCCGTGCGCGGCGTGCGGCACGTTCATCTGCCTCATTTGCACGTTCCGCGGCGTCGTCCGGTGCAAGAGCTGCGAAGCGAAGGCGATCGCGCCGGTGGCGCGCACGCCCCTCAAGATCGACTGGCCGGATCACTGAGACACATCCGCGCGCTGGTCAGGACCGCGGTCGCTCCGCTGCTGGCAGAGCCTACGGTCGCGGCGACACAGCTCAGCCAGGCGCTGCGCGGCCACGAGCTCGACCTTATCGAAGAACGCGGGACGTGGTGGCTTGCCCGCGGTGCCGACGATTACGAAGGGTGGATCCATTGCGGGTACCTCACGCTCACCGGCCCGGCCGGCAATGGCCCTCCCGCTCGCGCCTGGGACACCGACGCAAAGCTGTCGCTCGGTTGCGTTGTTCGCGGCTTTGCCGGCGGGATCCACGCGCTGCCGCTCGGCGCGCTGGTGCCGCCGGACGTAGAGGTCATCGCGGGCGAAGTGCGCACGCTCGAGGAGCGGCGTCGCGCGTTCGTGCCCGCGGGCGATGCGATCGTCGAGTCCGCGCGCCGGCTCTTCTCAGGGACGCCCTACCTGTGGGGCGGAGTCACGCCGTGGGGCGCGGACTGCTCGGGACTGGTGCAGTCCATCTTCAGCCTGCACGGAGTCGCCCTCCCCCGTGACGCGTGGCAGCAGGGCGGAGCCGGCACCGAGCTGTACGGCGGTCACGATGCGCTTCAGCCGGGCGACCTGCTGTTCTTCTCCGAGCGCGACGACCGGCGGATGACGCACGTGGCGATCTTGGCGGGGGGAGCGGAGATCGTGCATCTGGCGGTGGCGAGGGGTGGATACGCGGCGGAATCGCTCGATTCAGACGACCCGGTTTCCGCGGCTTTGAAAAGCAGGTTTCTGTTCGGGAGGAGGGTACTCCCTGAGAAGTAAGCCCCGAGACGTTGGAATATTCCTGGGGCCAGTTTACCTCAGCTGTATAACTGTCTCTTATACACAT
>JBPPMH010000122.1:0-2365 GCA_051305945.1 Gemmatimonadaceae bacterium
CACCGGAACGTGCCCGAGCGCGTGCGGAAAGCGCTTCCGTTCCTCACGTTCGACGGAGACCCGTACCTGGTCATCGGGGACGAGGGACGCCTCCACTGGATAGTCGACGCTTATACAAGCATCGACCGATACCCGTACAGCTTTGCGCTGCGAGACGGCACGAGCTACATGCGCAACAGCGTGAAAGTGGTTGTGGACGCGTACCACGGAACGGTGGACGCGTATGTCGTGGACACGTCCGACGCGATCGTGCGCACGTACCAGCGCGCGTTCCCGGGAATCCTGAAGCCGATCGCCGAGATGCCGCCGGACATGCTCCGGCACATCCGCTACCCCACGGACCTGTTCCGCGTGCAGACCGCGGTGTACTCCACATATCACATGATGAATCCGCACACGTTCTACCACCGCGAGGACCAGTGGGAAATCCCCACGATCGGCCCGGGAGGAGTGCGGGAAAACGCGTTCATGCGGCACATCATCATGCGGCTGCCGGGGGAGCCGGACGCGGAGTTCATCTACATGACGCCGTACACTCCGCGCGGCAAGCAAAACCTGGCGGCGTGGCTGGCGGCGCGCAGCGACGCGCCCAACTACGGGAAGCTCGTTGTATACCGCTTCCCCAAGCAGAGCCTCGTATACGGGCCACGCCAGATCGTGAACAGAATCAACCAGGACACGGAGATCGCGCGGCAGATCACGCTCTGGGATCAGCGCGGGTCGGAGGTGATACGCGGCGAGCTGCTCGTCATTCCCATCGACGAGTCATTGATGTACGTCCAGCCCATCTACCTCCGCGCCGAGGGTGGGACCATTCCCGAGTTGAAGCGGGTTGTGGTCGCGCACCAGAACCGCGTTGTGATGGAGGAGACGCTGGATCGGGCGCTGGAGGTGTTCTTCGGTCGCGCGCCGCCGTCACCGGTCGTGGATGCCCTCCCGGGTGCTGCTCCGGCTCCGCCTGCGCCGGCGGTCACGCCCCCTGCGGGCACTGCCCTTCCCCCAACAACGACGCCGACCGGCGATGATGCTTCGCTGATGCGGCAGGCACGGGAGCACTACGACCGCGCCATCGCGGCACAGCGGGCGGGCGACTGGACAAGATACGGGCAGGAGCTCGAAAGACTCGGAGCGGTGCTGAGAAGACTGGATTCGCGGTAGCGCCAACGCAGTGCGGCGTACGCCGCGTCAACTGAATTGAACGAGGTAACGACAATGCTGCCTGGCTATTTCCTGCTCGCGGCGATCGCCGCCGTTCAACCGGCCGCACGCGACACCGTTCCCCTGTACGACAATCTTGGCACGCACAGCCGCCAGATCACCACGGCCCAGCCACTGGCGCAGCGGTATTTCAACCAGGGACTGCGGCTCGTGTACGGGTTCAATCACGTCGAGGCCGTTCGGGCGTTCACCCGCGCCACACAGCTCGATCCGGCCTGCGCGATGTGCTACTGGGGTCTCGCGTACGCGCACGGCCCGCACGTGAACGCCGGGATGGATTCAGCCGCGGGCGTTCAGGCGTACGCCGCGATCCGCAAGGCACTCGGCATCGCCGGCGGCGCGGCCGCGTGGGAGCGTGCGTACATCAACGCGCTCGCGACCCGCTACGCCGCCGCACCGGCGGCGGACCGCGCGGGCCTCGATTCCGCTTACGCGATCGCGATGAGGCGGGTGGCGGCGCGGTACCCTGACGACCTGGACGCCGCGACGCTGTACGCTGAAGCGCTGATGGATCTTCGACCCTGGAACTACTGGACGCCCTCGGGTGATCCCCAACCCGGAACCGAGGAGATAGTCAGTCACCTCGAAAGAGTGATCCGGCGCAACCCGAATCACCCCGGAGCCTGCCACTACTACATCCATGCCGTGGAGGCGGTGGCTCCGGAGCTGGCGGTGCCGTGCGCCGAGCGGCTCGCACAGCTGATGCCCGGAGTCGGGCACATGGTTCACATGCCCGCGCACATCTACATCCGCGTCGGGCGGTACGGCGATGCGATTACCGCCAACGAGCACGCGGTTCACGCGGACGAGAGCTACATAGATAATCAGCGGCCGCAGGGTCTTTACCGCCTGGGCTACTATCCGCACAACTACCATTTCCTCGCATTCGCGGCGACAATGGCCGGCCGGAGATCGCAGGCGCTGCAGGCCGCCCGGGCGCTCGCCACCAAGGTGCCCGCGGACTTCGCCGAACAGTCGCCCGAGGCCCAGTCCTGGATGGTATTCCCCACGCTCACGCTCACGACGTTCGGCGCCTGGGACGAAGTGCTCACCGCGCCGGAACCGCCACAATCGCAGTGGTTCGGCCACGCACTCGCACAATATGCCCGCGGCGTCGCGCTTGCCGCTCTCGGCCGCGGGTCGGAAG
>JBPPMH010000123.1:0-21668 GCA_051305945.1 Gemmatimonadaceae bacterium
GGCTAATCGAGCGCGCGGCCGGCGCGGCCGGCGCGCCCGGCCGCCCGCTGGCGGGACTTCCGGCGCCTACCGGGTCGGGACTATTTTACAGGGCATAAAAGATGCGGGGCTTGCCTGCTTCCCTCACAGTCCTAAAGCCATGCTTCGTCTCCTCATGATATCTGTAGCGCTTGCTTCGCTCTCGGTCGCGCGGTCCGCGGCCGCGCAGACCGATTACTACAACACCGACGCGGGCCGGCCGATTACCGTAGAGGACGCTTATGCGACGGAGCGTTATGCCTTCGAGCTGCAGCTCGCTCCGGTTCGGCTCGAGCGCGCCCGCGGTGGGCTCTACAGCTGGGAAGTCGAGCCCGAGATCGCCTATGGGATTCTTCCCAGGACGCATGTCGAGCTGGGGTTCCCGGTGTCCTACGTTGACGCGGGTGGCGGTGCGCGGCGGGCCGGCCTGGCCGGAGTGGAGCTGTCGGCGCTGCACAATCTGAATGCGGAAACCTCCTGGCCCGCGCTTGGCGTTGCGGCTGAGCTCCTCCTGCCCGTCGGCTCGCTGGCGTACGAGGAGACGTACGGAACCCTCAAGGGCATCGCCACGCGAACTTTTTCGTGGGCCCGGTTTCACCTGAACGGCGCCTACACGTTCGGCGACCGGGACGCTGCGCAGGGCGCGGCTGACCTGTCGGGCTGGATGGGCGGAGTTGCGGTTGACAGGACATTTCCGCTGCGGGCGCTGCTGGTCACGGGCGAGGCGGTAGCGCGCCGCCCACTCCTGGCAGGAGCGGACAATGAAATCGAGTGGAGCCTCGGAGCTGGCGCGCGGTATCAGGTATCGCCGACCATCGCCGTGGACGGTGGCATCGGAAAGGCTCTCACCGGTGACGAGCAATCCTGGTTTCTAACCTTTGGCGTGGCTCGCGCGTTCGGGATCAGGTCGCTGTTCCCGGTTCGGCGCGGAGCGAGGTAGCATCATGCGAAATCCGTTCAAGGCGCGGCCGGCCGTGCGATTCATTTTGGTCGCCTGTATCGTATCAGTCAGCGTCGCTCGCCCGGCCGCCGCGCAATGGTCGCGGACGTATGAGCAGTTTTATCTGCCCGGGTCCTTCAACTGGCAGTTCCTGCACAACTATCCCGCGGGGGCGAAGCTGTTCAACGCCTTCGACTTCGGGCACGCGATACTGTACGAAACGCTATGGACAAAGCCTGCCGCTCCGGCTGCGGTACTCGAAGTGGAGTGGTACGATCGGCTGACCAAGGAGATTCTGGTTCACCCGCCGCACGTTCCGCTCGAGGAAGCGGCGATAGAGACGCAGTACGCGCGTCTCGCGCCCGAAGCCAAGATGATGTTCGACTGGGCGCACCTGCTGCACCGCCAGATCTACGACGTCTGGGCTGATGAGCGGATTCCGTTGGAGCGCAAGGATGCGCTCGTCGCTGAGCTCGTTGCGTACTACAAGAGCCGTCCCGACCTGGCCTTCAGCTCGCGCCCGAAAACGATGGAACTCATGGAAGGACAGCCCTACTCCACGGCTTTTCGCACGAAGTACCCCAAATTCAACGGGCTAATCTGGGCCTATCACTGGCTGCAAGTAGGGCTGTACGAGCCGCTCCTCGCCGGACGGAACAGGGACGAGCGGCAAACGGGCGTGCTCGCCGCCGTTACGCGCTTCCGCCAGATGATCGAGGATCCTCCGACCCACATGCCGCGGGTCATGCCGATGAGCCCGGCGGTGGCGCCGCTGTTCACCGCGCGTTATCCCGAGGCCGCGATCATCTTCGACAACCTGCATTCGATGCACGATGTCGTTTCCGACATCCTGGCGAACCCGGCAGTCCCCCGCGAGCGGAAGCGGGCGGAGATACTGCTGGCGGCGAGACGCTACCGCGATGACACGTCCTTTGTTCAGACCCGCGACGAATGGCTGGCCATGTCGGAGATGATGGGAATCCAGAACATGGGTGGCCCCGTGATCGGATTCCTTGCCGCGTTTCCGGCGCCGACGGTGGAACGCGGGGCCGTCATGGCGGGGATGGATCACGCGAACATGCCGGGCATGCAGAGAGCGGACACGGGTGCTGGCGGCATGCCGGGTATGGACCATGCCCGCATGGGCGCCGACAGCACGCATCCGGCCGCCATGGCGGGAATGCGGCACGGCGGGATGGCGGGTGATTCCGGCGCGCACGGGATGGAAGGGATGGGTGGCCACATGGACGAGATGATGGCCATGCACATGCGAATGCTCGCTGACACCGGGATGCGTCGGCACATTCTCGCCGACACCGTAATGCGGAGAATGATGCGGGAAATGATCGCGAACATGCCGGCCGAGCACCGGGCGCACATGGAGGCGCTGCTGGCGGCCCCGTTACCCGCGCCGCAGGCCGCCGCGCCAACAGCGAACAGGCCGGCTGCCCGGCGAGCTACGACGCGACCCGCCCGGCGCCCTGCTACACCCGCCGCGCGCCCGGCCGCGAAGCCCGCGCCGGCCACGGTTGAGGATCACAGCAAGCACACGCCGCCTCCGCGAAAACCCTGATGCCCCACGGACCCGCCTCCTTGCGCGTCCGGCAATGGTAAGGAAGCGGCAGCTCCAGCATGTGCGGCTGGGCGAGCGCGGCTTGGCGAAAGTCCTCGGCGATCTTGAGGCGCGGGTCATGTCGGCCGTCTGGGAGATCGGGGAGGAAGCTCCGGCCCGCCTCGTGCACGAGCGTGTCATACGCCGACATGCGGTCCAGCTCCTCACCGTCGTGACCGTGCTGAACAAGCTCGTCGCGAAAGGGCTGCTCAGGCGGGTAAGGCGCGACGCCCTGTTGCACTATTCCGCGCGCCACTCGCGGGAGGAATTCGAGATAATCACGGCGCGAAGGCTGGTCGAAGGAATGCTGGGCTTCGGCCGCGGTCTGGTCGCCGCATCGCTGGTGGACGTGCTCGCCGACACCGATCCGGCGGCGCTCGAGGAGCTGGGTCGGCTGGTGCGGGCCAGGCTTGCCGAGCAGGGAAACGGCTGATGCCGCGCCCGACTGTAAAGCGCGGCAAAAATGCGCATGAGCGCTTCGCGGTGCGGGCCGTACTTCTCGTCGCGATTCTGAGCCTCGCGCTTCCCGAGCCGGCGATGGCGCACGGACTTCTCCGCAGCTCCTCACCGAAGGCCGGAGCCGTCCTTTCCCAACCGCCGGCTGAGCTCCGCCTCACGTTCACGGAAGCGCCGGAGCGCCGCTTCACCCGGGTGCGCTTGCTTGGTCCCGACGGCTCGGTCTCGTTGGACACGCTCCAACTGCGTCCCGGGAATGTCGTCATCGCTGGAGTGTTGGCGAGCATCCCTCAAGGCGAATACCGGGTGGAGTGGCAGACAGCAGGCGCCGACGGGCACCCGGTCTCCGGGCTGTTCACTTTCACGGTCGCGTTGGGGGACAGCGCGGCCGCGGCCGGCCCGCCGTCGACGGACGAAGGATCGCTGCCTGTCCCCTCGCACGCCGTCACCGCGGGTCACCCCACTGCGATGGGTGCGACTGGTGACTCCGATCCGTTCGCGCCGTTCGCCGCAATTCTACGGTGGCTGACCCTGCTGGGCGCCGTGGCAGCGATCGGTGTCGTTGCCTTCCGCGGTACGGTACTCGCCCGGGTCTCCCTGGAGGTGGATCGGGAGATCAGCACCGAGTATCTGCCCGATGCCGCCCGGGCTGCTGCTGTGCTGGGACTCGCGGCTTCAGGCCTTATCGTCCTGACGTCCGCGGCGCGGCTGGTTCTGCAGTCCCTGGCAGTGCACGGCTCCGCGCGCGCGTTCGACAGCGCGCTGCTCGTCCCTATGGTAATGGACACCAATTGGGGCAGGGCATGGCTCATCCAGCTCGCGGGCTCGGTGGTTGCGATCGGCGCGTTCGCCGCTGTGCGCCGAGTCCGGGAGCGGGCATGGTACGCTGCCGCGGTCGGCGTGATTGCTGTAGCTGTCGGGTTGGCGCTGGCCAGTCACGCCGCGGTCGTCCCGCGCCTCTCCGCGTTATCGGTAGCCGCAAACATCGTCCACACGCTGGCAGCCGCGGGCTGGCTCGGCAACCTGCTCGCCGTCTTCCTCGTGGGCCTGCCGCTGGCATGGCGGCTCGATCGCGATGACCGCTGGACGGTCATCAGGGACATCGTCAACGCATTCTCGCCGGCCGCGCTCGCATTCGGCGGGCTGGCGGCCGCGACCGGAATCTTCATGGCCTGGACGCACGTCGGTTCTGTGGGCGCGTTGACGGGAACGGATTACGGTCGAGTGCTGCTGCTCAAGGTAGGCCTGCTTTCCCTGACGGCGCTGACAGGCGCATACAACTGGCTGCGCGTTCGGCCCCGGCTTGGCGACCAGGTCGGAGCCCGCCGGCTCCGGCGCACGGCGGGGGCCGAGCTGAGCATCGCCGCTGTGGTGCTCGCCGTTACCGCTGTGCTGGTCGCGCTCCCGATGCCGCAGCAGCCCTGACGGCGCATGCGCAACAATTCCGGCCATCTACTCGGTCTGGCGCGCGCGGGAGCTGCCGCGCGCATCGCGTTCCGGCTCCGGGCCCGCCGGCCGCTTCGCGGAAATGGAATAACTCAACCTATAAAGGAGGTTCTAATGCACACTCGCTACATCGCGGCCGGAATCGCAGTCCTGGCGCTGATCGCGTGCGGCGGCAATGAAGGGGAGTCGGGCGACACCGTTGCGACCGCGGATGCCGCTGCGCGCGGCCCGGCAGCCTCGCCCCACGCCGGCATGGAAGGCATGGGCGACATGCCCATGGGAAGCAGCACCACGACTGACCAGCTGCGCGCGTACATGATGGCGATGCAAGCCGCGAGCGGCGACAGCGCGATGCGGATGCTGCCGATGCACCGGCAGATGGCGGCGAACATGCTCACGCAGTTCAATCGAGAAATGGCGCAGATGAACATGCCGGACGACGCGGCGTGGCGGGCGACGGTCGACTCACTGCGGCAGGACCTCGCCCGGATGCCCGAGTGGAGCGCGGCGGAGATGCAGCAGATGCTGCCGGGCCACGGAGCGCGAATGCTGCGTCTGATGGAGATGCACGGTTCGATGATGGGCGGATAAGCAGGATCAGGGCGTCCTCCGCGCGCGCGACGACCAGTGGATGGCGCGGATGCGCCAGCCCTCAGGCGTTCTGGTCAGGACCATCAACTCGGCGCCGGCCGAGTTGATGGCGCGATCGCGATACGTGCCGACCGTGGTGCTGGTTGATGTGGTCCATGCGACGTCGCCATGGATCGTGACATGCACCGCGCCGCGGGACGATCGGATTGCCCGGGCGAACGCCATGTCGCCGGGCAGATGATGCGAGCGGTATTCCTCGCGCGTCTCCACTCCGCCTGATTCCATGATCACCGCATAGGCGGCCAGCAACGACATCGCGGACAGGCTGTCGCCGTTTGCGCGCGCGCCGTGAAATGCGTCGACGACAGCCGCGACGGAGCCGGAGTCCGACATGGACTCACGAACGCCAACCGTCTGCCCGGTGGCGGTACGCCCTACCTGAAACACCAGCGTCGCCCAGTGAGTATCCCAATCCGCCCCGGAGCCGGGGTCCGCCTGCGCGACATGGATCATTCGGACGTTCCACAAGCCGGCACTGGTAATGGCGACGCGGATCACGCCGTCGGCGTTCGCCGTAAGGTGCGCATCGGCGACTGAGGCGGCCGCAGCTGTTGGCGGCGGCGAGGAGAGTGCGGCCACGTACCCGGCGTGGACGCGTGCTCCGGCCAGCGATCGCCCGCGATAGACGACACGTAGGGCCAAGGAATCGCCGGGACGCAGCTCTGAGGGATCGCGCAGCGGATGGAATTCGAGGGGATGGCCAGCGGTGCGAGAAAACGCGCGTGGCCCGCCGCGGCCGACTTCCACCAGAGTCTTCGCATACTTCGCATACCGACGCGTCACGCTGTCGCGCCCGGCCAGCAGCCCCTCGCGGTCCACTCGATCGAGTGCTTCGGGGGCTCCTTCGAGTTCCAGATAGCGCCGAAAGCCGGCAGCGGACTCACGGATGGATCGAGGGTGCAGGGTCACCGCTACAATTCGTTGGCCGCGCCCGCTTGGTCTATGGCGGAGAACGAGCGACGCGCCCGCCTGCGACATGTCGGTTATCAACTCCTCATCCGAGGCGCCGAGCAGTCGCGCTTCGGCGACGCGAGCGACGGCCACCGCCGATTCACTGGTTGGAAAACGACTGCTCGTCTGGCCTCGCACCTGGAATGCCGACCCTTCCGCAATGACAAATGCGTCGGGGACCAGCCAGAAATCGTGAGCGTGGGCGGCGACGGCGATGAGGAATGCGGCGGACGCAACGGCAGTTGCGGCCAGGGTGCGTTCAACGTTGGTCATCGGTGGCGATAATTCGAGGAAGCAACACTGGGAGGTCCGTCTCCGTGGCATATTACCCGGAGCTGGAGACTGATGGAAGCGGCAGCAGCGAAGCGCGCAACAGTGTCACTGCGAGGTCTTGGCGACATGAAAAATCCATGGGGCACAAGTATTCTCGGTACGGTCACGCTCTTCGCGATTGGCGGATGTGCTGACGCAGGAGAATCGCGCGCGGCCCACGCAGTGCCTTCCGGCGCGGTTACTGCGATCGCGAGCCCCGCCGGCCCGGGATCAGGCGAGCCTTTCCTTGCTCTGAACAACGACGGGCGCGTGTATCTCAGCTGGCTCGAGCCGGTCGATTCGGCGCACGCGCTCAAGTTCGCCGTTTATGACGGCGCGTCGTGGTCCACGCCGCGCACGATCCGCGAGGGCGGCGATTTCTTCGTGAACTGGGCCGACTTTCCGTCGATCAAGGTGATGGACGACGGGCGGCTCGCCGCGCACTGGCTGCAGCGGACCGGCTCCCCGACCTACGCATATGGCGTACGTGTCTCGCAGTCCGCCGACGACGGCGCGACGTGGAGCGAGCCGCTGATACCGCACCGCGATTCCTCCGACACCGAGCACGGCTTCGTCACGCTCTGGCGAGAAGGCTCGAATGTGGGCGCCGTGTGGCTCGACGGACGGAAATACAATACGGCCGGCCATGCGCCAGCCAACGAGATGATGGTCATGACTACCACCATCGCGCCTGACGGACGCCTCGGCGCGGAGTCTCCGATCGACGAGCGCGCGTGCGATTGCTGCCAGACCGCGGTCGCGATCACGTCCAGAGGGCCAGTCGTAGCGTATCGCGACAGGTCGGCCGACGAGATCCGCGACATCTACGTGGCGCGGCGCGTGAACGATCGGTGGACGACGCCCGTGCCGGTTCACGCCGACGGCTGGAAGATCGCCGCGTGTCCGGTCAACGGGCCCGCGATCGCGGCGAAGGGCGAGCGCGTGGCGCTGGCGTGGTTCACGTCGGCGAACGACAGCGCGAAGGTGAAGGTCGCCTTCTCGGCCGACGCGGGGGCGACTTTCGGCGCGCCCGTACAAGTGGACGAAGGGCAGCCGGCCGGTCGAGTGGACGTCGCGTTGCTGGGCGACGGAAGCGCGCTGGTGAGCTGGATCGAGAGAACCGGCGGCGACACGGCCGAAGTGCGCGTGCGGCGTGTGTCCGCGGACGGCACGCCGGCGCCTGCGATAACGGTCGCGACATCGTCGGCCGCGCGCGCGAGCGGATTTCCGCGAATGATCATTCGCGGCGACGACGCGATCTTCGCCTGGACGGAGCCGGGGAAGCCGTCCGCGATACGGCTCGCGAAGCTGGCGAATCCGGGCCGATGAGCAGCGCGCGAGTGCGATCGATATCGCGGGGCCTCGTTGTCTCCGCGCTGGCGGTCGCCGGATGTTCCGGCGACGCGGGCGTGGCGCGTGTTGACATCGGCGCGCCGGTTCCCGCGTACGCGGCCGCTTCGCTGGCCGGCGACAGCGTTTCCCTCGCGGCTCTGCGGGGGAAGGTCGTGCTGCTGAACGTATGGGCGACGTGGTGTCATCCGTGCCGGGACGAAATCCCCGAGCTGCAGGCCCTGCATGAGCGGTACGCGGCGCGCGGGCTGGAGCTCGTGGGGGTGAGCGTGGACGCGGAGAGCGCGGACGGCGCGATTCGCTCCTTCATGCACGACTTCCGCATGACCTATCCCGTCTGGCGCGATCCCGGGGAGCGTGTCTCGGCGCAGTTTCACATCGTGGGCGTGCCCGCGACGTTTCTCATAGACCGGGAAGGCGTGCTCCGCTGGCGTAAGACCGGCCCCATTCAGCCCGGAGACGCGACGCTTGCCGCAGCGCTCGAAGAGGCGCTCGGGAGCTGATGCAGGGAGCGGATTCCGTCGGGCTCGCGATCAGCTTCAGCGCGGGGGTGCTGAGCTTCCTCTCACCCTGCGTTCTCCCGCTGATCCCCAGCTACGTGACGTTCATCACGGGACTCGGACTGGAGGACGTGAAGCGCTCGCGCCGGATAGCGCTGGCCCACTCGCTTCTGTTCGTCAGCGGGTTCACGCTCGTGTTCCTCGCGCTCGGAGCGACGGCTACCGCGTTCGGCCGGATGCTCGGCTATCACCGGGTATGGGTGGGACGAATCGGCGGCGTGCTCGTGGTGCTGCTCGGGCTGTACCTGATCGGCGCGTTCAACTTCGGGCCGTTCGCTCGTGAGCGCCGCGTGCACTTCGCGACCAAGCCGCTCGGCTACCTCGGAACGCTCGTCGTCGGAATGGCGTTCGCCGCGGGGTGGACCCCGTGCATCGGCCCGATCCTGGGCGCCGTGCTCACGTACACGGCGAGCTCGGCCGATCTCAACCGCGGGCTCGTGCTGCTGCTTGCATATTCGCTCGGCCTCGCCGTTCCGTTCGTGGCGGCGGCGCTGATGGTGGACAGGTTCGTCGCGCTGTTCGAGCGGTACCGGGGCGGCCTGTTATGGATGTCGCGCATCGCCGGCATTCTTTTGATAGCCGTCGGCGTGCTGATGCTCACGGACACGATGGTGCTGTTGTCGCAGTGGCTGCAGCCGATGACGCCGGAATTTCTCCGCAGCCGGCTGTGAAACCTTTTCGAGGGTAGCTCGCGTCCAAGCTTTCGATTGGGCCGTCGTACAACGTCAGCGGCAGCCCGTACCAGTGCGTGACGTCCGGTTTCGACAGCACACGGAGCTGACCACGTCGGCTTAGGCAGCAGAACCGGAACTCCAGCGCGCCCCTGGGAGACTTCGATTTCTCGCGCGATCGCAGGGCGCTGTTCGGGGCGCATCCGGACAACATCTTCCTTATTGAAACCAGCTACTGGTTCGGTTTTTAGCTCCGAGGATTTGGACGGGGAAACCAAGATGTGAGAGGCCAGACGCCAGAAGTCAAAAGCGAGATGGCGTCTGGCAATCTGGCTATCTCGCATCTGACCTCTCACTTCTTGGATCCCCCGGCAGAATTCCAGTAGTCTGCGCCCTCGGCTAGGATTCCCCGTCATGCCCGACAAGTCGAAGGAAGAGCGACGGGAAGCGCCGCGGCCGGAGCGCGAATACGAGCGTACGATTGGAACGCGGCTGCGGAGCTTCGGCCGCGAGCTCGGACCCGGGCTCATCACCGGCGCCGCGGACGACGACCCGTCGGGGATCGCGACATACTCGCAGGCCGGTGCCGCGTTCGGCTTCGGATTGCTGTGGACGACTATCATCACGCTCCCGCTGATGACAGCGGTGCAGCTGATGTGCGCGCGCATCGGCCTGGTGTCACAGCAGGGACTGGCGGCCGTGGTGCGGGATCACTACTCGAAATACCTGCTCTGGGCGGTGTGCGCCCTGCTGCTGTTCGGCAATGTCGTCAACATCGCGGCCAACCTCGGCGGGATGGGCGCCGCGGCCGGGCTCGTCACAGGGCGGAGAAGCATGCTCTGGGTGCCCCTGTTCACCGCGATCACGATCGCGTTCCTGATGTTCTCGTCGTACCGGCTGATGAGCTCGGTTCTCAAGTGGCTGGCGTTGGCGCTCTTTGCTTACGTCGCGGCTGCGTTTCTCGCCAAGCCGGATTGGATCGAGGTGCTCGACGGCACGCTCCATCCGCACTTCGCGATGGACCGCCGCTACCTGCTCACGTTCGTCGCCATCCTCGGGACCACCATATCGCCGTATCTCTTCTTTTGGCAGGCAGCGCAGAACGTCGAGCACTACGCGGATGCAGCCGAGCCCGGCCGGCCGCGCCGCGCGATCGAGCGGGAGCTGAGATCCGCCGGTCGAGACGTCGGCGCCGGGATGCTGATCTCGAACATGATCATGTTCTTCATCATCCTCACCGCCGGCGCGACGCTGCACCCGGCGGGGATCACCACCATTGATTCCGCGGCGGAGGCGGCGTCCGCGCTCGAGCCGCTCGCGGGGCGGACGGCGTCGCTCGTGTTCTCGATCGGAATCATCGGCACGGGGATGCTCGCGGTTCCGGTCCTGGCCGGCTCGGCGGCGTACGCGGTTGCGGAAGCGGGGCAGTGGCGGCGCGGGATGAACCGCAGGCCGCGCCAGGCCCATCACTTTTACATCGTAATCGTGTTGGCGATGCTGATCGGCATGGCGCTCAACTTCGGCGGGGTGAACCCTATGCGCATGCTGTTCGGCGCGGCGGTGGTAAACGGCGTGCTCGCGCCGCCGCTCATCGTCGTGATCCTGCTCATCTGCAACAACCGCGAGGTGATGGGCGAGAAACGGAACGGTTGGCTGATCAACGCTGGCGGGATCGCGGCCGCGCTGCTCATGGGCGCGGGCGCGGCCACCCTGCTCATCTCCTGGGTGTAGCCGGCTCGGCGGGAGGCTGACGCGGGCCCGGCGGCTTCACGATCATCCGGTCACCGATGCGGATGCGCGGACCGGTGAGATTGTTCCACTCCTGCAACTTCTCCACCGTGGTACCGAAGGTGTTCGCGATGGTGGAGATGGCGTCGCCGCGCCGCACGACGTACTGCAGCGGCGCATTCGCGATCTCCCGTACCTTGGCGCGGAGCTGCGCTTCCCGCGCGGCCAGCTCGCGCTGCGCCGCGTGCGTGCCGTTGACGTAGGCTTCGAGCGAGTCCAGCCCCCTGCGGTGCGCGCCGGTGGCGGCGAAGGTCGCCGATTGTCCCTCGCGCCTGACCGTCACTCCCGGCGCGCTCAGGAAGTAGACGCGCCCGGGATCAATCTCCAGGAGAGTGTCGTTGGGGAACTCTTCCACGATTATGGAAGGCGGCGCGTCGGCGCTCTCGAGGTTGTCCTGGGGAGCCACGCCAATGAAGACCAGCCGTTCGTCGGTCGCGGCGAGGACGCCGTTGGTTCCGCGGAAATAGTCCGCGGGACGGCGCATGTACACGTACGCCTGACGGTGCACCTTCTCGCCGAACCGGAGAGTGCCGCTCGATAGCTCGCGCTCGGCCAGCTCGCGGGCCTCGGGGATGTCCACCCCGCGCATGAAAAAGAGGTAGCCGAACACGGCTATCCCGAGCACTATCACGAGGGTTCCGATCACCAGGCGCCGGAGGAGCCGGAATGAGCGGTACAGCCCTTCGGATTCTTTCATTTCCTGGAATTTCCCCCTGGGATCTGATTGGCGAGCAGGGGCAAGCTCCATACCCTGTGGTGGATCACATTCATGATACCACGCTCCGAATCGAGTGAGTGAGTTGCCAGGTGGCCAGTTGGCGAGCAAGCCAGAAAAGGCGAAAGTGCCACACTGGTTCGCTGGCTATCTGGCCGTCTGGTCACTCATTAACTCGCGTTTGAGCCCCCCAACACCTGGAGGTCGACCATGAATTGTATTGCTCTAATCCATTAGTGACATTACCTTTGTACGTATAACTACAACCGCATTACCCAGAAAGGTCATGGCCGAGTGGATTGGGCGCGACCTCAAGCGTCTTCGGAAGCTTAGAGGGATGCGCCGTCAGGATGTAGCCGCTCAGCTCCGGCAGCCTGTGTCCGTCTCCACGATCCGCAACATCGAGCACGACGAACGGTACAACGTCTCGCTCGATCTGCTGGGTCAGATCGCCCAGGTACTGGGCGCGGACGTACGGGTCACGCTGGAGCAGCGGGAAGTCGAATCGAAGCCACGGGCGGAGGAGGCGAGACGGGTGATCGCGAGCGATCACTTCATCCACCTCATCCGCGAGAGCCATCCCGACTGTCCGTTGACGAATTCGCAGATAGGCAGGCGGATGTGGGGGTTCGCAAGCGCGCGCGGTGCCAAGCGCGTGCGGGAGCGAAAGCTGGTGAAGAAGGCGCTGAGCTGGACGGGACTGAAGCGCGCGCCTACGACGGCCGCGGAGTACGAAGTGTGGGAACACGACGTGGCGGCTATGGAGCGCTACGCTGATCGACTTGGAAGAGCATTCAAGGACGACAAGGGCCGGATTCTGGTTCCTGTCGCCTGACGGACTTCTCAACCTTGGAAACCAGGACGGATATGAGCTTCACTCAGGAACGTCGCAGGATCGAGCAGAAGCCGCCGCCGCGATCGAAACGCTCGCGGTTGGGCTCGGTACCGCAGGTCGTCTTTGCCGCCGTGATGATGCTGGCCGGCGTGGTCTGGGCCGGCACGCGCGCGGGGACGGTGTATGCCAAGCCCGGCGAGCTGCTGGCGCTGCCCGCGACGGTGGTGAAGCAGACGCTGACGCCGGAAGAGATTCTCATTGGCGACGCGACGCCCGATCTGTCGGCGCCGGTCACGCAGCGGATCGCGTTCGTCCTGCGCAAGTTCGCCAAGGACGAGCGTGTTGCCGACCGCGCCGCTACGGCGCTGGTACGTGAGGCCGCCAGGAAGAACATCGACCCCGTGCTGCTCGTCGGCCTGATGATCACGGAGAACTCCGCCATCGATCCGCTGGCCAAGAGCAGCGTGGGCGCTACGGGCTTGATGCAGGTGATGCCGTTTCACGCCGGCGAGTGGGGCTGCGGGTCGGACAATCTCGTCAACGTCGAGTCTAACATCTGCCACGGCGTCGCGATCCTGGCTGACTACGTCCGTCGCTCACCCAAGAATCTCCACAAGGCGTTGCTGCGCTACAACGGCTGCGTCCGTGGAACCAACACGCCCAACTGCCACACGTATTCCGCCAAGGTTTACAAGCACGCGAACAACGCGTCCAGGCTGATGGCGTCGCTGGGCGGAGACGGCCGCACGTACCGCGCTCCCACCGGCGTGCCGGCTCGCAGGGTGGCCAAGGCCCCGGTGAGAACGGCGCCGGTCCGGAAGGCAGTCGTGGGGAAGATCCGACGGACTGGCTGATAGTCTAGCAAGTACCATGAGCCCGAGCCGCGCGCGCGGGACACTCCGCGCCGGCCCTACGCGAGCAAACTGCGCTCGCTAACACGGGCCCGCGCGGAGCGCCCCGGCACGCGGCGCGGGCTCACCGGCACGGTATAATTCCGCGATGCAACGGCGCCACCCCGAGGCTGCGCTCGCCCTAGCCGTACTCGGCATCTCCGTCGCTGCGCCGCTCGTGCGGCTGTCGGACGCCCACCCCATTGCGATCGCCTTCTGGCGGCTGGCCTTCTCGCTCGGCTTTGTGCTGATCGCGCTGCTTGCCACGGGAACCTGGCGCGAGCTCAGAGCGCTCACTCGGACGCAGCTGGGGATAGGGATCGCCGCGGGTGTCATGCTGGCCGTGCACTTCTGGTCGTGGAATGCGTCCGTGGATCTAACGACGATCGCGGCCTCCACGACTCTCGTCAGCTTGCAACCGGCAATCGTTGCCGTGCTCTCCGCGATGCTACTGCGCGAGCGGCCGCGTGCCGTGCAGGTCGCGGGAATCCTCATCGCGCTCGCGGGTGCGTTCGTGATCAGCACGCCCGCCCTGTTCTCCGGCGCGGCGGCCGTGAGCCCCAACGCGCCGCTCGGGAACGCCCTCGCGCTGCTCGGTGCTATCACGGCCTCCATCTACTACCTGAGCGGCAGGCGGCTGCGCACCGGACTCGGCCTCTGGCCATACGTCGCGGTCGTGTACGGCGCGTGCTTCGCGTCGCTCGCGGTCATGGCGGCGGCATCGGGCGTCGATCTCGCACCGCAGCCGGTCCGGGAGATCTGGATATTCCTGGGCCTCGCGGCGGGGCCGATGCTCCTGGGCCACACCGCGATGAACTACGCGCTTCGCTACCGGCCGGCTTACGTCGTCAATCTCACGGTGCTCACCGAGCCTGTCGGCGCGACTCTGATCGCGGCCGCGCTCCCGGGAATTCGCGAGATCCCTCCGCTGTCCACGGTGGCGG
The DNA here is from genome assembly GCA_051305945.1 of Gemmatimonadaceae bacterium. GTDB lineage: Bacteria > Gemmatimonadota > Gemmatimonadetes > Gemmatimonadales > Gemmatimonadaceae > JACDCY01. Next base: position 14,140 of record JBPPMH010000123.1, read on the forward strand.
GAGGAGCCGTGATACTTGCAGGCGTCGTCTTGACCGTCCTAGGAGAGCGAGTCAACAAGCGCGGCGACGCGGCCGTTTATACTACAGACGCAGCCGGCTAGGTCCACCGTTTCCCTCAGACTGATGAGACTCATTCTCCGCGGTTCCCTCGCTCTTTGTGTCGCACTCGTCGCGTCGCTCCCGGCCGGCGCGCAGCTCCCGGTCACCACGCCCCGCCAGCAGTTCGGTCACGGGCTGGGCGATGATTACTTCCTCGCCAATTACAGGCAGCTGGCGGATTACTGGCGGAAGATCGACGCCGAGTCGGACCGTGTCCGCGTCGAGCAGATCGGCGTCACGAGCGAAGGCCGTCCGATGCTGATGGCCGTGATCACAGCCCCGGAGAACCACGCGAAGCTCGGCCGCTACCAGGAGATCGCGCGCATGCTCGCGCGCGCGGACGGGATCTCCGACGAGCAGGCCCGCGCCCTGGCCGCGGAAGGACGCGCGGTGGTGTGGATAGACGGCGGGCTGCACGCCAGCGAAGTGCTCGGCGCCCAGCAGCTGATGGAGCTGGTATACGAGCTGGCCAGCGGGACCGACGCCGAGACGACCCGTTTCCTGAACGACGTCGTCGTGCTCGCGGTTCACGCCAACCCGGATGGCCACGATCTGCTCGCCGACTGGTACATGCGCCGCGGCGACACGCTGCAGCGCTCCACGCGCGGCGTCCCGCGGCTGTACCACAAGTACGTCGGGCACGACAACAACCGCGACTCGTTCATGGCGTCGCAGCTCGAAACGCGTGCGATGGACAGCGTGATGTTCCGCGCCTGGTACCCGCAGATCATGTACAATCACCACCAGGCCTCGCCGGCGGGAACGATCATGTTTGCGCCGCCGTTCCGCGATCCGTTCAACTACAACTTCGATCCGCTGGTCGTGACGATGCTCGACCAGGTCGGATCGGCGATGCACAGCAGGATGCTCGCCGAGGGGAAGCCAGGCACCGTGATGCGCGGGGGAGCGAACTTCTCCACCTGGTGGAACGGCGGGCTGCGGACGACGGTGTACTTCCACAACATGATCGGCCTGCTGACCGAGACCTTCGGCCATCCCACGCCGAGCTGGATCGAGCTCGTGCCGCGGCGGCTGCTGCCAAGCGGCAGCCTGCCGTTCCCGATCGAGCCGCAGCTGTGGCGCTTCCGCCAGTCCATGGACTACGAGCGCACCGCCAATCGCGCGGTGCTCGATTTCGCGTCGAAGCACCGCGAGGAGCTGCTGTACAACATCTATAGAATGGGGCGCAACTCCATCGAGCGCGGCAGCCGCGACCATTGGACGAGCACGCCGGACCGCGTCGCCGAGCTGAGCGAAGTCGTCGGCGGCGATACCGTCAACCAGACGCCGGCGGAGATCCAGCGGTATGTGGCGACGTTCAGGAAGCCGGAGGACCGCGACCCGCGTGGGTATATCATCAGCCCCGATCAGCGCGACTTCGCGACGGCGACCAAGTTTGTCAACACGCTGATCAAGCTGGGCGTCACCGTGCACCGCGCGACGGCGCCGTTCTCGGTCGCGGGGAAGAGCTATCCCGCCGGCTCGTTCGTCGTGCTCGCGGCGCAGGCGTTTCGCCCGCACCTGCGGGACATGTTCGAGCCGCAGAATCACCCGAACGACATCCCGTATCCGGGCGGGTCGCCCACGCCGCCGTACGACGCCGCGGGCTGGACGCTCGCGTATCAGATGGGCGTGGCGTTCGACAGGATCCGCGACGGATTCACCGGCCCGTTCGAGCGAATCTCCGGCTTCGCGCCCGTCCCGCAGGGAAGCGTAGCGCAGGTCGCGGGCGCGCCGGGCTATCTGCTCGGGCACGAGACGAACGATGCCTTCGTCGCGGTGAACCGGGTGCTCGCGGCGGGGCACGACGTGTATTGGCTGCGCGACAGCGTCCGCGCGGCGGATGGCACCCTGGGTGAGGGCGCTTATTACGTCCCGGCCGGAGCGGCCGTGCTTCCGATTCTCCGACGGGTTGCGGCCGAGAAGGGCCTGACGATCCGCGCGGCGCAGCGCGCACCCGCCGCGGGCGCAGGCGTGAAGCTGCGGCCGGTGCGCGTCGCTCTGTGGGACACTTACGGCGGGTCGATGCAGTCGGGGTGGACGCGCTGGCTGCTGGAGCAGTTCGAGTTTCCGTTCACGGTGGTGTATCCGCCGGATCTCGATGCCGGCAATCTGCGCGAGCGGTTCGACGTCGTCATCCTTCCCGATGACGCGGAGATTCTGGATCCTGGGTCGAGAAGGGACGCGCGTGACATCGCGTCCGCGACTCCCCCTGAGGATGCGCCGCCGCAGTGGCGCGCTCGCGGAGGATTCATCTCGGAGACAGTCACCGTACCGCGCCTGCGGGAATTTCTGGAGGCCGGCGGCCGGATCCTGGCGATCGGCGGTGCTACGGAGCTGGCGTCCTCACTCGGCTTGCCGGTGGAAGACGCGCTGACGGATTCCGCAGGGCGCGCGCTGCAGCGGTCGGCGTACTTCGTTCCCGGCTCCATTCTGCGGGCCCGCGTGGACAACACGCATCCGTTGGCACACGGCATGCCGCGGCACGCCGACGTGTTCTTCAACAACAGTCCCTCGTTCCGGCTCGCGCCTGGCGCGACCCGGCAGGGAATCAGGCGGGTGGCGTGGTTCGATTCCGCGACTCCGCTGCGCAGCGGTTGGGCATGGGGTCAGAGACATCTGCGGGACGCGGCGGCGATCATCGAGGCGCCCGTCGGTCAGGGCACGCTGGTGCTGTACGGCCCCGAGGTGCTGTTCCGCGCGCAGCCGCACGGCACCTTCAAGCTGCTGTTCAATGGGATTCACTACGGGGGGGCGCAGGCTTGGCGGTAGGGCGTCCAGCGATACGCGGCTGGGTGCGTATAAGGACGTTGACGGGAACGCTGGAGAAACGTCCCTCACCCGGACTCAAGATGAAACTGTCACGCTACGCGCTAACCGGATTGCTCATTGGAATCGCGACCCCCGCGCTCGCGCAGAATCCCGCCGGTGCGCCCGCGCAGGCCGCGGCTGACAGCTGGCGGATAGACCGCGGTCATTCCGAGCTGACGTTCTCGATCCGGCACATGGTGAGCCGCGTGCGCGGCCAGTTCAACAATTGGAGCGGCACCATCACCGGCGACCTCGACGACTGGGAGAGCGCGGTCGTGGACGTCACGATCGACGCCTCGAGCGTCGACACGAATCACGAGCGGCGCGACGCGGATCTGCGCGGCAAGGATCACTTCGAGGTCGAGAACTACCCGACGATCACGTTCAGGAGCACGAAGATCGAGCGGAATGGCGACAGGCTCCGCATGAGCGGCAACCTCACGATTCGCGACGTCACCCGGCCCGTGGTGCTCGAAGGCCAGCTCACCGGAACCGCGCAGGAACGCGGCCGCACGCGCGCCGGCTTCGAGGCGTCGACGACGATCAACCGGAAGGATTACGGGCTCGTGTGGAACCGGGCTGTCGAGGCCGGCGGATGGCTCATCGGAGATGAAGTGAAGATCGACATTTCGGTGGCGGCGGTGAAATAGTCACTTGTATCCCGCCGCCTGCATCCTGAAAAGCTCCTCGTACAGCCCGCCGCGCTCCACCAGCTCCTGATGCGTTCCCTCGTCCTCGACGGCCCCGTTGCTGAGGACGATGATCCGGTCGGCCATCCGCACCGTCGAGAACCGGTGTGAGATCAGGATCGCCATTCTTCCCGCGACGAGCTCCGAAAAGCGGAGAAAGACCTCGTACTCGGCGCGCGCGTCGAGCGCAGCGGTCGGCTCGTCGAGGATGAGAACCTGGGCGTCGCGCATGTAGGCGCGCGCGAGCGCGATCTTCTGCCACTCGCCGCCCGACAGGTTCACCCCTTCCTCGAAGCGGCGCCCGAGCATCTGCTTGAATCCCTTGGGAAATCGCGGGAGCAGGCTCGAGGCGAGTGACTTGTCGGCCGCTGCACGAATGCTCTCCGGGATCTCCTCGCCGTGCTCCAGCCCGGCGCGAACCGACTCGATCTCGCCGACGCCGATGTTCTCGTCGAAGCGCAGGTCGTAGCGTACGAAGTCCTGAAAGATCACGCCGATTGCGTTCCGCACGGAGGCCAGATTGTACTCCCGCAGGTCGCGCCCATCGAGGAGAATCCGTCCCTCGGTCGGATCGTACAGCCGCGCGATCAGCTTCGTGATGGTCGTCTTCCCGGCGCCGTTCTCGCCGACGAGAGCCAGCCGCTCTCCCGGATTCAGCCTGAAGTTGAGATCGCGCACGGCCCAGCGCTCGCTCCCGGGATACCGGAAGGAAACGCTCTCGAACACGAAGCCGTCGCGCACGGGGCGCGGAACGGCTGGCGCGGACGCCGGCGAGGTAATCGACGGCTTCATGTCGAAGAACAGGAACAGGTCGCGGAGGAAGAGCGCCTGCTCGTACACGGCGCTCGCCGCGAGCAGCACGGCCTGGATGACGTCGCGCCCGCGCGCGAACGACGCCGCGAGGAAGGTCAGATCGCCGATGGTGATCTCGCCGCGTACCGCCCGGAGCACGATGATCACGTAGGCCGCGTAATATCCGATCGTTCCCAGAATCGAGAGCAGCGTGCCGACGATTCCGCGCCGGATCGAGAGCTTGCGGTTCTCCTCGTAGAACCGCTGCGCGAGCGTGCGATATCTGTCCGTAAGCCACGACGCGAGCCCGAACATCTGCACTTCCTTCGCGGTCGCGTCGCTCGCGCCCACGTAGCGGATGTAGTCGAGCTGCCGCCGCTCCGGCGTCCAGCGAAACAGCAGCGAGTATCCGAGCGACGCGAAGTGCGTCTCCCCGAGGAAGCTCGGAATGATCGCGAGGACGAGGAGCAGGAGGAGCAGCGGATTGTACGCCACCAGCGCCGCGCCGATGGTCAGCAGGGTGATGAAGTCCTGGCCGATGGCGAGCAGCTGCGTGAGCAGCGCGATGCGGCCGACGGTTTGCCGGCGCGCGCGCTCGAGATGGTCGTAGAAGCTGGGGTCCTCGAACTGCGCGAGATCGAGCGTGGCGGCGTGCTGCATCAGCCGCACGCTCATCCTGTTCGAGAACAGGTCGCCGAGCAGGCTCTCCACGAGCGACGACGCCCGCGCGAGGACTTCGCCGGTGACCACCACCGCGAGCTCCATCGCCAGATAGCGCCAGACGTCGCCGAAGTCGCCCCGGCCCGCGCGTGCCTCCAGCACGGAGTCGATGATCAGCTTGCCGATCCAGAACGTGAGGATCGGGACGAAGCCGCGCGTGACTCGGAGAGACGCCATCGCGAACGCGAGCCCCCTGTGCGTCTCCCAGACCAGCCTGGCGAGGGCGGGAACGTACCGCAGCGCCTCGAGCCGCTCGCGCCACGTGGCCTCGCGCTTGTCGGGTCTGGTCGGCGGAATGAATCCGCTGGTCGGCGGGTGCGTCACGGGCGGTAGGGGTGGATATTACTGGGGTGTGATTGGTGATTGGTGATTGGCTCAGGCGGAACGAGGGAATGCCCGGGAAAGCGGTGCTCTCACCAATCACTAATCACTAATCACTAATCACCTCACGGCGGAGCCGGATGATACCAGGTAGCCAGCCCGACCTCTCCCCCCAGGAACTCCAGCGCTACAGCCGCCAGCTGTCCCTGCCTGCCATCGGCATGGACGGCCAGCGGAAGCTCAAGCGCGCTCGCGTTCTGGTCGTGGGAGCTGGGGGCCTCGGCTCGCCGGCGCTGCTGTACCTGGCGTCGGCCGGGGTGGGCACGATCGGCCTGGTGGATTTCGATCCGGTGGACGTCACCAACCTGCACCGGCAGATCCTGTACACGGACGCCGACGTCGGCGGCTCGAAGACGCAAGCAGCCGCGGCGCGCATACGCGCGGCCAACCCGCACGTGCACGTGGAGAAGTACGATACACGGCTCACCTCGGCTAACGCTCTGGAGATCGCCGGGGATTACGACATCATCGTGGACGGCACGGACAACTTCGCCACCCGATACCTCGTGAACGACACGGCGGTGCTGCTTGGCAAGACGAACGTGTACGCCAGCGTGCTGCGGTTCGAAGGGCAGGCATCCGTGTTCGCCGCGCCGGGCGGCCCCTGCTACCGCTGCCTGTTCCGCGATCCGCCGCCGCCGGGGCTGATTCCAAACTGCGCGGAAGCCGGCGTGCTCGGCGTGCTGCCCGGGATAATGGGGAGCATCCAGGCATCCGAGACCATCAAGCTGATAACGGGCGCTGGCGTCCCGCTCGTCGGCAGGCTGCTCCTGTTCGACGCGCTGGCGATGCGCTTTCGCACGATGGAAGTGCGGCGCGATCCGGCGTGCCCGATGTGCGGCACGCGCGAGATCCGCGAGCTGGTGGATTACGAAGCGTGGTGCGGCGCTGGCCATGCGGAGCCGGCAACGGAGAGCACTCCCGCGATCGGCGAGATTACTCCGGGCGAGCTGGCGGAGCGCATTGCCCGCGGTGACGAGTTTGAGCTGCTCGACGTGCGGGAGCCGTTCGAGTGGGCGATCGCGCGGCTGCCGGGCGCGCGCCACATTCCGCTCGGCACGCTTCCTGACAAGCTGCGCGAGCTGGACCCCGCGCGGGAGACGATCGTGTACTGCAAATCGGGGATGCGGAGCATGGCGGCGGCGGCGGAATTGACGGGAGCGGGGTTCGCAAAGGTGGCGAACCTCACAGGCGGGATATCGCGCTGGTCCGCGGAAGTGGATTCTTCTGTGCCGAGGTACTGACGAATGACGGAAGCGTTGACGGATCCGATCGCGATCTTCCAGGACGCCTTCGCGCGCGCTCAGCGGGTGGACCGCGCGCTGCTCCCGGAGCCGAGCGCGATGAGCCTGGCGACGGTCGGCGCGGACGGATCGCCGACGCTGCGCATCGTGCTGCTCAAGGGCGTGGACGAGGACGGATTCGTGTTCTACACCAACCTGGAGAGCCGGAAAGGGCGCGACCTGCGCGCGCACCCGCGCGCGGCGCTTTGCATTTACTGGTCGGCGCTGGACCTGCAGATCAGGATCGACGGGAAGGTGACGCAGGTGAGCGACGAGGAGGCCGACGAATACTTTGCCTCCCGCCCGCGCGGCAGCCAGATCGGCGCCTGGGCCTCGAGGCAGAGCGAAGTCATCGAGCCGCCCGGTGAGCTGGACGAGCGGGTCGCGCGGTACGAGCGGGAGTTCGAGGGACGAGACGTGCCTCGCCCGGAGTTCTGGTCCGGTTTCCGCGTGCATCCGGAGAGGATCGAGTTCTGGCGGAACAGGGCGAACAGGCTGCATGACCGGACGCGGTACACCAGAGACGGTGCCGCGTGGAGAGTTGAGACGCTCTACCCTTAAGAGCTATTGGCTATTGGCTATTGGCTATTGGCTGTTGGCTAACAGCACTACGGCACTGACTTCGGTTCTTGCACCACTTTTGTAGACACTTCCACCTAACCAGTATGGGGTGTCTTCAATGCCACGATCAGGACCACGGAAGGTCCGGAAGTACAGCGACGAGTTCAAGCTGACTGCTGTGCGACTCAGTCAG
>JBPPMH010000124.1:0-9362 GCA_051305945.1 Gemmatimonadaceae bacterium
ACGCACGTGGCGGTGACGCTGGAGCACCGGATGGCCACCTCCGTCATGGCACGGCAGCGCGCGTTTGCCGTTGCCGAGCACGCGTTGTGGGGCTCGGTTGCCGAATGGGACGAGTCGCATTGGACGCTGGCGCCGGGCGCCGCCGTTGCGAGAGTAGTTCACGCCGCGGGCGATAGCGCCATCATCACGACTGTCCGCCTCAACGAACAGATGTACTGGCTCGTGGCCGAGTCCGCTGCGGGCGACGCGCGCCGGCGCACGGGCGTGAACGTACTCGCGTTCACGGACTCGATCGGAGCGCACGTCCGGCCGGTAATCCGCTCCTGGGTTGACCTCCGCTGACCGGCCGGGCGACCGGCTCCAAAGGGCATTTTGCGAGAGAAGTGTTACCTCCGACCGCCCAAATCGTTTTGGTGGTTGTAAGGAAGCCGTGAGTCGGAGCCGAAAATCAACCGGCCCTCTCCGCGCAACCAGAAGCAAGAGAATCGTTTAAGGCGCGCCACTTAAAGTTTTTGTTGACAAAGGTGGCAGGGCGCCAGACTTTAGCGAACCTCCACCAGGACAGCATGGCGCTTCTCGGCCGTCGTAAGCCGACCGTTGGCCTCGACATAGGGTCCGGACTGATCAAGGCAGTCGTCATAGACCACTCCAAGGGTGAGCCGGAGCTGGTCAAGGTCGGCATTGCCCCCCTTTCCACGGACGCAATCGTGGAAGGAGAGGTCATGGACCCCGGTATCGTCGCGGACGCGATCCGCGAATGCCTGACGATGGCCGAGGTCAAGACGAAGGAAGTCGTCACCGCCGTGGGCGGCCGCGACGTGATCGTCAAGAAGATCCAGGCCGAGCGGGTGGGCGAGCGCGAGGCGCGCGAGGTGATGCGCTGGGAAGCGCAGCAGCACGTCCCATTCGACGACATGGACGCGGTCGAGCTCGACTTCCAGGTTCTCGATCCGTACGACGAGGGCAACAGCCAGATGAGCGTCCTGCTCGTCGCGGCCAAGCGGGACCTGGTCGAGGCGAAGCTGCGGCTGCTGAGTGAGGCCGGTCTGACCCCGTCCATCGTGGACGTGGACGCGTTCGCTCTGCACAACGCGTTCGAGCTGAATTATCCCGATGCCATGCACGGCATCGTCGCGCTGATAAACATCGGCCACGAAGTGACGAACATCAACGTTCTCGATTCCGGCATCCCCGTCCTGACGCGCGATCTCGCCGTCGGGACGCGCCGGCTGCGCGAAGACCTGCAGCGTGAGCGCGGGCTCACCGCCGAGGACGCGAACGCGCTCATCACTGGATACGACCGCTCGGCGCACGTGGACGCGGTGCTCGACGCACGCATCGAAGAGCTGGCGGTCGGCGTGGAGCGCGCTGTCGCCTTTCTGCTCACGACGGCCAAGGTCGGCACCGCCCTCCGCTCCGTGTATACCTGCGGCGGCGGCGCCCGCACGCCGGGGCTCAACGAAGTCCTAGGCCAGCGCATGCGCGTCCCGGTCGAGCTGGCCAACCCGCTCACCAGCCTGCAGATGCGTCCGGGCGCGCTCGATTCGCTGGTTATCGACGAAATCGCGCCGCTGCTGATGCTGCCGGTCGGCCTGGCCCTACGGAACCGGTGAGGGCCACGATCCGATGATTCAGATCAATCTTCTCCCCGGCGCCAAGCGCCGGACGGCCGGGGGCGGCGAAGGCGGCTTCAATCCAAAGGAGCTGCTCGGCTCCCTCGGAGACCGCGTCAAGGACAAGTACCTCGTAGGCGCCATCGTGTCGGTGCTGATCGCGCTTGCGCTCGGTGCGTTCCTGTTCACGCGTCAGGCGCAGGCGGGCAGCGAGCTGGCGGAGCGGGAGCGGAAAGCGGTGCAGGATTCGGCCAGCTTCGCCACCGTCCTGCGCGCGCGCGTCGCGGCGGAGACCGAGCGGGACCTGGTGTTGCGCCAGCTCGCCGTGATCCAGTCCATTGACGATACGCGCTTCATGTGGTCGCACATCCTGGAAGAGATCAGCCGGGTGATACCGCAGTACACCTGGCTCGTTTCGATCGCGCAGACGAGCGCGCCGCCGAGCGCGGCCGCGCCCGATTCCGAGATCGTCGCTCTACAGCGCGAGGCCACCACTCCGGCCGGCAGGGCGGCGCTGGAGAAGGTCCGGCGCGAGAAAGCCGTCGCCATCGGAGCCCGGCCCACGCAGTTCCGGCTCGTCGGCCACACGGTGGACATCCAGGCGCTGACGCGGTTCATGCGCGATCTCGAGTCGTCGCCGTTCATCCAGAACGTCAACCTGGCGCGATCCGACCTCGTGACCAGCGACGGAAAGGAAGTGACCGAATTCCAACTCGACGCTCTTTCCGAGCGTCCGCCGCCGGCGGAGATCCGCACGGCGCCGCTCTCCGTGAGGGTTCCGTAGCCATGGCCATCGGCGACAACCTCACCAAGCGCGAGCAGACGCTCATCGGCGTCTCGATCTTCGCGTTCGTCCTGCTCGGGGCGCTCTGGTACTTCATGCTTTCGCCCAAGTCGGAGTCGCTTGCCGCGCTCTCGACCCGGGTGGACTCCCTAGAGGCGGCGAATCAGCAGGCGCGGACCGATCTCGCGCGCGGCAGCGTGGACTCGCTGCGCGCCGCGGTCGCGCGCGACAGGGAAGCGCTCAAGGTCATGACCCGGCTGGTGCCAACCAGGAACGAGGTGCCGGGCCTGCTCGAAGACGTGTCCACCGCCGCGCGCCGGGTAGGCCTCGACCTCGCTTCGGTCGAGCCGATGCCCGTCATCCCCGGCGACGACTTCGACACGCATCGCTACAAGATCTCCGTGATAGGCGGCTACCACGAGCTCGGCCGGTTCCTGAGCAACGTCGGCTCACTCGAGCGGATCGTCGCGCCGGTGGCGTTGGAGATGAAGGAGTTCGCGTCTTCGGGAACCGCCACGCGACGCCCCTCGCCGGGAAGATCCATGCTCGACTCGAATTTTCAGATTCAGACCTACGTAGCGAAGGTGCGGCCGGATGATCCGCTGGCCACGCGCGCCGCCGATGGAGAGGTAGCCGCCCAATGAGACTGACATGGCTTTGCGTGCTGCTGCTGTCTTCGACGGTTGCGGCGCAGACGACGCCCGCGGTGCCGGCGGCCGAGCCCTCCGAGCACACGATCCAGCGCGAGGTGTTCGACTACAACGGCGGCGGCCGGCGCGACCCGTTCTTGTCGCTGCTGGCGTCGTCCGATCTCCGTCCGCTGCTGATCGATCTTCGTCTCGCGGCCATCGCGTACGATCCCAACGGGAGGAATTCTGTTGCGGTGATGCGTGATCTCACGTCCAAGGAACAGTATCGCGTGAAAGTTGGACAAACTCTGGGACGCATGCGCGTCGCGGCCATCCAGCCGAGATCCGTGACGTTCACCATACAGGAATTCGGGTTGAGCCGTCAGGAGACGCTTACAATGGACGACACCACACGAGTGAGGACGCCATGATCGCGGCCCGCAGCATTTTCGCGCCCGCTTTGATAGTCGCTCTCGCGGGCTGGACCGCCGCGGGCCACACCGCCGATCCGATCGGGGTCACGTCGCTGAGCGTCGTGCCCGCCACCGGAAGGGCGGAAGTCGTGATCGGGGTCACGTCCGAGATATCGGTGAGCGATTTCGTTCTGTCCTCGCCGCACCGGCTCGTGATAGACCTCAACGGCGCCGTGCTCGAGATGAACGGCAGCTACGATCGCGTCGCCCGCGGTGGAATCACGAACGTCCGCTACTCGCAGTTCAACTCCAACGTCGTTCGGGTGGTGATAGAGCTCGACGGCCAGCATCCGTACGATGTGCGGCGGACCGCCAACGAAGTGCGCGTGTCCGTGGACGGCGGCACCTCGGCGTTCGAGGCGTGGCACTCGTCCGGCGCGGCGGCGGCCCGACAGGTAGCGCGGGAAGCCGAGCCTGAGCCGGAGCTGCGCATGACGCCCGTGTCGCAGCAGTCCACGCAGCCGCGAATCACCGTTACGTATCAGGACGCTGACATCCGCGACGTCATCGCCGCGTTCGCGACCTTCGCCGGCCGCACCATCGTGGTCGGCAAGGACGTGTCGGGCACGGTCACGGCGGAGATTCGCAACCAGCCGTGGGACGTGGCGCTGCGCGCGATCCTCGAAGGGCAGGGGCTCGCGGCCGCGGAGGATGAGGTCACCGGAATCATCACAGTCGACAGCTACGCCAACATTCAGAACAAGCAGTCGGTCGAGCCGATGGTCACGCGCATGGTGCCCGTGAACTACGCGAACGCGGCCGGACTGGCCAACACCCTGCGCCAGATGCTGGCGCGCGACTGCCAGCCCGGCAGCGCGGTGCCGCAGGCAGCCGGCCAGAACATGCAGACCAGCTGCGTCGCGCGCGGCGCGGTCGTGGCCGACACGTTCACCAACTCGTTGCTCATCACCGAGTCGGCCTCGCGGATGGGCGGAATACTGGATTACCTCAGAAACCTCGACATCCGCACTCCGCAGGTCGCGATCAAGGCGAAGATCATATTCGTCAACCGCTCGGACATCGAGGACATCGGTCTGTCGTACGACATCGGCACGCGCGATCAGTTCTTCACGCAGCTCGTGCCGCGGACCGACCCCACGACGCTGGTTCCAGTGGACACCGATGGTGACGGCGTGCCGGACGCGTTCGGCGGCGGTTCGCCGGTCCAGGGTGACCGGATCCTGCTCGGCGGGAACACGCTTTCCGCCATCGCCAACGCCAACTCGCGGGTCACCAATCCCGCGCTGTCGCTCGTCTTCTCCACCGCGCTCGGGAAGTTCTCGCTCACGGCGTTCCTCGACGCGCTGCAGGAAGTGCGTCTGGCGGACCTGCAGGCCGAGCCGAGCATAGTGACGCTGAACAACAGGAAGGCTGAGATCGCGGTCGGGCAGGAGATACCGATCCGGGTGCTGGATGCCGGTACCGCGCAAGGGGGCGCAGGCGCCGAGGGCGGCGGCGTTCCGCGAGCCACGGTTCAGCTCAAGGAAGTCGGCATCATTCTGGGCGTCACGCCGCAGGTCACCAACAACCGGCAGATCCTGCTCACCGTGCACGCCGAGAACTCCAACGCGCAGCTCGCGTCGTCCGACGTCGGTTTCATCTTCAACCGCCAGCGCGCTGACAATCAGCTGCTGGTGAACGACGGCGAGACCGCGGTGATCGGCGGCCTGACCGTTACCGAGGTAACGCAGTCGAAGTCGGGAATTCCGTTCCTGGTCAACCTGCCGATGATCGGCCGGTTGTTCGGTCAGACCCGCGTCTCCGAGGAGAAGCGGGACCTGTTGATACTGATCACTCCGCACATCGTCGACGAGGGCGAGCAGATGCTTCCTGCGCGCACTCCCGGTGGGGGTCGATGATACATGGGTAGCACTCGTATGCGGCGTCCGTGGCTGTTGGCGTGTGCCGCCGTCTTCGCGGGAGTCGCCGCGTGCGGCGATTCGCTTACCGAGGGCACGACGGGTGACGCCAACCCGCCCGCGCTGGATCTGGCCGGAGTCGCGAGCGACATAGACACCGTGCTCGCCTTTTCGGCGGACGCGCGCGACAACCTCGGGCTCAAGACGATTCACGTGAGCGTGTCCGGTGGCGTCTCGTTCACCTTCGATACGACGTTCACGTCGGCCGTGACGTCCACGACGCTTCCGTTCACGCTCAGCGTTCCCCGCAGCGTCCCTCCGGGCACGTCGGTCACCGTCATCGGATTCGCGACCGACGGATCGGGCAACCGCTCGCCCACCGACACGCTCAGGCTCACGGTGGGGAATCTCGTTCCGGCGGATGCGCGCATCGTCAGTCCGGCGAGCGGCACCATCGCCGTCGTCGGGAAGTCGATCGTGCTGTCCATCATGGGGAAGAGCGGACTGCGTGTCCGCTCGCTCGGCTTCGCCACCAGCGGCGTGCTCACGACGGCCGACTCGACGGTATTCACGACTCCGCTCCGGGATTCGGTGTCCGTCAGCGACACGCTGACGATTCCCGAAGGCACGCCCGTGGGCCAGCTGACGGTGACGCCGTTCGTGTACGATTCGCTGGGCCAGCGCTCGCTCGGGCCGTCCATCATTCTCACGGTGCAGACGGTCGGCACCACGACGTCCTCACCTTTGGTGACGTTCGGCACGACGCAGCGCGTCGAGGTGACCGACACGATCCACGTCGCCGCTTCGGATCAGACCGGGATAGTCACTTTCGGATACGAGGTAAGGAGCTCGCCGACCGGCGCCGTCGAAGCGGCCGATTCGCTGATCTCCACCGGCCAGATCACGTCGCTCTTCCACACGTTCCAGATGCGGCTGCCGTACACGACGTTCCCACACACGATCTTCGTGCGGGCGTTCGCCACCAACTCGAACGGAACGCGCGCCTACGCGCTGCTTCCGGGCGGCGCCGTGCGCACCGACACCGTTACGGTTGTCGCGGGCGCGACGCGTCCGCTGCCGTCCGGCGGGTCCGTCGCGGACGCGCTGTACCATCCGCGCCACGACCGGCTGTATCTCACCAACATCGACCGCAACCGGCTCGAGGTGTTCGCTTTCGCGGATTCGTCCTTCAAGCCGTCCATCAGCGTGGGCTCGCGCCCGTGGGGAATCGTGGCGTGGCCGCGCGACCGCAACGGCACGATGGGCGACACGCTGCTCGTGGCCAACTCGGGCGGTACGTCCATCTCGTACGTCAGCCTCAGCGCCACGAGCGGGCTGTTCCCGTCGGGACGCGACGTCGCTTCGTACGCGCTGCCGAACATCATCGCGTACAGCATCACGACCGTCGAATCGGCCACCGTGCCGGGGCAGACGGTCAGGCAGCGTACGGTGTACGACTTTAGCGACCGGCCGCAGTTCCTGGCAGCCACGTGCACCGGCAGCATCATCCCCGGCTCGGCGTGCGGCGATGTAGTGCTGGTGTATTCGACTTCGCCCACAGGCGGCCAGGGCGTCCCATTCCCCAACAAGGGAACCGTACGGTCGGAGAATCTCACTCGCAGATCGTCTCACTTCTTCTTCGAGCAGGCGCGTGGGCAAGCGGCCGGGCGGGCGGATACCCTCGAGGTATGGCGCTTCGCGGCCCAGGGCTTCGGACCCGATTCCCAGCTCGTCTCACCGGACTCCGCCATTCTGGTGGACGTCCCTCTGCTCGGGTTCCGGGACACGACCTACGTCCGCAACTCCGGCAATTTCCGTCGGGCGATAATCGGAGAAGGCGGTCCGGTGCTCGGCAGCCGGGCGCTGATGTACGACGTCACCATGGGCATTCAGCATCCGGTTGATCTCGGCGTGTCGCGAGCGGGCGACGTCAGCGACTTCATTGCCAACTCCTTCTCGAGAGTGAAGGGAGCCGCCATCAATTTCGACGGCGAGCTCGCCGCGATCCGCGGAGACTCCACTTACGTGATCGACGCGACGCTCCGGCTGCAGGGTCTGTTTCAGACGTCGGGTGGAAACCCCGGCTTCGACTTCCATCCGACCAACTCGGGGAACGGCGGCAACGTGCTGCGCTCGAACTGCTACTCGTTCGCGGCATCCACGGAGCCGGTCATCGAGATCTACGAGAATCGCAGCTATGCGCGCGTGAACACGGTGCCGATTCGCGATCCGATCATCGGTCCGATCAAGGCGGCGCTGCGCCCCAACGGCGAGATCGTGCTCGTGGGCGCGACGGTGCGCGGCGTGGTGATCGTTACGCTGCCCAGCAACTTCGTCAGCGGCTGCCCGTAAGAACTGCCACCTAGAACAGCCAAGCTGCGAGCGGCCAGCTAGAAGCCGCCAGCTACGAGCCTTGGACTTGCTCGCAGCTGGCGGCTTTTCGCTGGCCGCTCGCAGCTTGGCAGTTCTATGTGGCAGTTATCTTTTCCGAATGCTCCATTTCACTACGGCGGGCGAATCCCACGGCCAGGCCCTCGTCGCCATCCTCGAGGGAATGGTCGCGGGTCTGCCGCTGTCGGCGGACGACGTCAACGCCGAGCTCGCCCGGCGGCAACACGGCTACGGCCGCGGCCGCCGCATGCAGATCGAGTCCGACGGCGTGGAGTTTCTGTCGGGCGTGCGTGCCGGCGAGACCATCGGGTCGCCCATCGCGCTCCTGATCCACAACCGCGACTGGAAGAACTGGTCGGAGATAATGGATCCGGCGCGGAGTGGGACCGATCCCGACAAGCGGAAGCGCGCGGTCACGCGCCCGCGCCCGGGACACGCGGACCTCTCCGGCATGCTCAAGTACGATCGCGCCGACGCGCGCGACGTGCTCGAGCGGGCGTCTGCGCGTGAGACCACGGCCCGGGTCGCGGCGGCGGCCGTGTGCCGCCGCTTTCTCTCCGAATTCTCCGTCAGACTGGGCAGTCACGTCGTGCACTTGGGCGGCATCGACGCCGCCGCGTCGGACTCGATGCCCGACGACATCAACGCCGCGGTCGGCGACTCCCCGCTCCGCACGCTCGACAAGAGCGCCGAGCAGCGCATGATCGCGCGAGTCGACGAAGCCAAGCGCGAGGGCGATACGCTCGGCGGCATCTGCGAGGTCGTCTGCACGGGCCTGCCCGTGGGGCTCGGCTCGTACGTCTCCTGGGACCGCAAGCTCGACGGCCGCCTCGCCGCGGCGATCATGTCGATCCCGGCGGTGAAGGGCGTCGAGCTGGGACTCGGCTTCGACGCGGCGCGACTCCCGGGCTCGCGCGTGCACGACGAGATCGACGCGCAGTCCGACGCCGCGCGTGCCGGCGGCGTCCACCGCCGCAGCAATCGCGCGGGCGGGCTCGAGGGTGGCATGACCACCGGCGAGCCGTTGGTGGTCCGCGTGGCGATGAAGCCGATCAGTACGCTCATGAAGCCGCTCGCCACCATCGACACCGAGACCGGCGGCGCCGCGTCGGCCGTCGCCGAGCGAAGCGACGTGACTGCCGTGCCCGCTATGGGCGTGATAGCGGAGGCGATGGTCGCGTTCGTGATTGCGCAGGCGTTTCTGGAGAAGTTCGGGGGAGATTCGTTGGGTGAGACACGTCGCAACTACGAGTCGTACATCGCGCGTATCAACGAGCGGCGGTAGGAATTGCCCCGCATTTTCCGCCGCTGTTAATGCCCGTTTTCCTCATTGGCCTGCCTGGAGCCGGCAAATCATCGGTAGGAAATGCGGTCGCGACGAAGCTCCAAATACCTTTTGTTGATCTCGACCGCGAGATCGAATCCACCGCAGGAAAATCGATCGCCCGCATCTTCGCGGAAGACGGCGAGCCAAGGTTTCGGAACCTGGAATTGGAGGCCACCGAGCGCCTGCCGCGCACCTCCGCTATAGTTGCTCCTGGCGGCGGGTGGATCTCAAACGAGGCGATCAGGGTACTTGTGCCTCGTGCCGGCCCTACCATATACCTTAGAGT
>JBPPMH010000125.1:0-8232 GCA_051305945.1 Gemmatimonadaceae bacterium
CGCCGCCTCCACCGCCGCGTCGCTCGAGTCGGACAGCCCGAGCGTGATGTTCTCCCGCACGGTCAGCCCCGACAACACGCTGTCCTGAAACACGACGCTCATCTGCGCGCGGATCGAATCGGCGGTGAAGCCGCCGATGTCGGCGCCGTCGAGCAGAACGCGGCCCCGGTCCGCCTCGGTGAGTCTCAGCACCGCCCGCAACAGCGTGGACTTGCCCGACCCGTTCGCGCCCACGATCGCGACGCGCTCACCCGGCTTCACGTCGAAGCTGACGCCGCTGAGCGCCCACTTCCGTCCCGTTCGCGTGCGCAA
Organism: Gemmatimonadaceae bacterium; assembly: GCA_051305945.1. GTDB lineage: Bacteria > Gemmatimonadota > Gemmatimonadetes > Gemmatimonadales > Gemmatimonadaceae > JACDCY01. The sequence goes on from JBPPMH010000125.1 coordinate 313, forward strand.
GGGCGACTTGACGCTCACGCTCTCGAAGGTGATCGCGCCCCCCAGCGGCGGAGCCGGAACAGCGCCCGCGCTGTCAGTCGTCCCCTTCCGGTCCGCGATCCGCGCGAGCCGCTCGGCGCACGCATACGTCCTGCCGAGCCGCGCGGTCTGGTATGAGAAGTCGGTGAACGGCGCGCGCAACGCCAGCGCGTACGAGAAGAACAGCACGAGATCGCCCGGGGTGATATTTCCGTCGAGAACCGCGCCGGCGCCGAGCGCCATCGCCAGCGCCACCGCGATCGCCAGCGCCGCGTCCACGCGCAGCGTCAGCCCCGCGGCTAGCCGCCGCACCTTCTGCTCCTGCTTCAGACTCTGGCTGTTGCGTCCCTCGAACCGGTCCGCGGTGCCGCTCGAACCACCGCCGAAAGTCTGCAGCTCGCGGATCGCCAGCAGCTCGTTGGCAACCAGCGTGGCCAGCCGCCCCTCCTTCCTTCTCTGCTTGCGCGACGCGGTCGCGATGCGGCGCCCGCGGCGGCGCATCATCATCAGAGCTACCAGCCCGGCGACGGCCATGATCCCCGCGAGCGCGACATCTATCCAGAGCAGCACGACGATCGTCGCGGCGAACAGCGCCACCGGCTGCACGATCCTGACGAGCATGCCGTTGACGCCGCGCCGGAGCCGCGACGTGTCGTACACAACGCGAGTGAGCAGCTCGCCGACGTCGCGCGACTCGTGGAACTCCAGCGGCTGCCGGAGAATGTGCTGGAAGAGCGCCGCGCGGAAGCGGAACAGTATCCTGTTGCCCGCGCCGTTGAGCGTCATTATCTGCGCGTACTCCGCCGCGGCGGCGCCGAGGGACAGCGCGACGAACGCGAGGCTGAGCAGCACGACGCCGGTCGTGGCCGACTCGGCGAACAGCGGCGCTACGAATCCGGCCACGGGCGCGCCAGCCAGGTGGTCGAGGATCCACTTGATCGGCCAGGGACGAAGTACCTGAAGCGCGACGACGGTTAGCGCGAGCAGGACGCCGGTGATCAGCGCGGGCCGTTCCTCTCCCGCGTACGGCCGCAGCAGCCGCGCGATTTCCTTGAGACCGACTCCCGCGCGCGTGGCCACTACGCCCGGATCTCCTCCAGCCGGCGCGCGATCCAGGTGACCGCCGCGTCAGTCGCGCGGCCGGGATTGTAGAACAGGTCGCGCGCCATCGCGCGCCGGATCGCGCCGTCCCGGCGCGGGTGCGCGAGCGCGGACGCGACCGCTTCCACCGCTTCGTCCGGCCACTGCACGGTCGCGCCGCCCTTCCTGCCCCACGTCTCGAGATCGAGCGACACCTTCTTCTTCCGCATGTTGGCCAACAGCTGCGGCACGTCGAGAAAGACCATCGGCCTGTCGAGCAGCGAGTACTCGTTGGAAACGGAGGACGCGTCGGTGATCAGGATGTCGGCGAGAAACAGGTACGGCACGACGTCGAAATCCTTCACCAGTCGCACGTGATCGTCGAGCAGCGGCTTCAGCCGCGCCGGCCAGTCCACGCTCCGGTCGCGCGGATGGTCGTGCAGCTTGATGAGGATGTCGTACTTCCCCGTCTTCTTCAGGCGCTCCAGCACCGCCTCGCCGGTGTGCTCGAGCGAATTACCGACCTGCCCCGTGGGCGCGTACAGCAGGATCGGCCGCCTCCCGCCGAGCCGTACACGGCGGAGCAGCGCGCGCCTGTCCAGCGATCCGTCCACCAGCCGGTCCAGCTTGGGAAAGCCGATCGGCACCAGGCGCGGGTCGGTCTCGCGCAGCATCTGCTGGTCGGTGAACAGCCGCTTCATGTACGGGCCGACGATGAAGAGATGGTCGTACACCAGCACGTCGCGGCGCACGGCCATGTTCCGGAAGGACACTCCGTGAAAGAGCTGAACGCGCTCCCTGTCGTTGCGCGGGAAGTAGCCGGAGACGTGCGCGCAGAAAACCATGTCGAAATCGCGCGCGCGCATCTGGCTCAGGCTGAGCACACGCTCGCGCGGCACCCTGAATGGCGCGTACAGCCGCGCCGCCGACAGCGCCGGCCGTCCTTCGGCGGCCTCGCGTCCGCCGGACAGAAACACTTCCGCGCCGCGCATGCGGCGCAGTCGCTCGTAAATCGGCTGGAAGCAGACGAAGTGGACCGGAGCGTATCCGGCGAAGACGATGCGCGCGGGTCGTTTCGCCAAGCTCAGAATTCCACCCGCAACCCGGCGAAAGCCCGGAGCCGCGTGTAATCGTCCGCTTCGTCGGTCAGATCCGAATCCACCAGGCGGTTCGTGGTCTGTCTCGCGTACCGCGCGCCCGTCGTGAGCCGGGTGCCGCGCGCGACCCGCGTCGAGAGCTCGCCGCGCAGCTCGTGTCTGGTATCGCGGCGACCGCGGTGCGCGAGATCCAGCGGGAGGTCCGACAGGTAGTCGCGCAGCCGGAGGCCGTAGGCGAAGCGAAGATCGGTCCTGCGCGCAACGTCGAACCGCGCGCCCAGGGCAAACTCGTGCTCGCGCCGGGAGCGATCCACCAACTGCACGGTGCGCACGGCGGGATCCGTCGCGGTTCCGTTTCCGTTGAGATCGGTGCCCGCATCCGTCTCGTCGAGGATCAGAACTTCCTGCGCCTCGTCGGACGACCGCATCTCGAGAGAGTAGCCGGCCGTCATGTCGAGGCGGCCACCCGGCGCGAGGTCGAGCGTGGCACGGAACGTCGGACCGCTCACGTCGCGGGCGGCGAACGGCGAGTCGTACGACCGCGCGTAGTAGCCGGCGCCGAGGTCCAGCTCCGCCCCGAGCGGTGACCGCTTGGTCGATTTTTTCAGTCGCAGGCGGTGCGCGAGCTCGACTTCCAGCGCCGAATAATCCGCGGGCGCGTAGCGGCGCTCGTCCTCGGCGATCCGGCCGTCGCCGTTCGCGTCCGTGGCGTCGAGCAGGTAGTTCTTGGGGAAGTACGACGGAGTGTACGCCAGCTCGAGCTTGGTACGCATCCCGCGGGCGAGCGCCTGCGCGAGCCCGACGGAGGCGGTCAGGTTGCTCCGCTCGCTGTTCTTCGTGTAGAAGTCGTACTGGAGCGCGGGCGAGAGAGTCAGCGCTCTTCCACCCAGGCCGTCGAGCTCCAGCCCGACGCCGCCGCGCGCCTGCACGATCACGTCGGACGCGCTTTCCATTCCGGCGAACCGGCCGCTGGCGGCGTCCGCCGCGGACGGGTTGTCCACGGCGCTCTTCCGCGCCGGCGTCAGCAGAAAGACGTTGTTGTCGAATTCCGCTGCGACCGCGAGCCACGGCTCGACCTTTACAGTCTCCTTCTTCTTGGCGCGTTGAGCAGGTGGCGTGGTAGTAACCGCTTGCTGCGCCGCCAGGTGGAGGGGAGCAAAAATGGCGACCAGTACCACGGCCGCCGCGGGCTTGAGCAGGGTGCGCATGTGCATGTTTCCATTGAAGGTAGAGCCGGTCAACCGCCACGCCAACTGGCGGCGATCTCGTCAGCATGACGACTGGCCAACTCGACGTTCGTAACGCGGATCGGAACGCCGCCCCTGGCCCTGGAATGGAGCGCTTCGGATCTTGCCGTTTGGAGGATGGGTATTACTCTTACTGGTAATACTCTTACAAGGCGGGGCGAATGCGGATTACGAGCAAAGGGCAGGTCACCATCCCGATCGAGGTACGTCAGCAACTCGGCTTTCTGCCGAACACCGAGGTCGAATTCAGGGTCCGCGGCAATGAAGCGGTGATACAGCGAACAAAAGGACGGCGGACCCGGGGTCAGAAGCTGATAGAACACATGCGGGGCCGGGGAGATGGCGATATGACGACGGACGAAATCATGGCGCTGACGCGCGGACGATAGTGAGCAAGCCGGTACTCGTAGACAGCAATGTCGTACTGGACATCTTTACGCAGGATCCGAAGTGGTTCGAGTGGTCGGCGAACGCACTCCAGCAAGCCGTCGACGATTCGGTGGCGATAATCAATCCGATCGTGTACGCGGAGGTGTCGGTTTACTTCTCGGAGATCGAGGAGCTGGACATCGCCCTTCCGCCCGATCTATTCCGCCGCGATCCGCTGCCGTGGTCCGCGGCATTTCTGGCGGGCAAGGCATATCGGATCTACCGGAGCAACGCCAGAGCGAAACGCTCGCCCATCCCTGATTTTTACATCGGCGCTCACGCGGCCGTGGCGGGGTTCAGGCTGCTGACGAGAGACCCGAGCGTGTATCGCTCATACTTCCCGACGGTAAAGCTCCTAAGTCCCGGCTAATCGGTTCGGTGCAATTCTGCTCTGCGCCCACCGCATGGCGGCAAGAAGGTTGCAAAGCAGTAGTCTCCGCGGTCCTTACTGACACTCCCGAATTCAGGCAATCGTGAAATACTTGATGTCCCCGCCGCGCGTGTACGCGCGATTCAGCCCACTCGCAGCCGGCGCCCTGGCCCTCCTCCTCGGGGTCGGAGCGGTCGAGCTCCGCGCCGCGCCGTCCGCCGAGCCGTCGTCCGTCAGCAGGCGCGGGGCTGTCGAATTTCAGGCGCGCAGGCAGACGGCGGCGCAGCGGAGAGCGGCCCAGCGGCGGGCGGCCCAGCGCCGCGCGGCTCAGCGCCGCCGGCGCACTCCACCGCCCCCGCCGCCGCCGAAAGCCACGAGCCCGCGCAGCGCGGCCGCCCTCAAAGCCGATCTCATGTCCATCATGACGTCGCGCACGCGCTCCGGGACGTGGAGCGCCGGCGTCATCTCGATCTCGCGCGGCGACACGCTGTTCGCGAACAACGCGGACATTCCAGTGCTGCCCGCGTCCACGATGAAGCTGCTCACCGCCGCGATCGCGCTCGACCGGCTCGGACCCAACTACCGTTTCTCCACCGACGTGCTGCGCGACGGCGAGGTGGACGCGAACGGGACGCTCAACGGCAACCTCTACATCCGCGGCGATGGCGATCCCGCGTTCTCCAAGCGGTTCCACCCGGGCAAGTACTCGGAGCCGGTGGACAAGCTCGCGCGCGCGGTCGCGGCGGCCGGCATCAAGCGCATCACGGGCGCGGTGGTCGGCGACGCCACGGCGTTCGACAACGTGCTCTACCCCGACGGCTGGCTCGATCGCTACAAGGGATCGTCCTACGCGGCCCGCGTATCGGCACTGTCGCTCGCCGAGAACGTGCTCTGGGTGACGGTGGATCCGGCGGAGCGCTCGGGAAGTAACGCCGTAGTCACGCTCGAGCCCGGGACCACGACGATAGCGATTCGCGGCCGCGTTCCCACGGTCGCCGGCGGCGGAGCCTCGGTGCGCGCGAGCTACCTGCCCGACGGCAACATCCAGGTGAGCGGACGGATCGGCACGCGCTCGCCGGTGCGCAGGTACGGGCTGGTGGTGAACAACCCGCCGGCGTTCACGACCGGCGCGTTCCACGCCGCGCTGCGCGCCGCGGGCGTCCAGGTGGACGGCGGGGCGCAGCTCAGAAAGACACCCGGCAATGCCACCAAGGTCACGTCCCTGCTCTCACCGCCGCTCGAGCAGCTCGTGGCGATCATGAACCGCGAGAGCATCAACCTGTTCGCGGAGCTGCTGCTGCGGAATGCAGTGCGCGGGCCGGGGCGCGAAGGCCAGGGGTCGGCGCCGGCCGCCGAGTCGCTGCTGCGCGGCTTCTTCCAGGACAAGATGGGAACGAACGCGTCCAATCTGGCGGTGGCGGACGGCAGCGGGCTGTCCACGCTCGACCGCGTGACGGGCTTCCAGATGGCCGAGCTGCTCGGCTACGCCCACACCGCGCCGTGGGGATCGGCGTTCCACGCGTCGCTGCCCGTCGCCGGCAAGTCCGCGCTGATGCGGACGCGAATGCGGCAGACGCCGGCCGACGGAAACCTGCACGCCAAGACAGGGACGACGAACAATGTGCTGGCGCTGGCGGGGTACGTGACGTCGGAAAACGGGGAGGTCGTCGCGTTTTCCTTTATCTACAACGGGGCGGATCGGTGGAACGCCCGGGCATCCATTGATGCCATGGGAGAGACGATTGCCAGGTTCGTTAGATAGTCGCCAGCCGAACTACAAAACAGGTTCGGGCAACAGGTTCTAGGTTTTGGTTCTGGTTAACGACTGGTTACCGGTGGTTGGTTGTAGGTTGTTCCGCCGTCACCGCCCCACCAACGACCCGTGACCGGTAGTTAACCAGAACCAAAACCAATCACCTGTTGCCCGTACCCGTCGGTCAGCTCGCTTGCGTTATCTCGATCCCCCGCTTCGCCAGCTCCGCGATGTACTCGTCACCCGGTATCGCCTCGTCCGGTGTATGGACTCCGGCCGGAACCTGCCCCCGCGCCTGCATCTGCCCGGTGATGGATAGCGAGTAGCCGGTCGTCCGCATCATCGCGCTGATTCCCAGTGAAGCGTCGTATCTGTCCACCATCTCGTACGTCCGCTTCGCGGGCTTCCCGCCTTTTTCTCCCTCGACCACGATGCGCAGCGCGACGAGATCGTGCGCACCGGGCTTGGTGAGCTTCGGCGCCATCGCCGCGGCGGCGACGTCGCGCGGCGCGACGCGAACTCCCTTCACGTCGATCGGCTCGGGATCGAGCAGGCCGATCTCGCGGATCGTCTCCATTATCTCGGCGTGGCCGGGATAACGCAGCGTCTTGTACTCCATGTTGGGAATCTTTCCCTCGTAGCGGAACGCCATCGTCGAGAGTCCGCCCGCGGTATGGAACGCCTCGAGTCGCCCGACCGGCGCGGCGAAATCCACCGGCTCGCGCTCCGACAGCGCCTTTACCTGGATCCGCTTGCCGTCGCGCAGGATCCACGACAGGCTCGTGTAATAGTCGAGCGTCCCCTCGAGCGAATACACCACCATGTAGTTGAGCGGCGGCTCGGGGTTCTGCGGCAACCCACCCACGTAGATCTTCACGGTCTCGACACGGTCGAGCTGTTTGATCCCGTGCTCGGCCAGGATGTTCACCATCCCCGGCGCGAGCCCGCAGTCGGGCACGACGCTCACGTTGTTGCGCTTCGCCTCGGGATCCAGCTCCTTCTGCTGGAAGACGATCGGCGTGTTGCCGCCGAGGTCGCAGAAGTGCGCTTTGCACTCCACCGCGTGCTTCGCGAGCTCGAAGTTGAAGTAGTACGGGATCGCGCTCATCACGGCGTCGGACTCGGTCATCAGCGCGCGCACCGCTTCGACGTTGCGCACGTCGAGCGGAGTCGGGATCAGCCGCTTGCCGGAGTACGGGCCGAGGAAATCGCGTACGTGCTCGATGCTGATGTCGGCGAGGCGGACCTGCTCGACTTCGGGATTCTGCAGCAGGTCGTAGGCACAAGCCGAGCCCTGCAGGCCGGCGCCCAGCACGAGCAAACGCATGTCGGGGAAACTCCAGTGACGGTGTACGGGCAAGATAAGCGAGAGACACCGGCTCCTGGAATATTCCAAGCGGGATGCAAGCTGTGAGTCGGAGTGGATGAGCTCGAGTTATGAGACGAAAATGGCGCTGGCACTCATCACTCCCACTCACTAACTCCTACTCACAGCTTGCATCCCGCCAGTCCAGCACTCGAAATCGGCCCCTACCCCCCGGCCTCGCCCCCACACCGTAAACAGTGGTTGTCCCTTACCCACAGTGGCTCGCATCCTGCCAAACAAACGGGCATGACCGACAACGAATGGCGCAAGCACCTCCTGGAATCCGACGATCAGATCACCGCCCTGCTCGAGTCCTCCAAGCGCATCGCCGTGCTCGGCATTAAAGTCGAGCTGCACAAGCCCGCGCGGTACGTCCCCGCTTACGCGATGGCTGCGGGCTACGAGATCGTCCCCGTGCCCGTATACTATCGCGAAGTGACCGAGATACTCGGCAAGCAGGTGTACCGCAAAATCGCCGACATACCGGGGGAGGTGGACATCGTGAACGTGTTTCGTCGGCCGGCGGACATCCCGCCGCACGTGGACGACATCATCGCGAA
>JBPPMH010000126.1:0-6664 GCA_051305945.1 Gemmatimonadaceae bacterium
GCGGTCGGCACGGTGCCGAGCGCGCCCGGCTGCTCGGCGGTATCGCGGCGCGCGACGACCGTAGTGTCCGGCCGGGCACGCTCCACGTCCGCTACGGGCGTGCCCGCCGGCGTGCCCGCCGGCGTGCCGAGCTCCGCGCGGTCAACTTCCGCGGTGCGCTCCCGCCCGCGGCAGGCGAGGCTCGCGACCAGCAGCGCGGCGCACGCGAGCGTCGTGATGGTCCGGGCGTATCTCACGACGTTCCTCCTGATCGAGATACGGCAGTGCGCGCAGGCCGGACGTATTCGCCGGTCGCGGCATTTTCCGGCAGGTGACACTGCTTGCAGTCGGCTCGCTCCGGGTGCGTCGTCCGGATCTCCTGGACGGCCGAAGGCGCTGCGTGGCACGAGAGACAGTTGCCGCGAAATACCAGCGTGTGCGGAATCGGCGGCGGCGCGCTCGCGAAGGAGCGTTGCGCCAGTCGCGGCCAGGCAATCGGTTTCCAGTTCACGGTCGCTTCGGTCCAGCGTCCCGCTTCGGGAGTGTGGCACTGGCGGCAGCGCGCGCTCGGATCCGTGGACGGCAGGGCAATCGCCATCAGCTCTCCGTCACCCACATGGCATTGCAGGCATGCCCCCATCTCCGGGTGCGGCGTGATCGGCACGTACGCACCGAACCGCTGGGAATATCCGCCGCGCTCGTGGCACGTGTTGCAGCCGCCGTTCTGGAATTCATCGGGCGTGAGACCGTGCGGAATTCGCGGCGGCGCGCCCGGGAACGCGCGCAGGTTGCGCCAGGTAGCAAGCGTGCGCGGGTGGGCCGACCGGCGCGGCTCGGCGGACGGATCGATCGCCAGGACGCCTGCGTGCGTGCGAAACACATCCGCTTCGGCGGCGATCGGCGGCTCTCCACTCGCGAGCAGCGGCGCGGACGCGCGCGGCCGTTCGGCCGCCCATCTCGCCGTGTTGTCTCCGAATGCGACGATGATCGCCGCGATCGCGACCACCGCCGACGCGATCAGGAACACCCGGGGGGCGACTCCGCGCGGTTGGTCGTAACGCCGGCTCACGGTCCATTCCTTCCGCCCAGCCGCTCGACGCGCACCGCGCAGATCGTGGTATCCGGCTGGCCCGACAACGGACAGAAAGCGTCGAGCATCAGCTCGCCCACGAGAACGGCTTCGTCGAACGACGGCACGAAGAGGTGGCCGCGCGGCGGCCGCGAGCGGTAATCAATGCGCGCTTCGATCGTGAGGGAGCCGCGGCGACTCACCAGCCGTACGACCTCGCGATTCACGATTCCGAGCCGCCGCGCGTCTTCGCGATTCATCTCGAGGTACGCTTTCGGCACGGACCGATGCAGCGTCGGGATGCGCCGGGTCATGACGCCGGTATGCGAGTGTTCGAGCACGGCGCCGACCGTGAGCCAGAACGGGTACGTCTGGTCCGGCGATTCCGCGGGCGGCTCGTGCGGGCGCAGCCAGATCCAGGCTCTGTGATCCGCGTGGCCGTAGAAGTCGAAGCCGCCGCGTGAGCGATCCGCCGCCGGATCGTGCGCGGCATTGTACCGCCACTTCGTCTCGCGCCCGCCGACGAACGGCCAGATGATGCCGGGTCGCGCGCGCAGCTCGGACATGGAGGGAAGCGCGCTGCGCGGCTGGTCGTGAAACCTTCGGTACTCCTCCCAGATACCAGCGACGTGCTCCCGCCGGTCCCACGGGAAGAGCCGCGTCATCCCCATCCGGCGCGCGACTTCGACCATCTGCCACGCGGGGCTCATCGCCTCGCCCGGCGGAGCGACGAGCTGCCCGAAGTGCTGCACCCTCCGCTCGACGCTTCCGAATACGCCTTCCTGCTCCAGCCACATCGCGGCGGGGAGGACGACGTCGGCAACGTCCGTTGTCGGCGTGGGGTAGGCCTCCGATACGACGATGAAGCGGTCTTCTTTTTCTGCGGCGCGCCGGTACCTGCCCAGGTTGGGCAGGCTCACCATCGGATTGGTACCCTGGATCCAGAGAAAGCGGATGTCGCCACGGTCGAGCGCGCGGAACATGGACAGGGCGGCGCTGGCGGGGCGGGGGGCGATGGTTTCGGCGGATACGCCCCAGATGCCGGCTGCCCGGCGGCGGTCATCCGCGTTCGACACCACGCCGCGCGGCAGAGTGTGGGTCAACGAGCCCGCATCGTGCACGGAGTTTCCACCGCTTGGCTGGCCGGTGACGCACAGCGCGGCGTTACCGGGCGAGGCGATCTTGCCGACGAGCAGATGAACGTTGTACAAAACGTTGTTCAGCCAAGTGCCGCGCGAATGCCGGCTCGCCTCGGCGCCCCACACGGTCATCACTTTGCGCGCGCGATCGCCATACAGCGTGGCCAGCCAGCGCACGTCGCCGGCGCTCAGCCCGGAGAGCTGCTGCGCGCGCTCCGCGGTGTATGGCGCGAGAAACGCTTCGTAGTCCTCCCAGTCCGCGGGGGTCGCGGAGTCGGCGACGAGGGCGTCATCGGTCAGCCCGTGACCGATGCCGGTCCTGCCGCGTTTGAACGCGACGTGCCGGTCCACGAACTCACGGTTCACCCATTTCCGCGCAACGATCTCGCGGGCTATCGCGTTCGCGATGGGGAGCCCCGAGAGCGGCCTATGCAGGAGCGAGCGATCGGCGGCGTAGCTGGTGCGCGTCGTGCGCGTGGTGAGATCCACGATGCGGACCGAGCGGTCCCGGCGCCTGCGGTCCAGCATGCGGGAGAAGAGGACGGGATCGGTCTCGGCGAGATTGATGTCCCACAGGACGAAGACGTCGGCCTGGTCCACGTCCTCGTAACAGCCCATCGATCCATCGAGCCCGAAGCTGGTCTCGAGGCCCGCCATCGCCGCCGCCGCATACAGCCGCGAGCTCGACTCCACGTTGTTGGTCCCGATGCCGGCCTTGAACAGCTTGGCCGCGACGTACGCGTCGGTGATGCTCCACTGCGCGGAGGCGTAGATCGCGACGCTGTCCTTGCCGTGTCGCTCGATCGTCTCGCGCAGGCGTTGCGCGACCAGGTCGAGCGCCTCGCTCATCGGCGCCTCTCCCAGCGCCCGTCCGCGCCGAATCATGGCGCGGGTGATGCGATCGCGGGCATATAGTGCCTGAACCGAGTAGTACCCCTTCGCGCAGGCGAGTCCTTTGCCGACAGCCGAGCCCGGATCGCCTTTGACCGCGCCGGCCCGGCCATCTTCGATGGCCACCAGCAGCCCGCACCCCACGCCGCACATCGCGCACGGCGTTTTGCGCCAGTCCACGGCGGATTGCACGCCCGAAGCGAACCCCACAGGCGCGGGCAGCAAGGTGCGTGGCACCAGCGCCGACCCGGCGGTGGCGGCCGAGACGGCGGCGACCCCTTTGAGGAACTCTCTCCGTTCGACGCTTCTCATCGCGCGCCTTGGTTCGAGGCCGGGTACTGCGGAAAAAAGGGCATTCCGCGGTCGGATGCACGTGACCCCATGGATAGCCGTGCAACCCGCGCAACGGGAATCATCCAATGCCCGATATGAGTGGCCTGATCTCCCGACAGCCTCTCGGTGGTTCGCCCACACAGCTAAGGGGAATTCCTGACTTTCACGGTTCTTGCACCGTACCCATTTTGAGTCGTAGCTCTTGAGTCGTAGTTAATGAGTGGTCCAACTGGCGTGTCTTCCCGGGGGTCTTGGTGATGAGTCACTTCGTGCGCAGTCTTCGATCGACGCTCACGCGCATTCCCTCTGTTCCTTCGCTCGCCGTAGTGGTCGTCGTCCTCGCGGCCGTGAGCGGGTGCTCCGGCGACTCCGTCGTGTACCGTGACCGGGCGCCGTTCAACCCGCCGCCCGATGCCGCGTCCGGTTTCCTCGGCTATTACGACGCCGGCGCGAAGCAGACCACTTGCGGCAACTGCCACTCCGGTTTCCAGGCGAGCTGGGTGACCACCGCGCACGCCAGCGCGCACGCCACTCTCGAGGCTTCCTCATCGAAGCAGGATTTCTGCTACAGCTGCCACACCGTGACCGGCAAGGGGAATTTGGTGGGCGGTACCACGTCCGGATACGACAAGGTGAAGGTGGACACGTACAACGACGTGCAGTGCGAGAGCTGCCATGGCCCCGGCCTGCAGCACGTCGAAGGCGTGAGCCAGGGAACGCTCATACGGCCGCTCGCTAAGGTCGGCATGGCCGGCAGCGGTAACTGCGGCGACTGCCATTCCGGAGTACACCAGCCGTTCGCGGAGGAGTGGAAGGAATCGCGACACGCCTTTGTCGACCCTTCGCGCGCATCCAGAGAAAGCTGCGCTGGCTGTCATGACGGACGCGGCGCGCTGGCGCGCTTTGGCGAAGATGGGAACTACCAGGAGAAGGATCTGGCGACGGGAGCCCAGCCTACGACTTGCGCTGTATGCCACGACCCGCACGGCTCAGGCAATTCGAAGCAGCTGCGATTTTCGATCACGGCGGCGGATCCCGAGTTGAACCTCTGCATGCGCTGTCACCTGCGGGTCGCCGTGCCGGAGCTGACTGGTTACGCCGCAACCCGACCACACGCCCCGCAAGGCGCCATGCTGCTCGGCTTTGCCGGCTGGCGTCCCCCGGGGTTCCAGTACGACACGGCGCGGATCTTCGGGTCGCACGCTACGACCAAGAATCCGAGACTCTGCGCCGGCTGCCATGTCAACAGGTTCACCGTCACCGACAAGGCGACGGGAGCATTCGCCTTCCAATCGACCGGTCACCTCATGCGTCCGGTTCCCTGTCTCGACGCGACTGGCAAGCCGACGGCCGACAAGACTTGCGCATACACCGCGACGGCCAGGACGTGGCAGAGTTGCACGGCCTCCGGGTGTCACGGGAGCGCTGAGGTAGCCGCGAACATCTTCAATGACTCCCGCGCGCTCATGAAGTCCTTCACGGACCAGCTCTGGGCGGATCTGGACCACAGCCATTACCTCGAGGCCGCCCCCAGGGACGCCGGCATGCTGGCGACGTTGAAGGCGACTCGCCCGGGCGAGTGGAGCAACACCGATAACATGACCACGCCGGCCGAAGGAGCCGAATTCAACTCCCGGCTGTGCGGCGAGTTCGAGCAGTCGAACAGCGACAACTCGAAGGGAGTTCACAATCCCTTCTTGTGCCGGGCGTTGCTCATCGCCACTATCAACTACGTGCGGTCGTACTACGCGCTGCCAGGGCCGTCTCTCGCCGAGCAGCGCAGCCTCAACTTGATTAATGACCCGGAATTTCTTCGGACAGTGCAGGTGTCTCGCAGGGCGCCAGGCAGGTAATCCGCGCCCGTTCACCCGGTGACCGGGACTGAGTTCAGCGCCGCCGTCCGAGGTTTGTACTGGGCGGCGGCGCTTCAGCAGACGGAGGCCACGCCGGCCGACTCGGTGATCGTCGAGTCGCCGCTGCCCGGCGGAGTCGCACACGTCGTGCGCTTCCTCCTGAACAACGTCCCGCCCTGGGTGCAGATCGGCGGGGTGATTCTCGCCGTCGTGGTCTTGGTGGCGCTTGGCTGGTTCCTCGTCAAACGCCGGCGGGCGCTGCGCGGCTGGCTCGGGTCACGCAGTCGCGGCGTGCAGCTCGCGGTCGCGGCGGCGGCCATTCTCGTCGTCGTGATCGCGGGCAGCGTGGGCGCCGCGACGTGGAACTACACGCAGCACTCGAACGACTTCTGCATCGGCTGTCATGTGATGAACCCGGCGTTCCAGCGGTTCTCCGTCGAGGAGAACAAGCACGCGGAGCTGTCCTGTCACGACTGTCACGAGCAGCCGATATCCGCCAGCCTCCGGCAGATATACGTGTGGATCAAGGAGCGGCCGGAGGATATTGGCGAACACGCGAAGGTTCCGAACGAAGTGTGCGCCACGTGCCACGTGACCGCGGACACCGCGCGGTGGCAGCACGTGGCCGCGACCGCGGGTCACCGCGTGCACCTGGAGTCTGATTCGAGCGACATCAAGGACATGCAGTGCGTGACTTGCCACGGTGTAGAGGTGCATCGTTTCCGGCCCGCGAAGGAGACGTGCGGCCAGAGCGGCTGCCACGAAACGAAGGACACGGACATCGTGCTCGGGAAGATGGCCGACCAGACGGTGCGGCATTGCACCGTCTGCCATCAGTTCACGGCCGACGTTCCGGCGCTCGCAACCACGGATTCGGCGCGTGGGACGCTGGTTCCCGGCAAGGCGCAATGCCTCGGCTGCCACGAGATGCGGCGCCTGATGGAGGATTTCGACGAGGATCGTGACCCGCACGGCGGAAAGTGTGGCACCTGCCACAACCCGCACGAGCAAAAGACACCCGAGGCCGCCCGGGAAACGTGCGCCAGCGCGGGATGCCATTCGAACTGGCGGGACGAGCCGTTTCACGTGGGGGCGAACCACCGGCAGGTCGCGACCCAGTGTCTCACCTGTCACATACCGCATCGCTCGAAGGTGGACGCCAGCAATTGCGAGGGATGCCATCTGAGCGTGCGTCAGCGCAGCCAGCGCCGGCCGCCGCTGCCGTTCGACACGTCTGCTGCGCTACGCCGCTCGGCCGTGCCGGTTTCCCCGCAACCGCACAGCTCACTTGTCGGCAGCGCCGCCGGGTCGCGGGCTTCGCCGGGAGGCACTGCGCCGCCACGCGTCGGAAAGACGGACCCCCCGTGGCCCCGCCAAGTCCTGCGGCTCAAGTCGGGCAA
>JBPPMH010000127.1:0-13953 GCA_051305945.1 Gemmatimonadaceae bacterium
CCCCAAAGCGCCGTCTTAGCGAGCGCAGTTTGCGAGCGTAGGCGCGACTGGGGAGTCCACCGCGGCACACCCCGCGCACTGAAGCACGGGACCCTCGCGCTCTTGCTCCCCGCCGTTACGCGCACGAAACTTACGCACCCATGCGCAAGCTCCTGATCACCGTCGCGGTCCTGCTCGCCGTCCACGCCGCGTTTCTGGTGTTCAGTCCGCGGGGCACCGAGGCCGTGGCGGACGCCGACGCTACGAGGGTCGGAATCGTGCTCGACGTCGGCGGGCGCGGCGACAAGTCGTTCAACGACGGCGCGTACGCTGGCGCCGACAGCGCCATGCGACAGCTCGGAGCCGACGTGCGGTTCATCGAGCCGGGCGAAGGCGCCGACCGCGAGGCCGGGCTGCGGCTGCTCGCCGCCGAGGGGATGGACCTGATCATGGGGATCGGCTTCATCTTCACCGACGATCTCACCGTGCTGTCGCGGGAATACCCGAACAGCAGATTCGCGGGAGTCGATTTCGCGCTCGCCACCGACGCAGCCGGGAACGTGATCCAGCCGCCGTCCAACGTCGCCGCGCTCAAGTTCCGCGAGGAAGAAGGATCGTTTCTCGTCGGCGCGCTAGCGGCGCTCGTCGGCAACTCCAAGAGAGTCGGGTTCATCGGCGGAATGGACATCCCACTCATCCACAAGTTCGAGGCGGGCTACCGCGCGGGAGTGAAGCACGTCTGCCCCGACTGCACGGTGGTCGCGCAGTATGCCGGCGTCACTCCGGACGCGTTCGCGAATCCGGGCCGCGGGAAAGAGATGGCGCTCGCGCAGTACCAATCAGGCGTGAACGTGATCTTCCATGCGTCGGGAGCGACCGGCGGCGGGCTGTTCGAGGCCGCGCGCGCGACCGGCAAGCTCGCCATCGGCGTGGACGCCGATCAGGCCGCGGAGGCGCCGGGTCGCGTACTCACGTCCATGATCAAGGGAGTGAACGCCGCGGTGTACGACGCCATCGCGCGCGTCGAGAGTGGCACCTTCAAGGGCGGCGTGTATTCGTTCGGCCTCGCCGAGGGCGGCGTTGGCTACGTGTACGACGATAACAACCGCGCGCTCATTCCCGACGTGGCGCGCCAGCGCGTGGAGCAGCTCAAGGCCGACATCATCGCGGGCAGGATCAAGGTGCCGTCCACGCGATGAGCGCACATCCGATCAGGATGGCCGCGATCGACAAATCGTTCGGTCCCGTCCGCGCCAACCGCGTCGCTTCGCTCGACGTCGCGCCGGGAGAGATTCACGCACTCGTGGGCGAGAACGGCGCGGGCAAGTCCACCCTCATGAAGATCCTCGGCGGATTGATCAAGCCCGACGCGGGCACGGTGGAAGTGAACGGGCGGAACGTCACGGGCTGGTCTACGACCGACGCGATCGCCGCGGGCGTAGGAGTCGTCCACCAGCATTTCATGCTCGTTCCGACGCTGACGGTCGCCGAGAACGTGGTGCTCGGCATGGAGCCGAAACGCGGCGTGCTGTTCGACCGGGCGCGCGCGCTCGCCGAGGTGAACGCGCTCATTCAGAAAACAGGGCTGATCGTTCCGGCTGACCGACGGGTCGCGGAGCTGTCGGTAGGCGAAGCGCAGCGCGTGGAGATCCTGAAGACGCTCTATCGCGGGGCGAAGATCCTCATCCTCGACGAGCCGACCGCCGTCCTCTCTCCCCCCGACGTGCGGGAGCTGTGGAAGGTTTTGCGAAAGCTGCGGGACGATGGCGGCACGATCGTGCTTATCACGCACCGCTTGGATGAGGTGATCGATATTTCCGAGACGATCACCGTGATGCGCGCGGGAGCGACGGTCGGAAGGATGAAGACTTCCGGGACGACGCCGGCCGAGATCGCGAAGGCGATGGTCGGTCGCGATGTCGTGCTCTCCGCTCCCATTCGAGAGGCGATTGGAGGCGCGGCCGCGACGACCGAGCACGCTATCGCGCCGACGGGCGCCCCGGTGCTGGAGGTCAGCGATCTTGCGGTCAACGATGCCCGGCGCGTCCGCGTCGTGGACGGCGTTACGTTCGCCATCCGTCCCGGCGAGATCCTCGGAATCGCCGGTGTCGAAGGGAACGGACAGACCGAGCTGATCGAAGCGCTTGCCGGACTGCGCGACATCGTGGACGGGAGGATCACCGTTTCGGGCCGCGACGTCACGCGCGCCACGGTGAAGGAGCGCAGGCAAGCGGGAATCGCGCACGTTCCGGAAGACCGGCACAGGCGCGGGCTCATCCTGGAATACTCGATCGCCGAGAACCTCGTTCTCGGCGCGCAGGAGGAGTTCTCCAGGTACGGCTCGCTCGACGGTGGGCGAATCGAGGCTCACGCCCGGGAGCAGATCAGCAAGTTCGATGTCCGTCCGCCAAGTCCCGCGCCGGCCGCCCGCACGCTGTCCGGCGGCAATCAGCAGAAGGTGGTCATCGCGCGCGAGATGGGCAGATCGTTCACCGTGTTGCTCGCCGCGCAGCCTACGCGCGGCGTGGACGTCGGCGCGATCGAGTTCATTCACCGCCAGATCCGCGAGGCGCGCGACGCGGGCAAGGCGATCCTGCTCGTGTCGGCCGAGCTGAACGAAGTCCTCGCGCTGTCCGACAAGATCGCCGTGATGTACCGGGGCAAGTTCGCGATCACGCTCCCCGCGTATGAAGCGACACCTGAGGTGCTCGGCCCGTACATGACCAGCGGCAAGAGCCTGGACGCCGCGTGAACGAGTCCCTGCTCCGCCGCGCCGAGGAAGCGTTGCTTCCACCGATTGTCGCGCTGCTCATCGCGCTCATACTCGGCGACGTTCTGATTCTTTTGTTCGGGGAGTCGCCCGCGCACGTGTACGGCCGCATGATCGAAGGGGCGTGGGGGAATCCGTACGGCTTCGCACAGGTGTTGTACAAGACTACGACGTTGACGTTCGCGGGGCTTGGCATCGCGCTCGCGCTGCGCGCCGGGCTGTTCAACATCGGCGCTGAGGGACAGCTCGCAGCCGGCGCGTTCGGCGCCGCGCTCATGGGGATCTCGCTGCCGGCCGACACGCCGGGAGTCCTGGCGGTTCCGCTCTGTCTGCTCGCCGCCGCGGCGGCGGGAATGCTCGCCGGCGGAGTTCCGGGTGTGCTCAAGACGAAGTTCGGCGCGCACGAAGTGATCGTAACGATCATGCTGAACTTCA
The DNA here is from genome assembly GCA_051305945.1 of Gemmatimonadaceae bacterium. Lineage (GTDB taxonomy): Bacteria > Gemmatimonadota > Gemmatimonadetes > Gemmatimonadales > Gemmatimonadaceae > JACDCY01. The sequence continues at coordinate 3,185 of JBPPMH010000127.1, forward strand.
TCATTCTCGCGCTGCTCAACTGGTTTCTCGTCGAGCACTTCCGCGTCGAGGAGACGCTGCACACGGCGAAGATCAACGCCGGCGCGGTGCCGAGGCTCAGTGAATTCATCCCCGCGTTTCACGGTTCCGCGGCGAACCTCACATTCCTGTTCGCAATAGCCGCCGCAGTGTGGTGCTGGTGGTACCTGTTCCGCACGCCGGGCGGCTACGGGCTGCGCGCGACCGGGCTCCAGGCGGAGGCCGCCGAATACAGCGGCATTCGCGTCGGCCGCGTGTGGATCAAGGCGATGGCGCTTGGCGGAATGCTCGCCGCCCTCGGCGGAACCAACTTCGTGCTCGGCTACAAGCACTACTACGAAGACGGCTTCACCGGCGGCTCCGGCTTTCTCGCGATCGCCGTCGCGATCGTCGGGCGTAATCATCCACTCGGCGTCGTCCTCGCGGCATTCTTTTTCGCGACGCTGTCACAGGGTGGGCTCGCCATCCACGCGCTGGTGCCGAAGCAGATGGTCGAGGTGCTCCAGGGAATCGTGATCCTCGCCATGGCTGCAGCCGTTCCCGAAGTACAGCGGGCGTTGCGCGGAGTGCGAAGCGCGCGGGGAGCGACGACTTGAACCCGTTCGATTTCGTCACCCAGACGCTGCGGATTGCCGTACCGTATCTGTTCGCGGCGAGCGGCGGACTGGTGGCTGAGCGCGCGGGGATCGTGAGTCTCACGCTCGAGGGATTCATGCTGAGCGGCGCGTTTACCGCGACGCTGGGCAGCTACTACTCGGGCAGCCCGGTGATCGGCGTGCTCGCGGGCGCCGCGGGCGGACTGCTGTTCGGGCTGCTGCACGGCATCGCGACGGTTCGCTTCCGCGCCGACCACGTCGTGTCGGGAATCGCGGTGAACCTGCTCGTGATCGGTCTGACGCAGGTGATCCTGATGCTGCTGTTCGACAGCTCATCGAATTCGCCGCGCGTGGAAGGGTTCCAGGCCGGGCTGTCGGGCTTTGGCGACCCGCTGGTCTGGATGGGCCTCGCGTCGGTGCCACTAGTCGCCTTTCTATTGTATAGGACCCCGTTCGGCTTGCGGGTTCAGGCCGCCGGCGAGCACCCCGAGGCGGCCGCGAGCGTCGGTGTCAACGTGCGCTTCGTCCGGTACGTGGCCGTTGCGATATCCGGAGTGCTCGCGGGTCTAGGCGGCGTATACCTCGCGCTCGACCAGCACCAGTTCACGAACAACATGACCGCGGGCCGCGGCTTCATCGCGATCGCGGCGGTGATCTTCGGAAGATGGAATCCGTGGCTCGCCGGCGCCGCGTGTCTGCTCTTCGCCACGGCCGAGACGCTGCAAATCCAGCTGCAGGGAGTCGCCGGCGTTCCGTCGCAGTTCATCGGCATGATTCCGTACCTGCTCACCATCGTCGCGCTAGCGGGACTCATGGGTCGCGCCGTCGCCCCCGCCGCGCTCGGCAAAGCCGAGGATTAGCCGGGCACGATCATGAGTAACACCGTCCGCGGTCGCGTCGCCGGCGCTACGCGCGGAAAGCTGTTCATTTTAATTGTCACGAATTTCGTGGACATGGTGGGATTGCTGATGATCCTGCCATTGCTGCCGTACTACGCCGACGAGCTCGGCGGCGGCGGAGTGGAGGTCGCGCTGCTGGTGTCGTCGTTCACTGCCGCGCAGCTGATCAGCGCTCCGCTGTGGGGCCGCTTCTCGGACAAGCACGGGCGGAAGCCGGCACTGCTCGTGGGACTCGCGTCAGCCGCGATCGCCTACGTGGTGTTCGCGTTTGCTACGTCGCTGTGGGTGTTGCTGCTATCGCGCATCGTGCAGGGCGCGGGCGGCGGGACGGTGGGCGTCATTCAGGCGTATGTGGCCGACTCGACCGAGCCGCAAAATCGGGCGAAGGCGCTGGGCTGGCTCTCCGCCGCGACGAACCTCGGCGTCGCGCTCGGCCCCCCGCTCGGCTCCGCCGCGCTGCTGTTCGGCCGCCCCGGCCCGGGGCTCGTCGCGGCAACGCTGTGCGTGCTGAACATCGCGTTCGCCGCCCGCTTCCTCAAAGAGTCGCGCGACATGACCGAGGCAACCGTGAAGCGACCCGGCGCGTCGCGACACGCGATCATGCGCGTCGTGACTCACTCCGGAGAGCCCGCACCGCGGCTCATCTGGATATACGCGATTGCGATGGGCGCGTTCTCCGGCATGACCGCGATCCTCGCGCTCTTCCTGCTGGACGAGTGGGCGGTCGGCCCGGACAGGATCTGGATGGTGTTCACCTACCTCGGCGTGATATCAGTCATCACGCGCGCGGGGATACTCGGGACGCTGGTGGACCGCTTCGGGGAGGTGCGGCTGTCACGCATCGGGCTCATCCTGCTGGCGATCGGTCTTGGAGCCATTCCATTCGCCGGGAGCTACGTGCTGCTCGCGCTCGCTATCGCGCTCGTCCCGTTGGGCACCGCGTTCACGTTTCCTTGCGTGACGTCGCTGCTCTCACGGTTGATTCCGAGCAACGAGCGCGGACTGTACATGGGCGTGCAGCAGACGTTCGGCGGCCTGGCGCGCGTCATCGTGCCGCTGTGGGCCGGGTTTGCCTACGATCAACTCGGCCACGGCGTCCCGTTCTACACCTCCGCGCTGTTGATCGGCGGAACGATCTTTCTGGGACTTGGCATCGACAGTGGCGGCGGCAAGGCAGTCGCCACTTCTTCTCCCGCGGCGGAGCCTGCCGCCTGACGGCGTCTCATGCACCGACACTTCTCGCTCACAGGACGAACCCCATGAATTCGAGACGGCATTTTCTGCGTACCCTGGCGGGAACGATCGTGCTCGCGCTGATGCCCGCGGCAACGGGTGCGCAAGTCGTGGACCTTTCCGCGCTCGACGACTACGTCGAGAAAGCGATCGCCGAGTGGCAGGTACCGGGTCTCGCGATCGCCATCGTGCGTAACGACTCGGTGATTCACGCGCGCGGCTACGGCGTGCGTAAGCTCGGCGAGCCCGCGCGGATTGACGAGCGGACGATGTTCGCCGCGGCTTCCACGACCAAGGCGTTCACGTCCGCGCTGATCGCGATGCTGGTGGACGAGAAGAAGATGCGCTGGGACGACCCGGCAACGCTGCACCTGCCCGGGTTCCAGCTGTACGACCCGTACGTCACGCGTGAGCTCACGATTCGCGACCTGCTCAGCCACCGCAGCGGACTGTCGGGTGGAGACCTGAGCTGGTACGGCACGCCGATCGATCGGGACGAGGTCATCCGGCGCGTGCGATTTCTCCGCCCGACCACGAGCTTCCGCTCCAACTACGGCTACCAGAACGTTATGTATGTGGCGGCCAGCCAGGCCGCGGCGCGGGTCGCCGGCAAGAGCTGGGACGAGCTGATGGACGAGCGCATCTACACGCCGCTCGGCATGGACGAGACGGTGACCAGCGTCCGGGACCTCGCCGGCAAGGAGAACGTCGCGCAGCCGCACAGGCTCGTGGAGAAGAAGGTCATCGCGATTCCCTACCGCAACGTGGACAACATCAGCGGCGCGGGAGCGATGAACTCGAACGCATGGGAGATGGCGCAGTGGCTGCGGCTCCAGCTCGCCAACGGGACGTACGGCGGCCGGCAGCTGATCAGCTCCGCCGCGATGCGCGAGATGCGCCGGCCGCACACGATCATCCAGATCGACACGCTCGCCCAGCGCATTAACCCGGCGACGCACCTCCGCGCGTACGGCCTCGGCTGGAACATGGAGGACTACCGGGGCCGCCTGGTCTTCGCGCACGGCGGCAACCTGGACGGGATGAGCTCCGTCGTGGGAATGATCCCGGAAGAGAACCTCGGGGTCGTGATCCTGGTCAACATGAACCAGGTGGCGCTCCCCACCGCGATCATGCGCCGGCTCTGGGACTTGCATCTGGGTGGCGCGCCCGGCGACTGGTCCACCGTTTTCCTCAACCTCCGGCGAGACGCCATCGCGCGATCGGATTCGACGGAGCGCAAGCTCGCCGAAGACAGGGTCGGAAGAACCCGCCCCGCGCTGCCGTTGCAGAGCTACGCCGGCACGTACTCGGACAGCCTGTACGGGCGGATTGCCATCCGCGTCGAGGACAACAAGCTCATCGCGGATGCCGGGCCGTCATGGCTCGGAGATGCGGCCCACTGGCACTACGACACCTTCCGGATAACCTGGCGCGACCCGATGATGGGAAAGTCGTTTGCCACGTTCGTGATCGGGCCGAGCGCGAAGGTCGAGTCATTGCGGCTGTCCAATTGGAGCGAGTTCAGGCGCGATCCGGAGCGCGCGCCGACTCCGTGATCGGGCGCGCACGGCGCCGGTACGTGAAGGAGGCGAACATCCAGCCGGCAGGTATCGTCACGCGTACTGCTCCTCGACGGTCCTCGCGCCGATGGCCATGGCCAGCACCAGGAGAATGAGCAGCACACTGTAGGCTGCTGCCGTGCCGAACGCGAGCGCGCGCAGCTGCGCGAGGATCTCGATCGAGATCGGCCGGTTGGCGTGCGTGTACAGCACGATGCTCGCGACGAACTCGCCGACCGCGGTAACCGCTGCGAGCAGTCCGCCGGCGATCAATCCGGGGCGCGCGGCCGGGATCACGACCTTGCGCATCGTGAGCCACCACGATGCACCCAGCCCGCGGGCCGCGTCTTCGAGAGCTGGATCGAGCTGCCGGAGCGAGCTTTCCGCGGCGGTTGCCACCAGCGGGATGTTGCGGATGAAGTACGCGAGCGGAAGGATCCAGAACGTTCCAACCAGGACGATCCGGCCGGTCGAGAGATCGTTGACGTTGAACGTGGCCGCGAGGCCGAGCGCGATCGCCGTTGCCGGTATCGCCCACGGCAGCGCGACGAGCAGGCCGAGCAGCGGGCGCGCGCTGAAGCGCCGCAGCACGAGCAGGTACGCCGCGACAAAGCAGACGACGATGTTCGCCGCCGTGGCGATCAGCGCCATCAGGACGCTGTTCGAGATCGGCCGCCAGAGCTGCGCGTCGGTCGCCAGCCGGCGGTAGTTCTCCAGCGTGTATTCGGGCGGAAGTATCTGCGTGGTCCACACCCCGTCGCGCGCGAAGGAGACCAGTATGACCATCAGGTGCGGCAGGATCAGCGCGATGACTATCACCGCTCCCCCAACAGCGAGCAACACCTGCAATGACCGCGAGCGAATCGCGCGCCTGGTCACGGAGCCCTTCCCCGTGCTCGCCACCCTGCGCTTTCGCTGCAGCAGTCGGAACAGTGCGAGCGCCGCGATCGCGCTCAGCGCCAGCACCGTGGTCTCGACGTACGCCAGCCCCATCGCGCCGTTCAGCTTGGACGCGAGGATCTGGGTGGACAGCACCCGGATCCCGCCGCCGAACACGTACGGCGCGGAGAAGGAGCCGAGGGAATTCATGAACACGAGCAGCATCGAGCCGGCGATCGCGGGGAGGAGCAGCGGCAGCGTCACGCGGCGCAGGCGGTGTCGCGGTGAAGCGCCGAGCCCGGCCGCCGCCTCGTCGAGGCTGGTGTCGAACCTTTCGAGCCCCGCAGAGACGAACAGGAAGACGAAAACGTACATCGTGTAGGCGTGCACGAACACGATCGCCCAGATCCCGGTGAGCCGCCACGGCGCCTCGCTCATGCCGAGCGTGTTTTGCACCGCGCGTGTGACGACGCCGCTCTCGCCGTACAGGAACAGAAACGAGATGACGCCCACGAGCGGGGGGAGCGCGGCCGGGAGCGTCGCGACGATTCGCAGCGCGCGCCGGCCGGGGAACTCGAACCGCGTCAAAAGAAATGCGAGCGGCACGCCGATGACCAGCGCGGCGAAGACGGAGGCAACGGAGATGATGAGTGTGCTGTTCAGCGCCTCGCGGTCGGCCGGGCTCGCCAGGAACTCGCGCCAGTGCGCGAGCCCGCCCTCGAAGCTGCCGAATATCACCGCGGCGTTGGGGTACACCACGGACCAGAGCAACAGGGCCAGGACGGGAGCGGCGAGGAGCCATGTCCCAGCCGTGGGCCGCCTCATGCTAGTCTCCGCACACCGGAACGGGGCCGCGCGATTGCACGCCAACGCGGTCCCCAATGTGCGCACTGTCGTCGCTGCTCGGCACTTCCACTACGACTTCCGGGGCGAGCTCCACGCGATACACGATGGTCGACCCGGCGAAGCGCCGCGCGAGCACCACTCCCGTCCATGCATCGGGCGCGTCGGCCGCGGCCAGCTCCAGCAGCTCGGGCCGGAGCATCGCGTACGAGGGCCGGCCGGCGAGCCGGTTGGCGGAGCCCGCCACCGGGAACGACAGCGCGCGATCGCGAATCGCGATCGTGGCATGTCCGTCGCCGATCGTGCACGGCACCAGCGTTCCACGCCCGATGAAGCGCGCGACCTCGAGCGACGCCGGATTGTTGTACAGCTGCGCGGGAGTCCCGGTCTGGAGGATGCGCCCCTTGTGCAGCACCGCGATGCGGTCGGCGATGGCGAACGCGTCCTCCTGGTCGTGCGTCACCAGCAGCGCGGGCACGTCCGCGCGGCGCAGCAGCGCGCTGAGATCGTCGCGCATGGACTGCCGGAGGATCGGATCGAGGTTCGACAGCGGCTCGTCGAGCAGCAGCGCCCGCGGCTCGATCACCAGCGCGCGCGCGACCGCCACGCGCTGCTGCTCGCCGCCGGAGAGCGACTGCACCGGGCGACTTCCCGCTCCGCCGAGCCCGACACCGGCGAGCACCGCGCGCGCCTTCTCCAGCCGGATCTTCTTCGATACACCCCGCGCCTCCAGGCCGAACGCGACGTTCTGCTCGACGCTCATGTGCGGGAACAGGGCGTAATGCTGAAACACCATCCCGAACGCGCGCTTCTGCGGTGGAAGCCGTGTTATCTCCCTGTCGCCGATGAGCACGGAGCCGCTGTCGGGGTGCTCGTAACCCGCCGCGATGCGCAGCGTGGTAGTCTTGCCGGACCCGGACGCGCCAACCAGCGCCAGCAGCTCGCCGGGCGCGACGTCGAGCGACACGTCGTCCACCGCGGTGTGCGCGCCGAACCGGCGGGTGATGTTGCGAAGCGAAAGCGTGTCGCCGGAGGCGGCTGCGCCGGCCGCTGCCTCACGCATCGTCACCTACGGCGCGATTGGTTTCGGATGTTGGCGTCCCAGTACTTCATCCACCGGTCCAGATCGCGCGCGAGGATCTCGCGGTCCATCGGCATCGGCTTGATGCGCGCGTTCGCGTCCCGGATCCAGGCCGGCAGCGAATCCGCGTGCAGGTCGGTTCGCGCCGGGATGCGCAGGAACCGCTTCGCCGACTCGAGCAGCACCGGCTCGCTGGTCACGAACTCATAGTACTGTCGGGCAAGCTCGGGCTGATCGGTGCCGCGCACGATCGCGATCGCGTCCACCAGCAGCGGCGTGCCGCTCGCGGGAATCACGTAGTCCACCGGTATCCGCGTCCGCTGCTGCAGCGTCGCGATGTCCGGCATGTCCCACAACGTGACGATCCCCTCCTGCCGTCCGAGCTTCTGATACAGGATGGTGGGATTGAGCACGTACTCGCGCGTGTTCGCGTCCAGCCGCCGCAGCCAGTCGTATCCGGCCTCCTCCGATCCCGTCTGCGCGAGCAAGCGCAGCATGATGGCGCCGAAGATAGCGCGCATCGTCCCCGACGCCACGGGATCGCGGATGAGCACCTTCCCCTTCCACTTCGGATCGAGCACGTCGTCCCAGTCCTGCGGCGCCTCGGCGGCGCTCAGCGCCTCGCTGTTGTAGCCGATGACCTCGGGCGTGAGATACGTGCCGAACCAGAGATGCTGCGGGTGGCGCGCTTCGTCGTCAACGGCGGCCGACCAGGTCGGGGTGTACGGCTCGAGCAGGTTCTCGCGGGCCGCGCGGTCGAACGCTTCCGCCGGCGCGCCAAACCATACGTCCGCCTGCGGATTCGCGCCCTCGGCGCGGATACGGTCGAGCACTTCCTGCGACCCCATGTCCACCCACTGCACGTCCACCGTCGGATTCTCTTTCTCGAACTCCGTCTCCATGTAGCCGAGCAGGTCCTTGCCGTGGGGCGAGTACACGGTGAGCACCGTGCGGCCGTCCCCGGCGCACGCGCCCAGGAAGCCAATAGCCAATAGCCAACAGCCAATAGCTATTCTCATGGCGCCAGCAGATTCACGAAAAGCCTGACGGCGCCTGGCACGCCCTCGTGTAGCTGGCGAAAGAGTGCCAGTGTCGTGTACACGTACGTCCCGCGGCCGATCTGGGCGACGAGGATTGAGCTGTGCACGGGAGCCTGACCCGGATCGTGCATTGAGATCATGGTTCTGTAGCGAGGATCGTACGCGGTCGGGTCGAACGCGGAACGCTCCTGCACCCAGCCGTCGAAATCCTCGGAGGTAATTCGATTGGGGTAAATGAGCTCGCGCGCGGCTGGGTCGGTGATCGTCACGGGTGCCGTTTCGACCGTTACGCCCGGGCGCGGCCGGCGCACCGTAATCGGATACGGAAGAATTCCCGGTTGCGCCATCAGGTCCTGTCCGAACTGCACGACGAGCCGGCCGCCCTGGTTCACGTATTCCAGGAGCCGTCCGTTGTGCTCGAGAAGGTCCGCGCTCGCCTCGTACATCCGAGGGCCGACCACGATGACGGAAAATGGAGAGAGGTCCATCCGCGGAATCTCGGCGGGATCGATGTGCGTCACGCGCACGCCGAGCTCCGAAAGAACCTGCGGACCTGCGTCTGCGCGTCCCGCGATATAGCCCACGTGCAGATTCGCGGGCACGTTTACCGGCACCGCCGTCAGCCGTAGCGCGGCAGGCTCATAGATGTGCTGCACCGCAATGTGCGGATAGTCGATGATGCGCACGGCTTCGGCGAACATCCGTCCGCTTGCATCGGCGACGATTCGGAGCCGATGGCGACCTGGCTCCGCGCTGCCGCTGATCCGAAACACGACCGTCCGTGTTCCCCCCGCGGCGACCGTGACGTTGGCTTTTGTCGGCGTCACCGAGACCCCGGATGGAGCTTCGAGCGCAACGCTCACGGCTCGCGCCGAATCGAAGCTCGAACGCACGTTGACGTACACGTCGCGATCGAACCGCGACCCTGCGCGAACGAACGCGCGATTCTGAGCGGGCGTGACGGTGATGCCCGGCGCAGCGACGAGCGGTGCGACCGCGTCGCCAAAGAAACCCTGGCTCAAGCGGTAGGTCGGTCGCGCCTGCAGCAGCACCGGCACCGGCAGGCCAACGACCGCTACCTTGACGCGGGGCCAGTCGGCCTCCGCGATCTGATCCTCAGAATCCCGGGGCGGGGGGTCGGCGAACATGTCACCGACGCGGGGCCGCTCGAGCCACCACGGCTCATCCCTGCGCGGCGGACGCAGCGCCGCTTTCCAGCGCACGGACATTCCAGGAGCAATCGCGTCGGTCGAAAATGCGCCCGCGGCAGAATCGATGCGCACGGTGACAGTGCCGCGATTGTGCAGCGCATAATCGATCACCACGCTATCGCCCACGGCGACGAACGCTCGCGGCGATATTGCCTCGAAGGCCAGTCCCGTTGCCGCGATGGCCGCACGGTCATATTGCAGGCGGACGCGATCGTCGCGCGGCGCGTGCGCGGCGATGTACGGGATTGCAGTACCGGGCGAGCGGACGTCGATCGCGGCATACTCGCGCGCCGCTCGCGCGGTCCCCGGTGCGGATGCCGCGCGAAGCCCGTCCAGAATCGACGTCTCCTGCTCGCGGGGAATCTCGGGAGTAACGCGGGAGGCTTCCCGGTAATAGCGTGCGAGCACTTCCCCAAAGCGGTAATTGCCGCGCAGGCCCTGAGACTTGTGCTGCGACCGGCTGAGGCTTGCGACCTCGTCGTACGACCTGCCGCTCAACGGGTTGTATTCGCCGACGTTCATCGCGACGTGCGTGCCGTCGGGGTAAAAGCTCGCGTTGCGGTACAGTTTCGAGACGGTCCAAGTGGGTCCGTATTCAGCGACCGGAAAGCGCGCGATGTCGCCAGCGAGCTCGTACGCATCGCGCGCGAGCTGGCCGGATACCTGATGCTGTCCGTGATTGTCGCGCGGCGTTCCCGAGAACGTCGCCACTATCACATGCGGCCGGAATGCGCGCACCACTCGCATCACGTCGTTCAGCACCGAATCACGCGGCCAGTGTGTGTACGTCTCCTCGTCGGTCTTCGAGAAGCCGAAGTCGTACGCGCGAGAGAAGTATTGCCGCGCGCCGTCTATGCGGCGAGCGGACAGCAGCTCCTGCGTGCGCACCACGCCGAGCGCCTCGCCGAGCTCGTCGCCGATGAGGTTCTGCCCGCCGTCCCCCCGCGTGAGGGAGAGATAGGCGACCTCGGCGCGTCCGCTGCGCGACAGCCAGGTGATGAGCCGCACGTCCTCGTCGTCCGGGTGCGCGGCGATGTACAGCACGCGCGGCGTCTCCGGCCCGAGCAGCGCCACAGCCCGCGCGAGCGCCGCGGCACCGTGGTCCTGCGCGCGGAGCGACGGCGCCAAGAGAGCGAGCGCCAGGACCGCGACTGCGAGCCGCCGGCTCACGAGGATGCCACGGCACTCCTGCGGCCGCGCGCGGGTTGCGCGAGCGACAGCGCCGACGTCACGATCCGCTTCTGCTCCGCGGCGTGCGACGCGGCGTAGCCCTCCGACGGGCTCGCGCGCTCGGGGCGGCCGATATACCGGGTGATCAGAGCGTCGCCCGTGGACACCCGCAACAACGGCGCGACGTACGTCCATGCGCACATGTACTTCGGCTCTTCCTGCGCCCACACCACTGCCGCG
>JBPPMH010000128.1:0-13015 GCA_051305945.1 Gemmatimonadaceae bacterium
GCGGCAGGTGCGGCTCCAGTCGGTGACGCAAGAGAACGTGGTGAACTACACCGCCGTCGTCGAAGTGGACAACGCGAGCGGCAAGCTGCTTCCCGGCATGACCGCCACTGTGGATTTCCTCACCGGCGCCGCGAAAAACGTCCTGCTCGTTCCGAACGCCGCGCTCCGCGTGCGTCCGAGCATGGCGATGCTGGAGCAGGTTCGAGGACAGATGGAGGTCGCGCGCAACGGCGCGCGGGACACCACCCGCCGGCGCGATTCGGGCACCGCGACCGACAGCGCGCGTCGCGCGCAGTTCATCGCCGCGCGGCGGCAGGCAGGCGGAGGTGGCGGCGGACCCGGCGGCGCGCAGGCGCGTCCCGGCGCGGGCACTCAGCGACCGAACGACATGGTCATGCTCTGGTACGTGGACAAGGACGGCAAGCTTGGCGCCGCCAGGGTACGCACAGGATTGAGCGACGGACAGAAGACCGAAGTTCGCGGCGAGGGGATTACCGAGGGCATGCAGGTGATCATCGCCGTGACGCAGAGCGATCAGCCGGCCGGCGCAGCCAGCCCCTTCCAGGCAGCCGGACAAACGCGTCGCGGCCCGGGCGGGTTCTGACGATGGCCAACGAGAGCATCCCACCCGTCATTCACGTCGAGTCCGTGACGAAGGTGTACGAGATGGGCAAGAACAAGGTGCGCGCGCTGCAGGGCGTGGACATGGAGGTACAGCGCGGCGAGATGATTGCCGTCATGGGGGCGTCCGGGTCCGGGAAGTCGACGCTGATGAACATCCTCGGCTGTCTCGACACTCCGACGTCCGGGAGCTACCACCTCGACGGGATCCGGGTGGAGGGCCTCACGGGGAACGAGCTGGCGCAGCTGCGGAACGAGAAACTCGGATTCGTCTTCCAGGGATTCAATCTTCTCTCGCGCACGACCGCGCTCGACAACGTCGAGCTGCCGCTGCTGTACGATCACTCCGGCCGCAAGCGCGACACCAAGGCGGTCGCCGCTGACGCACTCGAGCGGGTCGGTCTCGGCGACCGCATGGACCACCATCCGAGCGAGCTGTCGGGCGGACAGCAGCAGCGCGTTGCGATCGCGCGAGCCCTCGTCACCGAGCCCGCGCTCCTTCTCGCGGACGAGCCGACCGGAAACCTGGACAGCCGCACGTCGGTCGAGGTGATGGCTCTCTTCCAGGAGCTGAACGATCAGGGGATAACGATTCTGCTGGTGACGCACGAGCACGACATCTCGCGGTACGCCAAGCGGGAGGTCGAGGTGCGGGATGGCAGAATCATTCGAGATGAGCCGGTTCGGGATCGGCACCTCGCGCGCTCGGACCTCAGCGAGCTTCCCGACCAGGAGCTGGTGGCGGCCCCATGAGAAAATCGGTGCTGGTAAAAGTCGCCGTACAGAGCATCCTGAAGAACAAGATGCGCAGCCTGCTCACGATGCTCGGCATCGTGATCGGAGTGGGCGCCGTCATCGTGATGGTCGCGGTAGGCCAGGGAGCGCAGTCCCGGATCGAGCAGCAGATCCAGAACCTCGGCACCAACATGATCGTGATCACGCCCGGCTCGAGCCAGCAGGGCGGTGTCAGTCAGGGCGCGGGCACGTTCAATCGCCTTACGCTGGCCGACGCGGAGAAGCTGAAGCGCGAGGGCGGGCAGCTCTCGGGCGTGACTCCCGTGATCTTCACGCGGGCGCAGGCAATCGGCGGGCAGGGCAACTGGCGGACGATCATCAACGGCGTCTCGACCGACTGGCAGACGATCCGCGACTGGCCGCTGGAGTCAGGAACGTTCTTCTCCGAGACGGATGAGCGCTCGATGCGCAAGGTCGCGGTCCTCGGCAGCACGGTCGCGAACAATCTCTTCCTTGGCGCCGATGCGGTCGGGCAGCAGGTGCAGCTTCGCGGCGTTCCTTTCACCGTGATCGGCGTGCTGGAGACGAAGGGGCAGACCGCGAGCGGAACGGATCAGGACGACGTGATCGTAGTTCCCCATACCACGGCGCAGTCCCGTCTCAGCGGTTCGCCGCGCATCTGGCAGATCCTCGCGGCGACGTACTCACCGTCCGACATTCCGGCCGCGCAGCAGGAGATAAAGACGCTGCTGCGGGAATCGCACCGGCTCGGCGCGGACGACGAGGACGACTTCACGATTCGAAACCAGACCGAGCTGGCCGACGCGGCGTCCGGTACGACGCAGGTGATGTCTTATCTGCTGGCGGCGATCGCCTCGATCTCGCTCCTCGTGGGCGGGATCGGAATCATGAACATCATGCTCGTGTCGGTAACCGAGCGGACGCGCGAGATCGGAATTCGCATGGCGATCGGCGCGCGTGGCTCCGACGTGATGACGCAGTTCCTCATCGAGAGCGTGGTGATGAGTCTGCTGGGCGGAATCATCGGCCTGCTCGTGGGCTTTGCGGGCGCGGCGATCCTCGGGAAGATGACCGGCTGGAGTACGGCAACTCCGCCAGAAGCGGTAGCGATCGCGGTCGTGTTCTCCGCGGCGGTCGGAATCTTCTTCGGCTTTTATCCAGCGCGCAAAGCGGCGTCGCTGAATCCAATTCAGGCTCTCAGGTACGAATAGATGAGATACAGAGCTGCATGCCGCGTGCTGCGTGCTACGTGCTGGACGATGCTTGGCGCGACGACGTTCCCTGGCGCTTCGACGCTGCAAGCGCAGCAGGCACAGGTCATCACGTTCGGGGACGCTATTCGAATAGCGCTGGACCGGAACACCGCGCTCAAGCTGGCGCGCAACGCGTCGGAGCTTGATGAGGTGACGCTGCGGCAGGAGCGGGCGCAGCGCATGCCCGACTTGAGATACAACGCTTCGACGGCGCAGACCTATGGCCGCACGTTCAACCAGAGCGAAGGGCGGGTGGAGAATCGCGGCACACAGACGATGAACACGGGCGTGCAATCGAGCTTCCAGCTGTACGACGCGTCGGTCTCGCCATCCATCAGGGCCGCGAGGCTGGGTGCCGAGGCCGGTGATCTGGACGTGGAGCGAACGCGGCAGACCGTGGTGTTCACCGTGGCGACGAATTTTCTCGGGTTGATCCAGAATCGCGAGCAGCTCCGCGTCCGACGGCAGAGCCTGGCCGCGGAGGAAGCACTCGAAGCGCAGATCAACGAGTACGTCGAGGCCGGCTCGCGTCCGATCGCCGATCTGTACCAGCAGCAGGCGGTGGTGGCCAGCTCGCGGCTGGCGGTGGTGGACGCCGATCGCGCGGCGCAGCTGGCCGAAGTGGATCTGATGCAGACGCTGCAGCTCGACCCGAGAGGGGAATACGAGTTCGTCGCGCCGGAGTTCGACGAGGCCGCGTCAGCGCAGCAGTATCAGTTCGACAGCCTGCTCGTCCGCGCGCTGGCGCAGCGCGTGGACCTTGGAGCTGAGGAGATCAGGCTTGAGGCGGCCGAGCAGGAATTGCGCGCGGCGCGCGCGGGGAGAAGGCCGGCGCTGTCGCTGACGGCCGGCTACAACACGGCGTACAGCAGCGCTACCGAGCTGAACTTCTTCGATCAGCTCGATCAGCGTCGCGGCGGGTCCGTAGGCCTGGGACTGTCACTTCCGATCCTGGATCGGTCGGGAACGTCAATCGCCACACAGCGCGCGCGCATCGCCGCCGACAATGCGCGCATCTCGGTCGAGAACCGGCGTCAGGAAATCGCGCTCCAGGTTCGGCGGGCGCAGCTCGATTTCCAGTCCGCGCAGGAGCAGCTGAGAGCGGCTGAGGCGCAGCAGCGCGCGGCCGAGCTGGCGCTGCAGACCGTGCAGGAGCGGTACGAGGTCGGAGCGGCGACGCTGGTGGAGCTCACTCAGGCGCGGGCGGTGGGAGTGCAGGCTGCGAGCGCGATCGTGAGCGCGCGGTACAATCTGCTCTTCCAGCGGACGCTCATGGACTACTACATAGGCGTACTGAATCCGGAGAACGTGCGGTGACCACCGGACCGTTCCGGGAGGTCAGCCACAACCTGCTTCGGATAATGGCGGGTTTGCTGTTCATGCAGCACGGCGCGCAGAAGCTGTTCGGCTGGCTCGATGGCAGGCAGGTCAGCGAGATCGCGTCGGTATCGGGAGTGGCCGGCATTCTGGAGTTCTTCGGCGGCGCGCTGATCGCGCTCGGATTGCTGACCCGGCCGGTGGCTTTCATTCTCTCCGCTGAGATGGCGGTGGCGTATTTTTGGAGGCACCTGCCGGGCGGATTCTGGCCCATTCTCAACCGGGGAGAGCTTGCGGCACTTTTCTGCTTCATCTTCCTCTTCTTCGCCGCGCACGGGCCCGGGACCTGGAGTCTCGACACCCTCATTCGCCGCAGGAAGGGCGGAGCAGCCGCCGGGTAGCGTCTCCCGGCAGAGCGAGCGCGCACGTCGAATCTCGGCGAGCCGCGAGATAGTTTAGGGCATGGCTCCGCTCCCCATTGAGATCCACGCGGACATCGCCAAGGCGTCGACTCTCCCGGCCGATGTGTATCACGCGCGGGAGTATTACGACCTGCAGAAGGGCAGTGTGTTCGCGCGGACCTGGCAGGCGGTGCCGGACGTGGCGCGCGCGCGCGCGCCGGGGCACGTGCTGCCGTTCACGCTGCTCGAGGGATGCCTGGACGAGCCGCTGGTGTTCACCCGCGACGAGAGCGGCACGGCGCACTGCCTGTCGAACGTCTGCACGCACCGCGGCGCGCTGGTGGTGGAAGGCGAAGGCCACCTCAAGACGCTGCGCTGCAGATATCACGGGCGCCGGTTCGCGCTCGACGGCTCGTTTACGGCGATGCCGGAGTTCGAGAGAGTCGAAGGATTTCCTTCGCCGCGCGACAACCTGCCGAGCCTGCCGCTCCAGCAGTGGGGTCCGCTCGCGTTCACCGCGGTCGATCCGGCAATGAGCTTCGACGACTGGATGAAGCCGGTGCGCGAGCGGACCGAGTGGATGCCGCTCGATACGTTCACGCGGGACGCGGCGACCTCGCGGGATTACGTCATCGACGCGAACTGGGCGCTGTACGTGGACAACTACTCCGAGGAGTTTCACATCCCGTACGTGCACGCCGGCCTGTCCGATCAGCTCGACTACGGCGCGTACCGCACGGAGCTGTTCGAGTACGGCAGTCTGCAGCTCGGCTTCGCCAAGCCCGGCGAGACGGTGTTCGAGTTGCCGGCCGGACACCCGGAACACGGTCAGCAGCTCGCGGCGCTGTACTTCTGGCTGTTCCCCAACCTGATGCTCAACTTCTATCCCTGGGGGCTGTCCGTGAACGTCGTACAGCCGCTCGGCCCCGCGCGCACGAAGGTGTCGTTCATCTCGTACGTTTGGCGGCAGGACCTGCGAGACAAGGGAGTGGGGGCGGGACTCCACCTCGTGGAGATGGAAGACGAAGAGGTAGTCGAATCCGTGCAGGCCGGCGTGCGCTCGCGGCTGTACGACCGCGGCCGTTATTCACCCAAGCGCGAGGCAGGCACGCATCATTTCCATCGATTGCTCGCCCGCTTCATAAGCCAGGGCGCGCCGTAAACACTCTCCCGGACAGATGAAACCGTTCATGAATGTTCTCCCGACACTCCGTGTCGCTTCGCTCGTGGCGCTGATCACCGCCTGCTCGACTCCGATGTCGTCCGGGTCGTTTCCGGGTCGCGCGGGAGGCGCCGAGATACTGTGGGACACATACGGTGTTCCTCACATCTTCGCGAACGATCGGGAAGGGTTGGCGCGCGCGCTGGGTTGGACGCAGATGCAGAACCACGGCGACCTGCTGCTACGGCTGTACGCGCAGGCGCGGGGACGCGGCGCCGAGCTGTTGGGCGAGGACTATCTGGAAGACGATCGGTGGCACTGGACCATGGGGATAGCGCCGCGATCCGAGGAGTGGCTGGCCGCGCAGCCAGCCGGGATGCGCGCGCACCTCTCGGCGTTCGTGGCGGGGATCAACGACTTCGCGCGGGCTCATCCCGAGATGGTCGGTGACTCAGTCCGCGCCGTTCTGCCCGTGGTGGAGACCGACGTCATGGGACACGTCCAACAGACATTGATCGGCCTTTTCATCGCTTCCCGAGGTCAGGCCAACGACGAGACGCGAGCGTGGAAAGAGCGCGGCTCCAACGCCTGGGCGGTCGCGCCATCCCGCTCCGCGAGCGGGAAGTCGCTGTTGCTCGCCAATCCGCATCTTCCATGGGGCGACGTGTTCACGTGGATGGAGGCGCAGCTGGTGATGCCCGGGCTGGACCTGTATGGCGCGATGCTCGTCGGCAGTCCCGTGCTGCAGATAGCGTTCAACGATCACCTCGGCTGGACGCACACGGTGAACACGCAAGATGGGAACGATCTGTACGAGCTGACGCTCGAAGGAGACGGGTACAGCTGGGACGGTGGCGTGCGCCGATTCGAGACGGAGCGCAGACTGATCCAGGTCAAGGCCATGTCGAGCGAGCCGCAGCGTACGGACACGCTGATGATTCGCCGCTCCGTGCACGGGCCGGTCGTGGCAGACAAACTCGGGAAAGCCGTGGCTCTGCGAGTGGTAGGTCTCGACATGCCGTTGGTCCTCGAGCAGTGGTGGAACATGGGACGCGCAAGAGATATCGCCGCGTTCGAGACGGCGATCAGGCCCAACCAGATCTCGGGACAGACCATCACTTACGCCGATCGTGACGGACACATCATGTACTTCTACGGCGGGAACACTCCAGCGCGCGCGGGCGGCACGCGTGCGCAGTGGGCCGGAATCGTTCCGGGCACTACGTCCGCCAATCTGTGGACGAGAGTTCACGGCTACGACGAGATGCCGAAGGTCATTGACCCGCCGAGCGGCTACGTGCAGAACGCGAATGAGCCGCCCTGGTGGACGACGTTTCCCGTAGCGCTGGATCCCGCGCAATATCCGCCTTACTTTGCGAGTCGAACGATGACGCTGCGCGCGCAGCGATCGGTAGGGATGCTCGATTCGGATCCGAGCATCACGTACGAAGAGCTGTTGAGCTACAAACACTCCACCAGGATGGAGCTCGCCGACCGGGTGCTGGACGATCTCCTTGCTGCCGTCGCGGCCAGCGGCAGCACCGCCGCAAAGGATGCGGCGGCCGTGCTCGAGCGGTGGGACAGGAGCGCGGATGCGGATAGTCGCGGAACCGTGTTGTTCATCGAATGGTGGCGGGAGCTGGGGCGAAAAACGCGGCCCGGGACGAGCGTGTGGGCCCGTCCATGGAGCGCGGAGTCCCCAAGGTCCACGCCCGACGGTCTCGCTGATCTTCCGGGAGCCGTAGCCGCGCTGGAGACGGCTGCCGCGACCGTCGCGCGGCGGTTTGGCGCCAGTGACGTGAAATGGGGTGACGTGTACCGGATGCAGCGCGACAGCGTTGACCTTCCCGCCAACGGTGCCGAAGGCACGTACGGCACGTTTCGCGTGATAGAGTATGAATCGGCGGGACCAAACCGTTTCCGCGCTGCCGGCGGCGACAGCTTCGTAGCCGCGATCGAGTTCAGCGATCCCGTGAGGGCGCGCACGATCATCAGCATCGGTAACTCTTCACGCGCGGGCTCGCCGCACCGGACGGATCAGATTGGATTGGCGGCCGCGAAACAGCTAAAGCCAGTCTGGCGGAGACGCGCCGACATCCTCGCGAATCTCAAATCGCGCGAACAAATCTGAGCATGAGCGACAAGCCGCGGTCGTACGTTCTCAGCGACGCCACCTGGAAGGAAATCTCCGGGACGCGATTCGACGTTGCGATCCTCCCGTGGGGAGCGACCGAGGCGCACAACTACCATCTGCCGTACGGCACCGACGTTTACGAGTGCCATTACTTCGCGGCCGAGTCGGCGAAGCTGGCGTCGGCGGACGGCGCGCGCGTGGTGGCGCTGCCGACGATCCCGTTCGGCGTAAACACGGGCCAGCTCGACATTCCGCTGTGCATCAACATGAATCCGAGCACGCAGGCATTGGTTCTGCGCGACGTCGTGAGCTCGCTCGACCGGCAGGGGATCCACAAGCTGCTGATCCTGAACGGACACGGCGGCAACGACTTCAAGCAGATGATCCGCGAGCTGCAGCCGGCGACGCGCGTTTTTCTATGCGCTGTCAATTGGTGGCAGGTAGTGGACGGCCGGGAGTACTTCGAGGATCTCGGCGATCACGGTGGCGAGCTCGAGACCAGCGTGATGCTGCACTGTCATCCGGAGCTGGTACGACCGCTCGCGGAGGCTGGCGAGGGCAACGCGCGGCGGCCGAAGATCACGGCGATGCGCGAGGGGTGGGCCTGGTCGCCGCGGAAATGGACTCAGGTCACCGACGACACGGGCATCGGGAACCCGAAAGCGGCGACGGCCGACAAGGGCGCGCGCTACGCCAGCGCGGTCACGTCGAAACTTGCGGAACTACTGAAGGAGTTGGCGCGGGTGGATCCGAATGATCTTTACTCATGACGTCCGGCTCCTCGTGCAGCAGCCCCACGCGGACGCAGACCACGATCATCGCCAGCAGCGGCACCGCGACCAACAGCCCCAAAAAGCCGAACACGATCGCCATCACCGCCTGAACGACGATCGTCAGCGCGGGTGGGAGATCAAGCCCTTCCTTCATGAGAATCGGAACGAGCAAGTGATTCTCCACGAACTGGATCCCGATGCACGCGACGGTGACCGCGAGTGCTTTTTCCGGCGAGTCCACGAAGCCCATCGCGATCGCGGGCAGCGCGCTGAGTATCGGACCGAGCGTCGGTATGAACTCGAGAAGTCCGGCCAGGATTCCGAGAGGGACCGCCGCCCGGACGTCGAGCGCCAGAAACACGGCCGTCGAGGCGACGCCTATGACGAGCATCAGGATGAACTGCGTGACCAGCCATCTGCGCAACATCGATCCGATGGCCGACAGGACGACGGCGGCGCGCTCGCGATTGCGGGGCGGGAGCAGACGTAACGCGCCACGCTGATACAGTCCCGGATCTATGGCGACGTAGATGGCTACGAACAGCACCAGCAGGATCGCGGCGATAACTGCGAGCGTGGATCCAAGTACCGGTAGAAAATACCGGCCCGCGCCGCTGAACTGCGCCGTCAGCCGCTCGCGCAGCCCTTCCGGTCTTCCTTCCGGTACGACCTGCACCGGAGCAGCGACGGGTTGCGGACCGTTGCGGGCCGCCCGCGCGAGTGAGTCCGCGTCCGGGATCCCGAGAACCGTCGCGATGACGCCGCCACCCTGTCCCTGCACCCACTGCTCGATCTTGTCGAGCGCCTCGGGAAGCTTGGTTCTCAGCTCGATGCTCTGCTGCCGTACCGTCGGTCCGATCCACGTGCCGAAGGCACCCAGCAAGCCGAGGAATACAAGCACGATGAGCGGAGAGCCTAGTCCTCGCGGGACGCGCCACTTCTGGAGCCTGTCGGTGCCCGCGCTTACGCCAATCGCGAACAGAACGCCGAGAAAGACCGTGAGCAGCAGGTTCCGCGTGCGCCAGAACAGGTGGAGGGCGACGTACAACGTGCCCAGCCAGACTACTATCCGCAGCGCGGTCTTGTCGCGCGTCGTGCCCAAGCCGTTCATGGGTGCCATTTTATAGTCATGCCCATCGTTGTGATAGCGGGGAATGAAGCGGGATAATCCGCTGGACGGCGGCGCGAAGCCGGCTCCCGGCACGGGCGACATGCCGGCTGAGGAGTTCCGTCGGTACGGGCACATCCTCGTGGAGCGGGTCGCCCGGTATCTCGAAGACGTGGAGGCCTCGCCCGTGCTCAGTCGCGCGCAGCCGGGGGACATCCGCGCCTCCCTCCCGCGCGCCGCGCCTCTCGGCGGCGAAGACATGGACACGATCCTCGCCGACTTCGACGACAAGATCCTGCCGGGGATAACGCACTGGAATCACCCGGGCTTCATGGCGTATTTCGCCATCACCGGCTCGGGCCCCGGCATTCTCGGCGAGCTGCTGGCCGCGGGGCTGAACGCGAACGGAATGTTGTGGCGGAGCAGCCCCGCAGTGACTGAGCTGGAGGAGGTTACGCTCGACTGGCTGCGCCAATTGCTTGGCTTGCCCGAGCCGCTGTTCGGCGAGATCACCGACACGGCGTCGTCGAGCACGCTGTACGCGCTCGCCGCCGCGCGCGAGTTCGCACGCATGGACATTCACCGGAGAGGAATCGGCGGCCACAAGCTGCGCGTGTACTGCTCGGCTGAAGCGCACTCGAGCGTGGACAAGGCGGTGATTACGCTCGGTCTGGGCAGCGACGGGCTGCGGCACATTCCGGTAGACGGGCGATTCCGGATGCGCGCGGACATGCTGGAGGCCGCGATCGCCGAAGACAAAGCGGCCGGCATCCGCCCGCTCGCGGTGGTGGCGACCGTAGGCACGACGGGAACGACGTCGATCGATCCAGTGCCGGAGATTGCCGGCATCTGCGAGCGCGAGGGAATCTGGCTGCACGTGGACGCGTCCTATGCCGGCGTGGCGGCGATCGTCCCGGAGAAACGGTACGTGCTCGCGGGCGTCGATCGGGCGCACTCGCTGGTGGTGAACCCGCACAAGTGGCTGTTCGTCCCGATCGACTGCTCGGTGCTGTATACACGCGAACCGGCCGCGCTCAAGGCGGCGTTCGCGCTTCCGCTCGAGATCCTGTCCACGCCCGAGCCGGGCGTGACCAATTTCATGGATTACGGAATGTCGCTTGGCCGCCGCTTCCGGTCGCTCAAGCTTTGGTTTGTGCTCCGGTACTTTGGTGCCGACGGAATCGTTGCGCGCCTGCGGGAGCACATGCGGCTGGCGCAGATCGTGGCGCGGTGGGCGGACGAGTCCGACGCGTTCGAGCTGTGCGCTCCGGTGGAGCTGTCCACGGTCGTGTTCCGGTACAACCCGGCCGGACTCGCCACGCAGGAGGCTGACGCAGCCAACGCGAATCTGCTCAAGCTCGTAAATGAGAGCGGCGAGGTATTTTTTTCAGGAACGAAGGTGAACGGCAAGCAAGTTCTCCGCCTGGCCATTGGCAATCTCCGTACGACCGAGCGACACGTGCTCCGCGCAATGGAGCTTCTCGAACAAACGGCGAAGGGACTATGAGAATCATCACTTCCTGCGCGTTGGCGCTCTGTCTGTTCACGGCCAATCGCGCTCAAGCACAGCAGCGCGACCGGAACCTCGAGCGCGCGGTGCGCGTGCTCCGGAGCACGCCACTGGTGGACGGACACAACGACTTGCCCTGGGCGATCCGGGAGCACGAGATGCGTCCGCGCGATGTCGAGGCGTACGATCTCCGGCTGCACACGTCCGGTCATACCGATCTCGATCGGCTGCGGCGGGGAATGGTCGGCGGCCAGTTCTGGTCAGTGTACGTGCCAGGGGAGGCGCGCGACTCGGGCTATGCCCGGCTGCAGCTGGAGCAGATCGACATTGCGCGGCGTGTGATAGCGAAGTACCCCGACCGATTCGCTCTCGCGCTCACCGCCGACGATGTTCGCCGTGAGTTCCGGCGCGGCCGGATCGGATCCATTATCGGCATGGAAGGCGGGCACGCGCTGGAGAACTCACTCGGTGCGCTGCGGGCGTACTTCGATCTCGGGGCGCGATATCTGACGCTCACGCACAACGTGACGCTGGACTGGGCCGATGCCGCGATGGACACCGCGCGCCACGGAGGCCTGACCGCATTCGGTGAGGAGGTGGTGCGCGAAATGAACCGGCTCGGCATGCTGGTGGATCTGTCGCATGCTTCGCCCGGCACCATGAGCGACGCGCTGAACGTCACAGAGGCGCCCGTCATATTCTCGCATTCGTCCGCCCGCGCACTCGCGAACGTCCCGAGAAACGTGCCCGACTCGATTCTTCGGCGGCTGCCCGCGAACGGCGGCGTGGTGATGGTGACTTTCGTTCCAGGGTTCATCTCGCAGGAGCTGATCGATCATGCTGCCGCGGGGCGCCGGCTCGGCCGCGATACCACGACGGCGGAGTTTCGCGCGTGGCGCTCCGCGCCGCGGCCAAGGGCGACGCTGGCGCAGGTGGTGGATCACATCGAGCACATTCGCCGCGTGGCCGGGATCGATCACGTAGGCATCGGCGGGGACTTCGACGGGATCAGCGAGGTGGTGGTGGGACTGGAAGACGTGTCCACGTACCCGGCGCTATTCGCCGAGCTGGCCCGCCGGGGTTGGAGCGACGGCGATTTGCGGAAGCTCGCGGGCGAGAACGTGCTGCGAGCGATGGCGGCCGCGGAGAACGTCGCCAGTCAGCTCCGCCCGCGAAGACCAGCTTCCACCAAGACTATCGCGGATTTCTGACGTGGCGTCGCGCGTCGCCACTCCTTGGAGCCCGGTCCGCGCGCTGCTGTGCGCCGCGCTCCTCATGTCCGGGTGTGGGGAGCCGGAAGATCCGGTGAAGTGGAAGGCGTCGATCGACGGTTCGAATGCAGTCGCGCCGGGCTCGGTGGTGCGAGTCAACGTGGACGCGAAGTCGGACCGGGGCTGGTATTTCTACTCGGCGACTCAGCCGGCAGGCGGACCGATCCCGGCGAAGATTCAGCTGGCGGACAGCCCGATCTTTCGCCAGGCAGGGCCGCTGGTCAGCTCCGAGCCGTCGCGATCTTTCGACACTGTCTTCGGGATCGATCTCGAGAAATATCCCGGAAGCGCGTCGTTCACGTTGCCGGTCCGTGTACCTCTCGAAGGCAGCTCCGGGCGGCAGGAGATCCGGATAAGCGCGCTGTATCAGGCCTGCAACGACACCATCTGTCTGTCACCGAGGGCGGTGACGCTGACTGTCCCCGTGATGATCGACTCGCCCTGACGCTTTCGCGGGATCTCGTCGAGCGATCTCAGGCCATCAGCCTGATGATCCGACCGAGTCCGACACTGATACCAGGTGAAGCGCGCGAGTGAAATCCCTCAAGCTGTCGCAATGCCCAGGCCGTGCACGCGGACAATGCTTGCGCAATTCGGTCCCTTTGGTAGGTTGCCTACCTTGCGCTGTAAACAGATGGCCATTACCACAGTTCGCCCCTATTTCTTTGAGCATTCTCGCCAGTATTTCAGACGAAGCGGCAAGCGGGGG
>JBPPMH010000129.1:0-19451 GCA_051305945.1 Gemmatimonadaceae bacterium
CCCGGGATCTCCCAGGACGTTGTGCGCCTCCGAGATCTCCTTGAAGCGCTCGGCCGCCTTCGGATCGCTGCTGTTGGCGTCCGGGTGGTACCGCTTGGCGAGCTTGCGGTAAGCCTTCTTGATCTCGTCGGCGGTCGCCTTCGAGGTCACGCCAAGGACCGCGTAAAAATCCTTCTGCGCCATTTCAGGGAGCTGGCTGCGTCAGCCGTTCCACTGCCGCACGACGACGCGCGCGGGCCGCAATAGCTGACCGTTGAACACGTACCCCGGCTGGTACACGCGCGCGACCGTGTGATCGTCGTCCTCCGCGACGGCGGGCTCCGTGGACACCGCCTCGTGCCGCGCGGGGTCGAACTGCTCGTCCACCGGATTCACGATCTCGAGGCCAGCGGTGGAAAGCGTCTTCATCACCTTCCGCTCCACCATCTGCACCCCTTCCACGATCGTCGTGGGATCGGTTACGGCCGGATCCACGTGCGCGAAACGCGCGAGATCGTCCAGCGCCTCGATCAGCTGTTTCACCAGATCGCGCTGGCCGCGGGACTCCGCATCCTCGCGCTCCTTGAGGCTGCGCTTCCTGTAGTTGTCGTACTCCGCGGCGAGCCGGAGATATTTCTCCCGATGCTCGTCGACCGCGACCGACTGGCTGGTGCCCGGCGGATCGGCGTCGCCGTCGCTGCCGCCCGCCTTCCAGCCGTGGGGCGGAAGCGTGGAGCCGTCGTCCTCGAGCAGCCCGTCACCGGGAATCGGCGGTGCCTCGGAGTACGGTTCCTCTCCCAGGAGAGCGGCCTCTTCCTCTTCCTGCTTTCTGCGTGGGTGTTTCTTCGTCATGACGTCAAGTTAACCCGCGAAAGAACGTCGTACCAAATCGAGCGCCGCCTGCGCGGCGCGTCTGCGAATTTCGTCCCGATCTCCGAAAAGCCGAAGCTGCTTCGCCACCATCTCGTCCGGCATCGCGAGCGCGATCCACACCGTCCCGACCGGCTTCTCGGCCGATCCGCCGGCCGGACCGGCGATCCCCGTGATCCCGATTCCGAGATCCACGCCGAAGCGGCGGCGCGCGGCCGTCGCCATCTCCGTCACAATCTCCTCACTCACCGCGCCATGCCGCTGAACCGCCTCCCTGTCCACGCCGAGCAGCTCGATCTTGACATCGTTGTCGTACGCGATCACGCCACCGGCGAACACGTCGCTCGATCCGGCGATCGCCGTTAGTCGCTGGCCGAGCATGCCGCCGGTGCAGCTCTCCGCCACCGCTATCCTCCGGCCCATGCCGCGGCAGCCCGCAAGCACAACCTCCGCCAGATCGGTCGTGCCCTCCGCGTATGCATACGGCTCGAGTCGCGCAAAAAGTTTCCGAGCGGCCGTGCGGAGCTTCTCGTCCGCCTCGGCGGCGCGCAGCCCGCGGGCCGTGAGCCGGAGATCCACACCCTCCACGCCGGGGAGATAGGCCAGGGACAGACCGTCCACTCCCTCGGCATACTCCGCGAGCAACGCCGGCAGGCGCGACTCCGGCACGCCGGTAGTCCTCACGGCGAGCGACCGCACGACGCTCCCGCCCGGAGCCAGCGTGCGGACGATCTCGCGCACGCTGCCGTTGAACATTTCCCGCATCTCGCGGGGCACGCCGGGCAGGACTGCGACCCAGCGCTTGTCTGCGCGCTCGGCGAACACGCCCGGAGCGGTCCCGTGATTGTTGGGCAGGACTCGCGCGCCGCGTGGGAGCAGCGCCTGCGAAAGGTTGGCGGGTGGGAGCGGCTCCGCCCGGCCGCGCGAGCGCCAGATCTCTTCGAGCCGCGCGACGACACCCGCGTCTCGCTCGAGCTCGACGCCGAGCGCGGCCGCCACGGCGGCCATGGTGACGTCGTCGCTGGTGGGTCCGAGGCCGCCGGTCGTGATCACTCCGTCGGCGCGGGTGAGCGCGTCGCGGACAGCCGCGGCAATCGCGGCGGGGTCGTCTCCCACGGTCGTGCGGCGGGCGACTTCCACGCCCAGCTCGGCCAGCTCGCGGCCGATGAAGGCGGAGTTGGTGTCGATCGTAAAGCCAAGCAGGAGCTCGTCACCGATGGTGAGCAGCTCTACCCGCATGTCACCGCGTGGTCGTGGTCTGCCGGGCGAACACGTAGGAGTAGCGACGCATGTACAGCGCGAGCGAGTACATCGTGAGCACGACCGCGCCGGTCATCGAGCCGAGCCCGACCATTCCGTTGAACAGGGCGAACGCGTGCCACGCGGCTCCGCCCCACTGCGCATCCGTCGCCAGCGTCGCCGCGAACAGCCAGAAGTAGGCGGCGCCGATCCACGTCGCCTGGAAGCCCGTCTTCCATTTGGCCGGTCCGATCGCCGAGATGATCACTCCGCGCCGCGCGGCGGCTGAGCGAAACACCGTCATGAATAGCTCGCGACCGAGCACCGCCGCGAGAATCCACCACGGCAGCCCGACGGGCCCGAAGAAAGTCTCGAACGGATACGCGCGCGGGTCAGCTTCCACGCCGAGGAATCGCGCCAGCCAGTGGTACCGCGGCTGCATCATCAGGTAGATCGGAACCAGCGTGGCGAGCAGCAGAATCTTGTCGGCCAGCGGATCGAGCATGCGCCCGAGATCCGTCTCCAGCTTGCGCGTGCGCGCGAGTCTGCCGTCCCAGTAGTCAGTAATGGCCGCGGCGATGTACAGCACGAAGCCCACGAATCGCATCGCGACCGACGGGATGAACGGGAGTATCAGCAGGAATGGAGCGGTGGCGATGCGCGCCGCGGACAGGGAGTTCGGCAGGTTCATCGCGGGTCGCCTTTACGCCAGCGCCTTGAGAACCAGCTTGCTGACGGCCTTGAGCGTCTCGAACACGCCGTCGCCCCTGATCGCGATCGCCTCGGAGTACGGCGCCCGCTCGATCCACTGACCGTCGGCCGTCTGATCCACGAGGTTCTGGCCGGCGTGGTATGGATCGGGCGTCACGCGCTGCTTCGCGGTGTCGGCGACTTCCCAGCCCGGGTTGAGCGAAGCCTGCATCTCCTCGACGGTCGAGATGTTCGGCAGGTCCCGTTTGTTGTACTGCACGACGAACGGCATCCTGGTGATGTCGTAGCCGTACTCGGCCATGTTGTCGTACAGGTTCTGCATGGACTCCTGGTTGGCCTCGATCCGCTCGCGCTGCGAGTCGGCGACGAAAACGATCCCGTCCACGTTCTTGAGGATCAGCTTGCGGCTGGCGTTGTAGTACACCTGTCCCGGCACGGTGTACAGGTGAAAGCGCGTCTTGAAGCCGCGGATGGTGCCGAGGTCCACCGGAAGAAAGTCGAAGAACAGCGTGCGCTCCGTCTCGGTGGCAAGGGAGATGAGCTTGCCGCGCGTCTCCGGCTTCACCTTGCCGTACACGTGCTCGAGGTTGGTGGTCTTGCCGCCGAGTCCGGGACCGTAGTACACGATCTTGCAGTTGATCTCGCGCGAAGCGTAGTTGATCATCGACATCGCGCGCGCCTAGCTCCGTATTCCGGCGATCACGCCACCCGCCCTTCGACGCCGCGCAGGATGCGCTGCGCCCGCTTCTTCAGAACGGCGTTTCTCTCCCAGCCGACGTACTCGCGCAGCAGCCGCGCCGTGTCGACGTCGCCGCGCGTGCGCAGATACGTCAGCGCCATGTAGCGCCGGAACGGCCGCCTGCTGAACAGCTCGCGCCTGGAATTGTGCTGGATCATGCTCCAGAGGAAAGTGCCGAGCGCCGCGCCGCCGAGGAATCCCGCGGTGGTCATCTTCGCGCGCTTCGTCACAGCATCGCCCGGCGCGCGGTGAGCGCCTGCGCGATCGTCACGCCGTCGGCGTACTCGAGATCGCCGCCCACGGGCAGCCCCCGCGCTATGCGCGACACCGTCAGCGGGTAGCCGGCCAGCCGGCGCTGCACGTACAACGCAGTGGCTTCGCCTTCCATGCTCGGATTGGTGGCGATGATCACCTCGCGCACCACGCCGCCCGACACGCGCTGCTCCAACTGGGGAATGGTCAGGTCGTCCGGGCCGATGCCGTCGAGCGGGGAGAGCCGCCCGCCAAGCACGTGATACGTGCCGCGATACTCGCCGGCGCGCTCGATCGCGCCGATGTCCGAGGCTTCCTCGACGGCGCAAATAATCGCGGCGTCGCGGCGCGCGTCCGCGCAGATGGTGCAGATGGGGTCTTCCGTGAGATTGAAGCAGCGGTCGCACCGGCGCACCTTCTCCGCCAGCGTGGTGAGCGCGGTCGCCAGCTTCCGGCTCTGGTCGGGCGGCTGCTTGAGCAGATGGTAAGTCAGTCGCTGCGCGGTCTTTCGCCCTATGCCCGGTAGCCTGGCCAGCTCGGTCGTGAGGTCGTCGATGACCGACATCAGCCCGGGAAGCTGAACGGAAGGTTGAGCCCGCCGGCGAGCTTGCCCATCTCCTCCTTGGCCATCTCGGCGGCCTTGGACTGAGCCTCGCCGACCGCGACCGTGATGAGATCCTCGAGCATCTCGACTTCCTTCGCATCCACGATGGACGGATCGATCTTGATACGGCTGATCTGGCCTTTGCCGTCGGCGTCGACAGTGACCATGCCTCCGCCCGAGCTCGCGGACACGGTCCGCTGAGCCAGCTCTTCCTGGATCTGCTGAAGCTTGCCCTGCATCTGCTGGGCCTGCTGCATGATCTTCATGAAATCCGCCATATCCGACCCTGGTTGATTGCGGGTTAATCTACGGGCGTCACGCCCAACACGCACCCGCGCGGACGCGAAAAAATCAATCGATCAGCTCGAGGTCGAGCGCGTCGATCGTCGCGCCGAGGATGGGATCCTTCTGTCGCAGCGACGCCAGCCGCTGCTGTGTTACGGATTCGTTCGTCATGCGTCCTTTCGCGGTTTCGAGCAGCCCCGCCTCGACGGCGGGATTGATCGCGGCGCTCCGCTCCACCGCTGCAGGCGGCACGGACGCCGCCGCGTCGGCGCGTGCGGGGGGCACGGCTCTCGCCGCGGTCGCCCTGGGCGCGGGCCCGCGCGGCGGTGACTGCTGCGCGCCACCGCCGCGAATCTCGTCGAGCAGTTCCTCAATGCGCACCGATCGGTCTATCAGCGCGAATCGCACCAGCAGCATCTCCACAAGCAGTTGCTGCTGACCGCTCTTCCGGAACCGCGGCTCCATCTCGCTGAGCGCACCGAGCATGCGGAGGAGGTCGCCGGGAGCGAAGGTGCGCGCGTGCTTCGCGAGCGCGTCCCTGGTGCGCGCGGCCACGCCCGGCGCCTCGCCGCCGAGCGCGACGGCGAGCTGCGCGCGCAGCACGTCGGCGAGCCCCGCGAGAAACACCCCGAAATCGATCCCCGCGTCGGCCAGTCGCTGCACCGTCGGGAAGACATCTGCGGCGCGCTTCTCGGCGACGAGATCCAGCACCGCTATGTACTCGTCCTCCGCCACGAGCCCGAGTGCGTCCCGCACGGAATCGGCCGTGATCCCCGCGTCGCTCGTGGCGACTACCTGGTCGGCGAAGCTGAGCGCGTCGCGCATCGAGCCGTCCGCCGCGCGCGCGATCATCGCGACCGCTTCGGGGCTGCTCTCGATCCCCTCGCTCGCCAGCACGTGGCGGAGCCGCGCGGAGATCTCGCCCTGGCCGATGCGTTTGAGATCGAACCGCTGCAGCCGGCTCAGCACCGGCGCGGCGGCCTGCGCGATCTTCTGCGGCTCGGTGGTGGCGAACACGAACACGACGCGCGGCGGCGGCTCCTCGAGGATCTTGAGCAGCGCGTTCCACGCCTCGCGCGTGAGCATGTGCGCCTCGTCCACGATGTACACCTTGTAGCTCTCGTCGCCGCTCGGCGCGTACATCGCGCGCTCGCGCAGATCGCGGGCGTCGTCCACGCCGCGGTTCGACGCCGCGTCTATCTCGACCACGTCGAGGCTGGACGATCCGCTCCAGATCCTCGTGCAGGAGAGGCATTCGCCGCACGGCTCGCCGTCAGGGGAGCGCGCCTCGCAGTTGAGCGCCATCGCGAGCACCCGGGCAAGGGTCGTCTTGCCGACGCCGCGCGGGCCGCACAGCAGGTAGCCGTGGGCCACCCTGCCTCTCGCGATCGCGCCGCGCAGCGTGTTGGACACGTGCGACTGGACGGCTACCTCGGCGAACTTGCGAGGCCGGTATTTGCGGGCGAGTGCGAGAGCCATCGGCGTGTCCGGAGCGCGGAAAAAAGAAGGGGGCCGGGCGATGAACCGAATCCGGCCAGGCGCGCGCGGATCCAACCGTCCACCTTCACCATGCCCCCAGTAGTGGCACTCCAGGCCTGACGGAGCAACGTCGAACACCGCATGCCGCTGCTACCTTCGGGGTCCTGACGGAGTTAGCGGGCCTACGCCCTCCGGGACCTGGAGCACCACCCGAAATATACCGGATTTCTCCCCTGCAAAAAACCTCGCGCTGGCGAAAAAAAACGCCGCCCCGTTACCGGAGCGGCGGTTCTTTCCGTTGAACGGCGCTTACGGATTGATGGTCGGGGTCCGGATCTGCTGCGTGTCAGTGCCAATCGTCGGAACCGTCACCGTCGTCGTATCCATTCCAATCGACGGCGTGTTGATCGTGTCGGTCACCGTGCCAACGACCGGCCGCTCGACCTCGAACTCGCCTTCGCCCGTCTTCTTGCAACCAGCAACCGTCGCGACCGCTAATAGGGCCGCAGCTAATACCACCTTGCGCACGGAAATCCTCCCGGAATGTGTGTGTGCTCTCGTTTGAAGTTAATGGCAAGCTTCGTTCCAAAAGGACCGCTTTCTGGAAACTGATGGCTCAAGGCTGGTGGCAGCCTACTGGGATATTGAAGGCGAATCCAGGCCGTCAGCATCCCAGTAGCCAAAATCAGTCCTCGAATACCTCGCGCTGCAGCTTCCGCACGCGCCTGAGCTCGAAGACCTGCCCCACTTCGCCACCCAGGATGAAGATCAAAGCTCCGTAGTAGACCCAGATCACCGTGATCACCGCGGCCGCGACGGTCCCCGTGTACATGGTCTGCGCCGAGAACGAGACGATCATGAATCCAAACACGCCCTTCGCGAGCTCGAACATCACGCTGCTGAACGTCGCCGCGACCAGCGCCATCTGCCAGCGGATCTTCCGCTTCGGGAGGAATTTGTACAGCGAGAAGAAGAGAATCGCGATCGAGATAAAAGCGATGATCCGGCCGATCGTATACTCGACGTTGCCCATCACGTCGCGGCGCAGCCCCAGCTCCACCAGCAGCGTCGATCCCTGCGTAGTCGCCAGCGCGAGGTACGCGCTGAGCACCACGTAGCCGACCAGCAGTATCGTCGCGACGATCGTGACCTTGATGTCGAAGATCTTGCCGGCGATGATCCCGCGGTCGGACTCGATGTCGAAGATGGAAGCGAGTACGCTCCGCACCGAGCCGAACAGCCGCGTGGAGAACCACACGAAGCCGATGGCGCCCACGAGCTGAATCGTGCCGCGGCTCTCCAGAATCTGCATGAGCAGCCGGACCACGGGCTGGCTGGCGTCCGTGGATTCCATCGGGAGCAAGGTCGCCACGAGCGTGGCGATCTCCTGGGCGCGGACCTCCGGCGAATGGTCCAAAAAGTAGCCGAGTCCGCCGGCAAGGAGCAGGAAGAACGGGACGATGGCCAGCAGGAGATTGAACGCAATCCCGCTGGCGAGGAAGAAGATGTTGTCCTCGGCGCTGTTGTCCCAGACGCGCCTGGAGTAATCGCGGAGCATCCACCCGAGGCGGAGGGGAAATGGACGCTTCCTCCGCAACGTCGGGCCCTGCACCGGAACTACGCCCGGTTGCTCGATCCGCTCCTCGCCCGCGCGCTCTGCGACTTGGTTTCGGCGATGCGCTGCTCGAGATCCTCACGCGCCTGGCGCGCGGCTTCCCTCCCCGCGTCTATCGCCTGCGTCACCTGCGAGCGCTTTACCTCGACCGCGCCGCGCGCGGACTCGACCTGCCGCTCCACAACGGTGCGCGCGCTCTCGAGCGTCTCCCCCAGCGATTCCGCGACGTCGTCAACCACGTCGCGCGCGCGCTCCTGCGCGCGGCGGGCGGCGCGCGTCAGCTCGGCCCGCGTGTCCGCGCCGGTCCTGGGCGCGAACAGCAGCGCCACCGCGGCGCCGGCGAGCGCGCCGAGCAGGAACGTGCTGATTCCGGATTCGGTCTTCTCGATGACTACGTACGGCTCGTCGAATTCGTGCTGTGACATGTCTGACTCCTAACGTCGCTTCGTGGACTTCACCTTGGCCTTCGGCTTGGTTTGCTTCTTTCCGGTCTTTTCAGCGGTGACGGCGCCGGCGCCGGCGCTGATCCCGGAAGCGGCGGCGCGCGAGTGGTCGGCGCCGTTCTTCCCCGCGAGCATCGCGCCCAGCTCGGCGCGTACCTCCTCCGGGGAGAGGCCGACGATCCTCGCAGTGCGGTGGTGATCTCCGCCGGTCGAGGCGAAGGTGCGCAGCACGAGCTGGCGCCGCGCGTCGGCCACCGTGGCGCCGGAGGGCAGTGACACAGTCGAGGACTCCTGCGACACGCGCAGGTGGCGTGGCATGATGTCGGCGGCCGAGACCACGTCGCCGCGCGCCATGATCACCGCGCGCTCCACCGCGTTCTTCAGCTCGCGGACGTTCCCCGGCCAGCTGTAAGACACGACCCAGTCCCATGCTTCGTCGGAAAAGCCCTTGATCTTCTTGCCGTTCTGCTGCGCGAACCGCAGCAGGAACTCATCCGCAAGCAGCTTGATGTCGCCCACGCGCTCGCGCAGGGGCGGCAGGAACAACTCCACGACCGCGAGCCGGTAGTACAGGTCCTCACGCAGCTCGCCCTCGTCGAGCGCCTTCTGCAGATCGCGGTTGGTCGCGGCGAGAATCCGGATGTCCACCGTGATCTCCTTCTTGCCGCCCAGCCGCCGGATCGTCCGCGTCTCCAGCGCGCGGAGGATCTTGACCTGAATGTCGGTCGGCATCTCCGCCACTTCGTCGAGGAAGAGCGTGCCCCCGTCCGCCATCTCGAACGCTCCGGCCTTCTCGTTCGTCGAGCCGGTGAACGCGCCCTTCTCGTGGCCAAACAGCTCGTTCTCCAGGATGTCCTTCGGCAGCGCCGCGCAGTTCAGCGCGAGGAACGGGCCCTTGACGCGCTCGCTCTTCGTATGCAGCGCCCGCGCGACCAGCTCCTTACCCGTGCCGGATTCGCCGAAGATCAGCACGTTCGCCGTGGATGGCGCCACGGCGTGGATCACCTGATAGACGGCACGCATCTCCTCCGACTTCCCCGTGAGCTCGCCGAAATGCGTGAGCCCCTGCAGCTGCGAGGTCAGCTCCCGGTTGTGCTCCTGCACCGAGTACTTCTCGAGCGCCTTGGGAATGAGCGCCTTGAGCCGATTCAGTTTCTCCGCGTTCAGAGGCTTCTCGATGTAGTCGTACGCGCCTTCGCGCATCGCCTGCACCGCGGAATCCACCGACGCCTGGCCCGTGATGATGATGCACTCGGTCGGAATGCCGTATTCCTGGAGCTGCTTCATCAGGGCGAGGCCGTCCAGCTTCGGCATCATCAGGTCGGCCAGGATCACGCCGAACCCGTCGGCCTGAAGCTTTTGGAGCGCCTGCTGCCCGTCGGCCGCGACAGCCACGTCGTAGCCCTCGTCGGTCAGGATGGCGCTGAGACCTTCGGTGATCGATCGCTCGTCGTCGGCGATCAGAATGCGCGGCTTTTTGGTGGCCAAGTTATTCGCTGCTGGGGATGGTACGCGGGACCGTTAATATAACGCCGGCAGGACTGTTCCTCATGGTGATCGGCGCGGAGCCCCCTCTCTCGGCGCTTAACGCGCGCGGGATGACTGCTCCCTCGAACAGAACCTCGAACGCGCCGCCCGCAGGCGACAGCCGGCAGCTGCAGCTTCTCTCCTCGAGACAGTCTATGGTGAGCTGCAGCAGTACCCGCACAATCTCCTGCAGCGCGGTCAAAGACTCGAACTGCTCCGACGCTCTCTCCGCGAACGGACCCGCCGGGAGCCCGCCGTCCAGCCCAGCGGACCGCGTCCGCACGACCTCGAGGTTCACCGCGACGCCGTTCGCCGCGTTGTTCACCTCGTGCGTCAGCCGGCGGTGCACGTCGCGCAGCAGCGGCGCGCAGCCGGCCGCCCTGGACGCGCTAGTCACTGAGGTCTGCGTCGTCGGGCGCAGCCTCGATGACCGGCATCCCTTCATGCGGTATCGGGCGGTGGCGCTCCACCATCGTCACATGCCGTCGCGTGATCTCGCGCGTGCCGGCGACGGCGAGCTGGCGGAAGAGAAACTCGAATTTCTCGTCGTACGCCCGCGCGAGCGACTGCTTGGTGTCGGTGGGAAGGTCCCACAGCCCGCGCTTGAACGGGCCCAGGGCCTTCTTCCGCGTCTTGTAGAAGAACTGCTCGTCGGAATCGGAAGCCTTGCGCTCTTCCTTCGCGTTGGTCGAAAGCCAGTCGTAGACCTCCCGTCGTAGCCCGGCGGGAAGCTGGTCGTACAACATGTTCTGGAAGTTCGTCGCGAGATGAATCTCCGCGGTCTCGGTCTTGGGAAAGTTGTTGAACGCGCCGTCGGGGAGCGTCGAGGCGCCGTGCTGCACCGCGCCCGAGAGTCCGTACTCCTCGCGCGCCACCTTCGACAGGCGCCCTAGCGTGTCGAGATCGATCTTCACGTCCGCGATCGAGCCGTCGGCGAGAACGACCCCGCCGTGCGTGGTGCCCGACTGGACGCTGATCTTGGACAGCCCCTCCTCGCCCGGCGCGCGCTCGCGCAGCAGCCGGTTGAAGCCGTCCATGAACGCGCGCAGCTCCGGCTCGGTGCTGTTCTCCGTTCCGACCTCGCCGATCTCGCCGCCCACCGAGATCGTGATCCCATCCGGCTCCTGCTCGCGCGCGTACCGGGTGAGCTCGACGGCCTGCTCGTAGTTGACCCGCTGCTGCGCGTCGAGGTCGGGCTTGGACAGGTCCACCAGCGTAGACGTGTCCACGTCGATGTTGTAGAACCCGGCATCCACCGCCTCGGCGATGAGCTGCTTCACCGCGGCTACCTCGGTGACCGGATCCACCGTGAACTTCTTCGCGTTCACCTGGAAGTGGTCGCCCTGGATGAAGACCGGCCCGCGGAAGCCCTCGCGCAACGCCGCCGCAAGAATCACCGCCACGTACTCCGCGGGCCGCTGGTCGGTGTAGGCGATCTCCGAGCGGGCGATCTCGCAGATGAACGCGCCCGCGTCGAGCTTGACGGCGGTGCGGAAGATCGCGCGCGCGGTGTCGTACACCATCCCGCGCACGTTCATGGCGGGGACGGTGAAGCCCGAGACTTCGCCGCGGCCGCGCGCGATGTACAGCTCGTGGATGGACGAGCAGCGCACGCCGAGCTGCTGCCCGATCTCCCAGATCAGCCAGCGAGCGTCTTCCCTCGCCTGCCCTTCGCCGAACACCGCGGCGCGCGCGAGCTGGTCGCAGCGCTCCGAGGCTATCGCCTTCTCGTCACGCACGACGACGGAGCCGTTCACGACCTCCACGGCGCCGCCGAGGATCCCGGATTGTTTCACGTTTTGAGTCATCGATTTAGTCGTTGGCTGCTAGCAGCTAGCTGCTGGCTGCTAGCTGCTGTTAAACCTGCCACCTCTCGTCCGGCTTCGGCAGCGTTTCCCATTCCTTGATCGCCGCCTCGGAGCCCGGCCGACCTAGCATTGCGTAAGCAAACTGCTTGCCCAACTCCACGCCGGGCTGATCGAAGGCATCGATTCCGTAAAGTTGCCCGCCGTACGCCGTGGCGAGCTCCAGCAGCATAATCAGCCCTCCAACGTGCCACGCGTCCACCCGCTCGAGCTGGATCGTGAGATTCAATCTTCCCCGCTTTGCCAGCGCGCCGGCAGTCGCGCGCAACTCCACGTCGATCAGCTCAGCCAGCGAATGCCCCGCGAGGTACGCGACGCCCGTCACATCCGGGAACCCGCCCGAGATGGCCAGATCCACGTCGCGCTCCTTCACGCCGACGAAGGTCACGGTCTTGTTCTCGGGTCCTTCCATGAACAGCTGCACCTGGCTGTGCTGGTCCGTCGCGCCGAGCGCCGCGAGCGGCGTCTGGCCAACGTACGCGCCGTCGCGGCGGACTTTGCCGAGGCTCTCCGCCCAGAGCTGCACGAACCAGTCCGCCGAATCGCGCAGCTGGTCGGCGTACGGCATGAAGACGTTGATCGTCCGCCCGTGCGCGGTATCGCTCAGCCACTGGAGCACAGCGTAGGCGCCCGCGGGGTTCTTCCGCAGGTCGGGGGTCTCGCAGCGGCGCGCCATGTCCGCCGCTCCCGCGAGCAGCGCGCGGACGTCGATCCCCGCGAGTGCCGCGGGGAGAATGCCGACGGGTGTCAGGACGCTGAACCGCCCGCCGACGTTCGGCGGAATGTCCAGCGCGCGCACGGCAAGCGTCTGCGCCAGCGGCCGGAGCGCGCCCTGCTTCGGGTCGGTGACGAACGCGAAGTTACCGGCCGGCGCGAGACCCGCCGCGGCGTACCGCGCGTGCACGATCAGGAACTGGGACATCGTCTCCGCCGTCCCGCCCGACTTCGAGATCACGATCCACAGCGTTCGCGCGAGGTCGAGCCGGTTGAGCAGCACCGCGATGGTGACCGGGTCCACGTTGTCCAGCACGTGCAGCCGCGGCCTTCCTCCTCGCTCGGCGGCCCCGAGCGCGTTCCAGCCTGGCTCGAGCAGCGCCGTCCTGAGCGCGATGGTGCCGAGCGCAGACCCGCCGATCCCAAGGACCGCGACGTCGTCGAACTTGCCTTTGGCCCACTCGGCGAATGCCAGCGACTGGTCCAGCAGCTTTTCGTCGGTGACGACGTCCACGAAGCCGACCACTCCGCTCGCCGCCAGCTCGCGGAAACGCGCGTGCGCGGCTTCGAAGGTGGCAGCTGAAGCGGTCCACTCGCTCTCGGATATTCCGCCGGTGACGGCGGTCTCCATCATGTTGGTGTAGTCGATCGTCAGCGCCATCAGTCCACTCTCACGGTAAGGCCGTCGAACGCCGGGCTGATTCCCCGCGGCAGCTCGGCCTCGAGGTCGGCGTGCATGTTGTCGTGCGTGAGGTGCGTGAGGTACGTCCGCTCCGCGCCTATCGCGCGCGCCACGCGCACCGCTTCGGGCAGGCTCAGGTGCGTCGGGTGCTCCGTTCTGAACAGCGCGTTGAGCACGAGCACCTTGACGCCGCGAAAGATCTCGAGAGCCGATTCCGGCACGGACTGCGCATCGGTGATGTAACCCAGGTTGCCGACGCGGTAGCCAAAGACCGTGGCCGGACCGTGCGGCAGCGCGACCGCGCGCACGTCCACGTCACCGATCGTCGTGGTCTCGCCGTCGGCCAGCGGGCGGAGAACGCCCTCGGGCTTCGACGTCCCGGGCAGCGCGCGCACGGCGGTGTCGAAGATGTACGCGAACCTGTGCGACAGACGCTCGAGCGAGTCGGCGGGTCCGTACATCGTGATCGGTCCGTCGCGCCGCACAGTGATGGCACGAACATCGTCGAGGCCGTGCGTGTGATCGGCGTGGTCGTGGGTGAACAGCACGGCGTCCACCCGGTCGATCGAAGCCGCGATGAGCTGCATGCGCAGCTCGGGCGGAGTGTCCACGAGCAGGCGCGTCCCGCCGTCGGTCTCGATCACGGCACCCACGCGCGTGCGACGGTCGCGCGGATCGGTCGAGCGACAGACTGCGCAGTGACAGCCGACCTGCGGTACGCCGAAGCTCGTGCCCGTTCCCAGGAAGGTGAGCTTCACACCCGCTCCACCTTGAGCAGGTTGGTCGTGCCGGGAACGTCGAACGGCACACCCGCCGTAACGACCAGCCGGTCCCCCTCGGACGCCAGTTGCCGGCGCAGCACGACCTCGCGCGCGAGCTTCATCATGTCCTCGTACGTCTCGCAGTGCGGCACGAGCTCGGGGAGCACGCCCCAGACCAGCGCGAGCTGGCGATACGTGCGCGGCTGATCGGTCAGAGCGAGGATCGGCACGCCGGGGCGGTACGACGCCACCACGCGCGCGGAGAATCCGCTCTTGGTGAAGACCACCACCAGCGGAGTCGCGAGCAGCTGCACCGCCACGACGGTGGACGCGGCGATTGCGAGCTCCGTAGGCACCACTCCTTCCAGGCCGAGCGGACTTTCCCTGTCCGCCTTCTCCTGCGGGTGCTGCTCCGTCTCGGTGATGATGCGCCGCATCGCTTCGGCAGCGAGCCGCGGATACGCGCCGGCCGCGGTCTCCGCCGAGAGCATGACCGCGTCGGTGCCGTCGAGGATCGCGTTGGCGACGTCGCTCGCTTCGGCGCGCGTCGGGCGCGGGTGCTCGATCATGGACTCGAGCATCTGCGTGGCCGTGATCACCGGCCGGCCGATCCGGTTGGCCAGCGCGATGATTCGCTTCTGCGCCATCGGCACTTCTTCGTACGGCAGCTCCACGCCGAGGTCCCCGCGCGCGACCATCACCGCGTCCGCCGCGGTGATGATGCTCTCGATGTTCGTGAGAGCCACGTCCTTCTCGATCTTCGCCACGATCAGCAGGTGCCGCGGCAGTCGCACACGGAGCGACTCGATGTCCTCGGCGCGCCGCACAAAGCTGAGAGCCAGGTAGTCGAGGTCGTGCGCGACGGCGAATTCGATATCGAGCGCGTCCTTCCCCGTGATGGACGGCGCGGACACGTGGATCCCTGGTAGGTTCAACCCCTTGTGGCCGCGCAGCTCGCCGCCGTGGATCACCCGGGCGCGTACGCGGATCCCTTCGATGTCGAGCACGACCAGCTCGATCAGGCCGTCATCTACGAGGATCCGGTCGCCGACGTGCACGTCCGTGGCGAGGTGCTCGTACGTGACCGGAAATTCGTCCGCCGCCTCCTCTCCCTCGTGGACGAGCACTACGTCGTCGCCCTGGTTGAGCACGACCGTCTGGCGCAGGTCCCCGATCCGGATGCGCGGGCCCTGCAGGTCGCCCAGGATCGCGACCGGCTGCCCCAGCGCCGCCGCCGCCTCGCGGATGAACCCGATCGTCGCTTCGTGCTCGGCGGGCGTGCCGTGCGAAAAGTTGATGCGGGCCACGTTCATCCCCGCCTGGATCAGGCCCCGGATGGCGTCAGGAGTCGCCGTCGAGGGGCCGAGCGTGCAGACGATTTTTGTTCGAAGAGAGTGTTTCGTCGTCACGTAGCGTGGACGAGCAGGCTCATCTTCTTCGCGAGGCCCGCCGTCAGTTGATCGAACGATTTCTGGAAGCTCGCGAGCCCGTCGACGAGCAGCTTGTCGGTGACTTCTTCCATCGAGATCCCCGCGGCTTCCAGCTCGGCGAGGCACAGTTGGGCCTGATCCAGCCCCTCGGTCAGGCACTGCTTCACCACGCCATGATCGCGGAACGCCTCGAGCGTGGCGGGCGGGAGCGTGTTTACGGTGTTGGGCCCGATCAACTCCTCGACGTAGATCGTGTCCCGGTACGCCGGATTCTTGGTGCTCGTGCTGGCCCACAGGGGACGCTGCAGCCGCGCGCCCTTCGCGGCCAGCCGCTCCCAGCGCTCGCCCGAGAACTTCGCCTCGAACAGACGGTACGCCAGCTTCGCGTTGGCGATCGCCGCCTTTCCACGCAGCCGCAGGATCTGGTCCCGCTCCTGCTCCGGCTTGCCCGCGGCGATTCCTTCCAGCCGCTTGTCCACCTCGCTGTCCACGCGGCTCACGAAGAAGCTCGCGACCGACGCGACGCCGTCGATCGTGTTACCCGCGCGCAGCCTGTCTTCGAGGCCGGCGATGTACGCGTCGATGACACGCGCGTGCGCGTTGATCGCGAACAGCAGCGTGATGTTGACGTTGATCCCCTGGCTGATCAGCTGGCGCACCGCCGTCGCGCCCTCGACGGTCCCCGGCACCTTCACCATCAGGTTGGGACGGTCCACCGCGTGCCAGAGCCGCTGAGCCTCCCGGACGGTCGCTTCGGCGTTGTTGGCCGCCGCGGGCGAGACCTCGATGGAGACGTACCCGTCGCCGCCGTTGGTGCTCGCGTACACGTCGGCGAATATGTCGCAGGCGGTACGCACATCCTCGGTCTCGACGAGCTCGAACAGCTCCGACGGCGTCAGATCGCGCGGCGCGGCGGCAAGCTGATCGTCGTACTCGTGCCCTTCCGCGAGGGCTTTCTCGAAGATCGTCGGATTGGTGGTCTCACCCGTCACGAAATCCTGCTCGATCATGCGGCGCAGGCGGCCGCTGGAGAGAAGCTCGCGATCTATGAAGTCGAGCCAGATGGACACGCCGGCGTCATGGAGTTGCTGCAGGCGGTTGGTGGTCATGAGTTGCCCTCGTTGCGTCAACTTGCGGGATACCCTCAAAGGTAACTTCGTGCTTGGGCGCGCGGCTCGGTGGCTACAGGGATTTGGACGGGGAATCCAGGCTGTGAGCAGTGGGCCATCAGCCATGAGCCGTCAGAATAGGGATATTTGGACGGACCTGGAGGTCGGACTATGCGAACGATTCTGTTCATCTGTCTCTTGCTGGGATGCACGACGGAGACCGCCGCGGCGCAGGATCGCCCGCGCGCCCGCGACATAGGCCTCCGAGTAGGGATCTTCCAGCCCGGACCGCACAACGCGATCACTGACGTCCCCGGCGTGCTCGTCGGAAGTCTGACGCTGCGCGAGGGAGACACCGTGACGACGGGGCTCACGGCGATTCTGCCGCACGCGGGGAATCTCTATCGCGACAGAGTCCCAGCCGCCGTTCACGTACTCAACGGATTCGGCAAGATGCTCGGCATCGCGCAGGTCCGGGAGCTGGGCGAACTCGAGACTCCGATACTCCTCACGTGCACGCTGTGCGTCTGGCGCGCGGCGGACGGGCTGGTGGAGCATCTGCTGGCGCAGCCCGGAATGGAGACCGTTCGATCGATCAATCCGGTGGTGGCCGAGACGAACGACGGCCGACTGAACGACATCCGGTCGCGTCCCATCCGTCCGGAGCACGTCCGCGACGTGCTCTCCCGCGCGCGTGCCGGCGAAGTCGAGGAAGGCAGCGTGGGCGCGGGGACCGGCACCGTCGCGTTCGGGTGGAAAGGGGGGATCGGCACCAGCTCGCGCCGCATCCCCGCCGAGCTGCGGATCGGCGAATACACCGTCGGAGTGCTCGTGCAATCCAACTTCGGCGGCATTCTCACGATGAACGGCGCGCCCGTGGGGCGCGAGCTCGGCAGGTATTCCTTCGCCGACCGGCTCGAGCGCGGCTCCGGCGACGCCGACGGCCGCGGATCCATCATCATCGTGATCGCGACCGACGCGCCGCTCGACGCGTTCGCGCTAGAGTCGCTGGCGCAGCGCGCGTCGCTGGGGCTGGCGCGGACGGGATCGTTCTCGTCCTTCGGCTCGGGCGATTTCATCATCGCCTTCTCGACGGCGGAGTCGGTTCGCCGCAGCAATGCGATACCGACCGACGGCCGCGAGCCTTCGCCGGTTTCGACGACGACGCAGCTCCGCCAGGACCGGATGTCGCCATTGTATCAGGCAGTCGTCGAGGCGACCGAAGAGGCGATCTACAATTCCATGCTGCGCGCCACGACGGTTCGCTATCGCGGCACGACAGTCGAGCCGCTGCCGCTCGATCGCACGCTGGAAGTCCTTCGCAAATACAACGCGGTTAACCCCAAGTGAGTGAGCAGCCAGCAGGCCAGCAGGCCAGATGGCCAGTGTTCACTGATTAACTGGCTCACTCGCTTACTGGCTACTCACCAACTCGGCCATGAATACCCACACCACTTATCACACATTCACCACCAAGAAGCGGCAGGAGATCATAGACATCACCGATCTCGTGGAAGACTGCCGCGCGAAGGCCGGAATCACCGAAGGAATGGTGCTGGTGTCCGCCATGCACATCTCCGCGTCCGTCTTCGTCAACGACCACGAGTCCGGGCTCTGGCAGGACATCCTCAAGTGGCTGGACGAGCGCATCGCACCCTGGGACCCCGACGCCTACAAGCACAACACCGGCACCGGCGAGGACAACGCCGCCGCGCACCTGCGCTCACTGACCGTCGGCCACGAAGTGATCGTGCCCGTGACGAAGGGCGAGCTCGACTTCGGGCCCTGGCAGCGGGTCTTTTACGGCGAATGGGATGGACAGCGGGCGAAGCGGGTGATTATCAAGGCCATGGGAGACTAGGAAGCAGCAGTAACTGAGTAAACAGGGAGCCAGGCGGCCAGTGGGCCAGAGAACAACTCGCCCACTGGCCGACTGGCTCCCTGTCTACTCACCAACTCAATCTCTTATCTGCCGCCGTAAGTAATCTTCCACACCCGCCCGCTGACATCATCCGTCACGTACAGCGCACCGTCCGGACCCTGCGCCACTCCGCTCGGCCGGTGCCGCGCGGTGTTCGGCTGCACGTCGGCGGGGACGAAACCGGTCGCGAAGACTTCCCAGGCGCCGTTGCTAGTGTTGTTGCTGAACGGGATGAACACCACGTTGTAGCCGCCCTGCGGCATGGGCGCGCGGTTCCACGAGCCGTGGAACGCTATGAACGCCCCGCCCCGATACTTCGCCGGGAACATCGAGCCCGTATAGAAAGTCAGCGCGTTCGGCGCCCAGTGCGCCGGCATGGCCGACACGTTGCCCTTCTTGGTCGCGCAGAGGCCGACATGGCTGCCGTCGCCGCCGTATTCCGGAGCCAGCACGCGCATTCTCTTCTGGCCATCCCAGTAGCAGTACGGCCAGCCGAAGTCGTCGCCGCTCGTCACCCGCAGCAGCTCCTCCGCGGGCTGCTCCGCGTTCTCCTGCTCGGTGAAGTGCTCGGGCCAGTTGGCTGAAAGATTGTCGCGCCCATGGCTCGCCGCGTACAACGCGCCGTCGCCCGGGTTGATCGCCAGCCCGGTCGCGTTCCGGATCCCGGTCGCGTACCTCGCCGAAGGCGCGAACTCCTGGCCGAGCCTGTTCACGTCGAACCGCCAGATCCCCGCGCGCCGCTCGAGCTCCGTGCACGGGTTCACTCCCGGCGACCCGCGCTGCCGGTCCTGCACCTGACACGCGTTCGTCTGCGAGCCGATGTTCACGAACAATGAGCCGTCGCTCGCGATCACGAAGTTCCGCGCCCGGTGTCCGGGCATGTACGGCATCCCCTTCACCACGGTGTCCGGCGCTCCGGTCGGCGTCAGAGACCCGGCCGGCTTGGGATAGCGGACGATCGCCGGGCCGACGTCGGCGTAGAGGAAGCTTCCGTGCAGCGCGATGCCGGTGTTCCCCGCCGAGCCGAACCGCTCCCTCACGTCCGCCACTCCGTCCCGGTTCACGTCCCGCAGCGCCATCACGCCGGGCGGCACTCCCTCGACCGCCGAGCCCCTCCGCGCCTGCTGCAGCGCCACGAACACGTCGCCGTTCGGCGCAACCACAACGTGCCGCGCCGCGCCAATGGAGTCGGCGAAGATCGTCGCGCAAAACCCCGTGGGTAGCGT